>QXWR01000059.1 GCA_009911065.1 Clostridiaceae bacterium | reverse complement strand
AGAACATCTACAAGATTCCGTGTATGAAAAAGCAAAAGGAATGAATTCTTCACTTGACAATGTGTCAAAGAGCTTATGAGCCAAGACGAGATTGCGGTCATGGACGGGGGAAAGTGCATCATGCAGCTTAGAGGGGTAAGACCTTTCTTCTCCGACAAGTTTGACATTACAAAGCACAAGCAGTACCGCCTTCTGTCCGACTATGACGAAAAGAACGCCTTTGACATCGAAAAATATGTAAAGAACCTGTGCAAAGCAAAAGTCAGGGACAATGACACCGTTGATGAGGTGGAGGATGCGGGCGTGATTGAAGCATGACAACTGAATATTGAAAAACTGAATATGGAACTTGTAAACAAGCAACAAAACTTTTGGACAAAAAGTCTAGAAGTTAAGAAACGGAGTTTTGAATGTACTTGGGAAAGGACAGAAACAAAGCACCCGGCACAGCCAATCGCCAAACTGAATGTACCGGATGCCCGCAGGGTTCTTCCTAATGGATTGCCCTGTCTTTATTTTAGCATAAGGCAGGGCATTTTACACGAAAAACTCTTTCACAGCTTATCAAAAAAAATTTTTGAGGAAAGAAAGAGGTAAATTAAAATGGCATTTTTTTCAACAGCAGTAACAGGATTAAAGACAGTAGTGACAGCAATCGGGGCAGGCGTAGGCGTATGGGGCGTCATCAATCTGCTTGAGGGATATGGAAATGACAATCCGGGTGCAAAGAGTCAGGGCATCAAGCAGCTTATGTCAGGCGGTGGCATTATCATTGTGGCGCAGACGGTGATCCCACAGCTCTCCACGCTGTTCTCATAAGATAAATGGGCGGCATTATAGAAAAAATTACTGAGTTCATAAAGGATATACTCAAAGGGTGGGTGCTGTCTAACCTCGACACCATGTTTACCGATGTCAATGACAAGGTAGGCACGATTGCGGGAGAGGTTGCAACCACACCCAGCGCATGGAACTCCGGCATTTTCAACATGGTTAAAACACTGTCGGAGAATGTCATTGTCCCCATAGCGGGAATGATCATCAGTTTTGTGCTGATTTATGAGCTGATAACAATGGTAATAGACAAGAACAATATGCACGACTTTGATACAAGCCTGTTCTTCCGTTTTTTATTTAAGGCTTGCATCGCTGTCATGCTGCTCTCCAAGACTTTTGATATTGTCATGGCGGTATTCGACGTGGGAAGCCATGTGGTGACACAGGCGGCAGCTTCCATATCAGGCTCGACAAGCCTTGATGTGGAAGCAACGCTGACTTCCATGTTTAACAGCCAGATAGACAACATGGAGATTGGGGAACTGGTCTGTCTTGGATTGGAAACAGCAGTAATCAGCTTATGCATGAAGATTATGTCTGTACTGATAACCGTCATTCTGTACGGGCGTATGATAGAAATATACCTTTATGTGTCAGTAGCGCCAATCCCGGCGGCAACGGTTACCAACCGGGAATGGGGCACAATCGGGACAAATTATTTAAAAGGGCTTATCGCACTTGCGTTTCAGGGGTTCTTTATCATGGTGTGCGTGGCAATCTACGCAGTGCTTGTGGCAAGCGTCGCAGTAGCGGGAAATCTGCACAGCGCATTGTGGTCGGTGGCAGCTTATACCGTAATCCTCTGTTTCAGCCTGTTCAAGACAGGCTCTTTATCAAAATCTATTTTCAATGCCCACTAAACAGAAAGCATTGCGTTTAGCGGGCATTGCCCACGAAAGGAGCAGACTATGGCAATTTCAGTACCAGTGCCGAAAGACCTGAGTGGAATCAAGACAAAAGTAGCATTAAACCTTACCAAAAGGCAGATCATCTGCTTTTCCGGCGCTGCCCTTGTGGGCGTTCCCTTATATTTCCTTACAAAAGGGGTATTGGGGACACAGGGGGCGGCGCTCATCATGGTGGGCGCAATGCTGCCATTCTTCTTTTTGGCAATGTATGAAAAGGACGGTTTCCCCGCAGAGAAAATCTTATATTTCTTGTTAAGGCAGAAAATATTGACGCCGGGGATCAGACCGTATAAATCGGAAAACCTCTACAAGCAGTTGGAGGAACGGGAAAGAATCAGGAAGGAGGTACGTTCCCTTGAAGAAAAGGCAAAAGGCGGAAGCAGAAAAGCGGAAGCCGGAAAAAAATAGACAGACACCGGAAAAGGCGGGGCTTACTTTTTCCGAGAAGAAGCGGCTGGCACAGCTTAAACGTATCCTTGCCGGGAACAGCAGGGAGCAGGCAAAGCCGGATACCGCACAGAAAACGATAACATTCAAAAAAATGTACCGGGACGGTATCTGTCAGGTGACAGACACCTATTTTACAAAAATGGTGGAATTTTTTGACATTAACTATGACCTGCTGGAGGTGGAGGATCAGGGCGATATTCTGGAGGAATACAGCAAGCTCATCAATTACTTTGATCCGTCCATAAAGTTCCAGCTATTTTTATTCAACAGGCAGGTCAGCGAACAGGCGCTTGCGGAGCAGTTTGACATTTCATTACAGGACGATGATTTTGATGATATCCGGGAGGAATACACGCAGATGCTAAAGCACCAGTCGGCAAAGGGAAACAACGGCATCATCAAGTCCAAGTACCTTATTTTTGGTGTGGAAAGCACAGGCTTCAAAGAAGCAAAAAGCAAGCTGAACAACATCGAAAAAGACGTAATACATAATCTGAACAATATCGGCACAAACGCAAGAGGACTTGACGGGAAGGAAAGGCTTCGCATCTTGCATGAGTATTTCAATCAGGGTACGATGGAGCCTTTCCGTTTTTCATTCAAGGAGCTGTCAGAGTCTGGGAAGTCGGTCAAGGATTATATTGCACCGCCGGGGTTTGATTTCCGCTATCCGAGCAGGTTCAAGTCCGGCAGCATTTATGGCAGCGTGTCCTATCTTGACATTATTGCGCCGAGGTTTACGGACGAGCTGCTGAAAAAGCTCTTGGACATTGACGATAACCTCACGCTTACCATGCATATGCAGACATTTGATCCGGTGGAAGCGATTAAGATGTTAAAACGTGCACTGACCGACATTCAGAAAAATAAGATTGAGGAACAGAAGAAAGCGGTGCGTAGCGGTTACGATATGGACATTCTCCCGACGGACATCGTGACATACGAGAAGGACACGCTGGAGCTGCTTGATGACTTAAACACAAGCAATCAGAAACTTATCAAAATGACATTTTTGGTTACCTGTTACGGGAGGACAAAGAGGGAGCTTGAAAACCTCACGCAGAGGGTGTCCGGCATTATACAGCAGGCAAACTGTAACCTCAGATGTTTGCAGTATCTACAGGAACAGGGACTGATGGCGAGTGCGCCGATTGGGTGCAATGATACAGGAATAGAGAGAAATCTGACAACCAAGAGTACCGCTGTCCTTGTTCCGTTCTGCACACAGGAGCTTTTCATGCCCGCACCCGCCATTTATTACGGTCTGAACGCACTCAGCAACAACATGATTATGGCAGACCGGAAAAGGCTGCGCACACCGAACGGTGTAATTCTGGGTACGCCGGGAAGCGGCAAATCTTTCAGCGCAAAGCGTGAGATTTTATCCTGTTTCCTTATCACAAGGGACGATATTATTATCTGCGATCCGGAGGGCGAGTATTTCCCGTTAGTGCAGGCGCTTCATGGGCAGGTGGTAAGGCTTGCCACCAATTCAAGGGACTTCCTTAACCCGATGGACATTCAGCTTTCCCATAAAGGGGACAAGGAAGCGCTGAAATTAAAGAGCGATTTCCTGATTACGCTGTGTGACCTGATTGCCGGAGGGAAAAACGGTCTTGAGAACGATGAGAAGGGCATCATTGATACCTGCATTAAGCATATCTACGACAAATATTTTGACGAACCAAAACCGGAGAATATGCCCATTTTGGAGGACTTGTACAATGCGCTGTTAAAGTATGAGCCGAAAGATGTAGCGCCGGAAATGCAGAGGGAAGCAAAGCAGAAAGCAGTCAGGATTGCCAACAGCCTTGTACTTTATGTGCATGGCTCACAGAATTATTTTAACCACCGAACCAACGTGGACGCACAGAACCGTATTATGTGTTTTGACATTCGTGACTTGGGGAACCAGCTCAAAGAGCTTGGAATGTTGATCGTGCAGGATGCAGTATGGAACAGGGTGTCGCAGAACCGGGAGCGCAGGGTTGCCACAAGGTACTACTGTGATGAGTTCCATTTGCTTTTAAAGGAAAAGCAGACCGCCATTTATTCAGTGGAGATTTGGAAAAGGTTCAGGAAATGGGGCGGGATACCCACCGGACTGACACAGAACGTGGGCGATTTTCTGAAATCGGAGGAAATCGAGGGCATCTTGGGAAACAGCGATTTTGTGTATCTGCTAAACCAGAACGCCAAAGACCAGCATATCTTGGCGGATAAGTTGGGACTGTCAGAAAAACAGCTCATGCACGTCACCAATTCCGAACCGGGAAGCGGTCTGATACTGTTTGATAACGTGGTAATCCCGTTCGTGGATAAGTACCCGGCGGACACAAAGACCTATGCGATTATGAACACGAAGCCGGAGGAAAGCGTAAAAAAGGAAGATGAGGTTAGCTAATGGCGGAAAAGAAAGGAAAGAAAAAACAGGGCGCTGCCTACCGTAAAGAAGCAGATACAGATTTCCATAAGGGAGCAGATAATGTCTTTACGGGTGGCAATGCTGCTTACCAGCCGAGAGATGCCAATGCCGCAAAGACAGCGCAGACCGAAGGCAGGAAGAAGCAGACAGAAAAAAGTATGCACACGCAGCAGCAAACTTTTGGACAAAAAGTCCAAAAGTCCGAAAATCAGCAGCCAAAGGAAAATGATACTTTTAGAGAGAATAAGGGTACAGCTTCCCAAAGCAAAGATACAGGGCAGCGTGTGACAAACCGTACTTTCAAGGCTCATGCAAAAAAGCAGATGTACCAGTCCGCTTCTGGACAAAAAGTTCAAAAGTCCGGTCAGGAAGAAAAAACAGATTTTGTAAAGGAAAACAGTGTTTTTACCGGACAGAATCAGTCCAATCAATCAGAGGAAGCAGAGAAAAGGCAGGCTGATACGGACGATTACCACCGCCGGGACACTTACAGGCAGTCGCAGAAAAAGGGAAAATATCATAAAAAGCGGGTGCAGAAAGAATACCGGGGCAGTAAAAACACAAAAGAAAATACTTTTTCGGAAGATGTTTTTACGGAGAATACGGGAAATTCCTTTCAGGAGGAAAGCGGTTCAGATTTTACAGGCAGTAAAAAGCTGCAAAGGAAACAGAAACAGGCGCAGAAAGCCGGAAAGAAGGTGCAGGAAGCAAGAGCGAAGCTGCCAAAGACAAGGGAATATACATTGCAGAGAGTTTTCGACGAGAAAACCGGAAAAGGGAAATATGTGGTTGTCCCTGTTGATAAGGAGAAGTCTTTTAAGCAGGAGGGCATATCCAAATCCACCATGCGCAGGGTGCAGAATGAAAGCCGGAATTTCGTGCATGGCAAAATAGCGGAAACGGAGAAAGAAAATTCCGCTGTGGAGGGCGCACATAAAACGGAACAGAAAAGCGAGGAGTTATTCGGTTTTGTCAAAAGGCAGATTAAGGGGAAAGAGCAGAAACAGCGGGCAAAAGTGGCAAAGCTGGAGAAAAGGCAGTTCCAAAAAGAAGTGAATTTCCAGTACCAGAAATTCTTGGAGGAAAACCCGCAGATGCAGAAAAAATCACTGCATAAGCAGATACAGAAGCGGTTACAGAAACAGCGCATCAAGCGGGAGTACATCAAGGCGAGGAAGAAAGCAGCCACTTCAAAGGCAGCGGAGCAGGCGTTTGAAAAGACAAAAAACGGTACAATCACTGTGGCGAGGAGGTTACAGGAGTTTGCCCGTAAAAATGCAGGTCTGCTTATAACCTTCGGCATCATGGCGCTGCTTCTTATGATGATCATGGTTTCCGTATCGTCCTGCGGGGCGATGTTTGCGGATACACAGTCTACGATTTTAGCAGCAAGTTATTTAAGCGAGCCGAAAGAGATTGATGCAGCAGATTTGCAGTTTACCCGGCTGGAGCTTGACTTGCAGAATGAGATTGACCGGGTGGAAACGGATTATCCGGGGTATGATGAATATTCCTACAATCTTGGGGAAATCGGGCATAATCCGTTTACCCTTATCAGCTATTTATCCGCTGTCCATACGGAATTTACCGCAGATGAGGTGGAAAGTGAGATACAGGCGCTTTTTGATGAAATGTACACGCTGACACTTACACCGGATACGGAAACGAGGACAAGGACGGTCACTGATCCGGACACCGGGGAGGAAAGCGAGGAGGAATACGAGGTCAGTATCCTCAGAGTGACGCTTACAGTTATACCGTTAGAGAGCCTTGCTGCTGGAAAGATGGATACGGAACAGGCAGAGATTTTTGCCATGTATGGGGAAACGGGCGGACTTCTTCAGGAGTTTGCTTCGCCGCTTGACCTTTACTGGTATTATTATGTGTCAGGCTATTACGGATACCGCAAAAATACAAGCACAGGGAACGAGGAACTGCACAGGGGCGTGGACATCGCAGTGCCGACAGGCACAACCGTTTATGCAGCGCATGACGGTACTGTGACAGCGGCAGCTTATGACAGCCACTATGGGAATTATGTGGCGATTGAAAAGGACGGTTACACAACCAAGTATGCCCACATGGACAGCCTAAGTGTGAGTGCGGGGCAGCAAATAACCAAAGGGACGGTAATCGGCACGACAGGGAACACCGGGAGCAGCACAGGAAGCCATTTACATATCGAATGTTTATACAACGGGGAGTATTATAACCCGTTATTTTATTTTGATGTGGGCGAGGGTACATTGTACGGGGAAACACCGAGCGGTGTGCCGGGAAATGCAGTGCCGCCGGACGCATATGATGACGCATCGGTGCAGGCGCTTATGGAGGAAGCAGCAAAATATCTCGGATACCCTTATGTATGGGGCGGTTCTTCCCCGGCAACAAGTTTTGACTGTTCCGGCTATGTCTGCTGGGTATTTACCAACAGCGGCGTACACAACCTTCCACGAACTACCGCACAGGGCATCTATGACCAGTGTACTCCGGTTTCCGCATCAGACGCAAAAGCGGGGGACATTATTTTCTTTACCGGGACTTACAATTCGGCAGGTGCGGTCAGTCATGTGGGGATATACTGTGGAAACGGGACAATGATACACTGTGGCGATCCGATCAGTTACGCAAGTATCAATTCATCGTACTGGCAGAGCCATTTTTATGGTTTCGGTCGCTTATCAGGAAATTAAAAAGCACTTTTCCAGTGCAGAGAGGAAAGGAAGAATATGACAAAGGAACGCATTGACAGGGAGCTTTCCAAAGTGCGGGCGCAGATTGAAACTTTACAGGCGAAGCAGAAGGACTTGGAAGAACAGAAGCGCATGGCGGAAAGAGCTGAAAAAATGGATATTATCGAAAAGAATAAAATCTCGTCCGAAAAGCTGCAATTACTTATCAAATTGAGTGAGGACGAGATTTTGCAGTTATTGGCAGAAAAAGAAAAGAAGAAGGAGATGGCGGAAAATGAAGAAAAAGTTATCAGTTAAGGCACTGGTATCGCTGCTTTTATCGGCGGTACTGTTTTGTATGCCCATAGGGGCATTTATGGCAAACAGCGGGAATATGGTAGATGTCCATGCAGAGGATACAGGCACAGAGAAAAACAGTGAAATATCAGCGGAGGGAAGCACAGAAACGGAAACAGCAACGGAAAGTACCGGGGAAACAGAATCCGCAGATGAAGGCGGAACAGAGAGTGAAACGGTATCAGGAAATGAAATTCCTGAGCCGGAATGTACCTGCGGGGAAAAATGCACACAGTATTCCTTTGATAAGGACTGTGAGGTCTGCAAAGGGGATTACACTTTATGCGGATATGTGAATCCGAATGTAAAAATCACAATCACCACGCCGACAGGGTGGCACAATGACACCACGAAAGTACATATTTCCGTAGAAGATGTGGCACATTCCGGCAATTTCACCATAAAGACCGTACAGGCGAAAATCGCACAGAACGGGAGCTGGACAGACATCACAGAGGATATGTATGTGGGGATTTCGGAAAACACAACCGTCTATGTGCTTGTGACAGACCAGAAAGGAAAGACCTATGAGAAAAACCGCTACATCAGGTGCTTTGATTTTACAAAGCCTACCTTAAACGCTGCGGTCAGTGACGGTCTGCTAAGCGTACAGGCGCATGATACCGATTCCGGCATCAAGGCAGTCTATGTGAACGGGTATGAGTTTACAGAGCTTACGAATGGCGTCTTGAATATCCGCCTGCAGCAGTTTGATGCGGGGTATCAGTATTTTACCATTTCTGCTATGGATAACGCCGGGAATATGTCGGAGGTCTATAAGACCGCCAATCCATATTATACCGATCCGGAAAAAGAGGACAGCAATGAGAAGAACCCGGCAGAGCAGCTTCCGGTCAATGCACAGGCAACCAACCCTTCCTCTGCCACCGCACAGGTAACAGAACATACCAAAACGGACAGTGACGGCAACACCTTATCTG
This sequence comes from Clostridiaceae bacterium, assembly GCA_009911065.1. Classification (GTDB taxonomy): domain Bacteria; phylum Bacillota; class Clostridia; order Lachnospirales; family Lachnospiraceae; genus Brotaphodocola. The sequence continues at coordinate 12,452 of QXWR01000059.1, read as the reverse complement.
AATTAAGTCCGGCAGAACAGAAAAAACAGGCAATGGCAGAGGCGGCGGCATCAGAGAAAGAGGAAAATTCCAGTGACAGTGAAAAGAGCGAAAAAGGGAAGGAATTTTACACGATACAGACCGCATCGGAAAAAGTGTTCTATCTTGTGATTGACCGGGACGGGGAGGAAGAAATGGTTTACTTCCTGACGGAAGTTACGGAAAATGACCTTCTGAACGTGACAACGGACAACAGCGAAACATTACCGAAAAATTCCGCTGCGCTGGAGTCCGCAATCCCCGTAACAGAGGGCGCACTTCCCAATAATAACGGAGAGGGACAGGAAAAGGAAGAAGAACCGACGGAGGAAGCGACAGAGGAAGGCAGCGAGGAAGCTGTGGAAGAACCCGAACCGGAGCCGGTAAAGGAAAATCCCGCAGCGACTTACATCATTCTTGGCATTGTAGCGGTGGCAGCCATTGGCGGGGGTTATTATTTCAAGGTTGTCAAAGGAAAGAAAGAGGAATTTCTTGACGAGGACGATGATGAGGAGGACGAGGAAGAAGAATACGACGATGAGGAGGAAGATAACGATAAGGAAGATGATTTCTTTGAGGACAGTGAGGAGGAGTAACCGGCAGTATGGGAGAGAAGAAATATTCAGTCATTCTGGCTGATCCCCCTTGGCATTATAAAGTATATTCTAAAAAGGGTGCGGGAAGAAGCGCAGAAAGCCATTATCCCACAATGAATATAGAAGATATTAAGGCGCTTCCGGTAGCTGGCATTGCAGACAGGGACTGTGCCTTATTTCTTTGGGTAACATTTCCCTGCCTTTTGGAAGGTTTGGAAGTGATAAAGGCATGGGGATTTACTTATAAGACAGTGGCGTTTGTATGGGTAAAGCAGAATAAAAAGAGTGCGTCGCTCTTTTGGGGCATGGGTTACTGGACACGCAGCAACGTGGAACTGTGCATTTTGGCAACAAAGGGCAGACCGAAGCGTGTCAGTGCAGGGGTGCATCAGGTGGTGGTATCCCATATAGAGGAACACAGCAGAAAGCCGGCAGAGGTGCATCACAGGATTAACCAGCTTATGGGCAGTGTGCCAAAGATAGAACTTTTTGCCCGGAGAAAAGCGGACGGGTTTGATGTATGGGGGAACGAAGTGGAATGTGATATTGAACTGACAGGAGGAAAAGAAAAATGCAGTTAGTGATAGCAGAAAAACCAAGCGTTGCAAGGAGCATCGCAGAAGTAATCGGTGCAACGGAAAATAAAGACGGATACATGGAGGGGAACGGTTATCTTGTGAGCTGGTGCGTGGGGCATCTGGTGGAGCTTGCACAGCCGGAAAGCTACGGGGAACAGTGGAAGAAATGGACTTATGAGAGCCTTCCCGTAAAGCCGGAGAACTGGCGGTATGAGGTCAAGGCAGACACCAAAGCGCAGTATGATGTGCTTTATCAGTTGATGCACAGGGAAGATGTGTCGGCTACGATTTGTGCCACCGACGCAGGTCGTGAGGGAGAGCTTATTTTCCGCCTTGTGTATGGGATGGCAGGGTGTGACAAGCCGATCAGACGCTTATGGATTTCCTCAATGGAGGAAAGCGCCATTCGTGAGGGATTTGAGAATTTACAGCCGGGGAGTGATTACGACAACCTGTACCATTCCGCACTGTGCAGGCAGGAAGCGGACTGGCTTGTAGGCATTAACGGCACAAGGCTTTTTACAGTGCTGTATGGCGGAAAGGTCTTAAAAGTAGGCAGGGTGCAGACACCGACACTTGCAATGCTTGTTGACAGGGAAACAAAAATCAAGAATTTCCAGAAGGAAAAATATTACATGGCGCATATCCTGATGGATGGGATTGATGCCGCCACCGGGCGCATTGATGATAAAAATAAAGCAGATGAAGTTGCGGGAGCTTGCCAAAACGGGCAGGCTCTTGTCACGTCTGTTTTAAAGGAAGAAAAAGCAGTTGCGCCGCCAAAGCTCTATGACCTTACCACACTCCAGCGTGATGCGAACCGTTTATTCGGGTTTACCGCAAAACAGACCTTGGAGTACATGCAGAGCCTTTATGAGAAAAAGCTGGCTACCTATCCGAGAACGGACAGCCAGTTTTTGTCTGATGATATGGGGCAGACCGCAGAGAATGTGATAGAAGCGGTTTTCACTTCCCTTATGTTTGAGGAAAACATGATGTTCAATCCTGATATCAAAAGGGTGCTGAACAGTAAGAAGGTGACAGACCACCATGCGATTATCCCCACAATGGAGATAGCGAAGGCTGACCTTGCGGCACTTCCAGAAACAGAGCGCAAAATCTTATCCCTGATAGCAAACCGGCTTTTGTGTGCAACAGGGGAAAAGCATCTGCATGAAACAGTCAAAGCGGAGTTTTCCTGCAACGGGCATACCTTTTCGGTTTCCGGAAAGGCTGTCACGCACAACGGGTGGAAGGTCTTTGAAGATGCTTTTAAGCGTTCCTTTAAGATTGCCGGGAATAAAGAGGAAGAAAATGAGGAAAAGAAGCTGCCGGAGCTGTCAGAGGGGCAGACTTTTGAAGGGGTGCAGACGAAAATCAGCGAACATTTCACAACACCGCCGAAGCATTTTACGGAAGATTTATTATTATCAGCAATGGAACGTGCCGGGGCAGAAGATATGGGCGATGATGTGGAGAGAAAAGGATTGGGGACACCTGCGACAAGGGCGGACATTATTGAGAAGTTAGTCAAAGACGGTTTTGTAAAGCGTGAAAAAACTGAACGGAGTTCAGTTTGCAGATTGATACCGACGGAGGACGGAATGAAACTGATAACGGTTCTTCCCGATGTGGTAAAGTCCCCAAAACTTACTGCCGATTGGGAAAATGCCCTGACATTGGTATCCAAAGGGGAGCTTGCGATGGAGAACTTCATGGCAGACATTGAAAATATGGTGTCAGAGCTGATCCATACCTGCCATAAAATCAGTGACGAGCAGAAAAAGATGTTTGCACAGGAGCAGGAAGCGCTTGGAACGTGTCCGAACTGCGGCGGTCAGGTGGTAAAAGGAAAATTCGGTGCGTACTGCAAAAATAAATGCGGCATGAATGTGAGCCGGGTTATGGGCGCTGCGCTTACCGATGCACAAGTAAAGGATATGCTTGCCGGAAAGAAAATCCTGTTAAAAGGGTTAAAGAGCAAGGCGGGCAAGCCTTACGATGCCTATATCATTCCGAGTGGGACGGAGGAATACCACTACACCAAAGATGGGGAAGAAAAAAGCGGCGTACAGTTTAAAATTGTCATGGAATTTCCCAAGAAGAAATTTTCGGGGAAAAAGAAATAGGGAGGAAAAGGATATGCTTACAACAGGAGATAAGTTATTAAACATGATGAAAGAGGAAGAAATCGGCATTGTGGAGCTGTCAAGAATGGCAGAAGTGCCGGAGAGGACAATCATGGACATTTTGGCGGGGATCAGAGAGCCGGAGCTTGGCGTGGTATGCAAGATAGCGGACGGACTTGGTATCTGTGTGCATGAGCTTCGTGCCGATGAGGAGTTTTATACGGTATCTGTACAGAAAGATACCCTTGCAAAGCTGATTGTAGTCAGCGAGATTAACGGAGTGGAGCTGGAGGAGTTGATACATACTATTTTAGAGAAAGGCATTGAGGAACATGGTTTCTACGAATAATGCCGGAGAGTAACAGGAAACAGGCTGCAAGATACAGTTATGTATCTTGCAGTTATAGTTTATGTGCCTAGAATAAGTTATCAATATGCTGAATTATATAACCTTATATTTTATTATTAATTAGGCATATGATTTTCAAAGCAATATTTTGTGTCGAATATAGTTCGGTGAGGTGGACAGAATAAACGCATGAATGAAAATGAAGAAGAAAAAGGGCATACTTTTGTGAAAATTTTTGCTCATAAATTAACTAGAAATAATATTATCACCTGAAATTTGGTTTTTTTATTACTTTATTTCGGGAAAACAGAACAAATATTCTTGCAAAATTATCTAAAAATACAATGAAAATTTGCTGATTTTTCGTTCGTGCGTTTATTCTGGTGAGGTGGAAAACTTAATTGAAAATACAAGGATTATTTGATATAATTTCTTTAAAACCTATTATGCAAAGAGGAAGTTGATTATGAAGTATTTGTATTTGGATCATAATATTTATATTGAAGCTTTAGAAAATTTAGCATTACAAGAAACGCTTGTAGAATTAATGAATAAAGGGATACAATGTTTATATAGTCCTGCGCATATTGAAGAAATCTATAAAGTAGCTGCTAATGAGAACTCTAAATATAGAAATAAAATGAAAGATTTGATATGCATTATTGGAAAAATAACATCTAATATGGAAATATTACCGACAAATACTGAATTAGTGGTTAAGAAAGAGAATCCTATTGAATGTTATTCCAGAGTAAGAGGTATGGATACTAGAAAACGAGTAGAAAATGATAGTTACATAAAACATATAGTAGATACAGATAATTATAAGAAATTATTAAAAGAGGATAAACATAATTCGTCTATATCAAATATAGAACCTGAAAAAATATGGGAAATGCCTATAGTAGCAGAATACATAGCTGATTTTAACAAAAATATAGATATAATTATTAATAAATATAATAATTCTTTGGAAGTTCAAATGCTGAGTTTACTTAATGTGGATAAAAGATTACCACTAAATTTTTGCTTAAAGCAAGGTAATTTTGCAGATTTGAGAGTGTCGCATAAACAATTAGAATATACGATAGAAATACTTTTTAGAATATTGAATTTTTCTGGTTATTGTTCAGAAAAAAGTGAACAAAAGTCTATTTCAGGAACACATGATGTGTCGCATGCAATATATGCTACAAGGTCAGATATTTTGATCTCGACGGATTGGAGATTTGTGCAAAAGTGTAAAGCAGTATATAATTTTCTTGATATAAGAACATCAGTTATTTTTTGTAGACAAAGTGAAATAGAAAATATAATAAAAAATATAGATACAGATGAGATATAATGTTTTGGCGATTGTAGTAAAGAGTTTAAGAAAGTACATGAGGGAAGCTAATATGGAAAAAGATGAATGTTTAAAGAAACTTGAAACTATAGAAAAAATGTTTTCAACATTGATAAATACAAAATTAGCTGGTTATAGCGATGAAGATAGATGTGTTGCAACGCAGATAATAAATGATACTGTTGATTTAATTGAAAATTTAGACAGAGATGCATATGCTTTTGACGTAGCATTTAATAATTATAATAATGGAATATCTTTTATGCCGCAATATTATTTTGAAAATTTGGTTTTGCATGATGATATGATATGGGAGAGGATGTTAATTATTGTTTCGATAGCTTATCAAATTGACTTTGAAGTGATTTTTGAGAAAAAAGGAATAGGTTTTTTGTATAAGATTATAAAAAAGGATATTACAATAAATAATGATATTAAAAGGATATTGAAAGAAATTAATGAAGATTATAAAATGAAATTATTAAAATTTGTAAGAAATGATAATGAACATTATATTTCTACGCACTTATCAAATAGTTCGGAGCGGGATAAATGTAAAGTTGACATTAAGGATATTATATATGTAGAAAATGGTGTTTGGTATGGTAACATTGAGCAAATAAATAATTTGATAGATAATACTAATAAAGAAGAAATGGCACTTTTAAAGAAAAAGATCTCAATTATTCAACTGAAAAGAGATAAATATATTGATTTACTAAAATTATGCATTGACCAAATGGAAAGTAGTTTTAGAGACAATTTATTTAAATTCGAGCAAAAAAAACACTTTTTACCAGATTATAATAAGCAATTATGTGTATCTAAGGATATATGGATTAAATGTGAGGAGTTAGAAGAAAAGTTTGGTAATTTAAGAGAAAAATTAAGATGTGTTATAAATTTAATTAATAAAAATGTAATTTTGGCACTAGATGAAGCGTCAAGGATTCGTAATACATTACTAATAGATAGTTTATTTAGAGCTAAAGAGATTCTTAGATCAATAACGATATATTATAGATGTGTTTTTTATGATAAAGAATTATGGGATAATGAGCAAAATGAGATTTTCAAAAAGTATTATTTAAACGAAGTGATGTCTCAGGATGATTATTTTAATCATGCAATGTTTAAGTTGTACTCAGTATATGAAAAAATTGCAAAGTTTTTGTTATGTAAATATGATTTTAAAAAGGAATATGTTGAAGACAGTAAATTTAAGAATGTGTATATTGAGGTAATATTAAAATTGTTTTATGATCAAAATATTAAATCAGATATATTGACAAAGTTTATTGATTGTGTTTCAAGTAGAGAATATAAAGAATATGAAGAAATAAGGAATAGAGAATATCATTGCCTTAGGACAGTATATGTGCTTGATGAAGAATGTAGGCAAATGTATATAAATGATAGTATTTGCAAAATTGAAAAATTAATGAGTATGTTATATCAATTGTTTTTAATGATAATAGATGAGGAGAAAATGATATATGAAAAAATAAGCTTAAATTATAAATAATGTAAAGATAAGTCAAAAATCGTATTATAGATAGCACTTAGGAGAAATCTTAGGTGCTTTTCTTATATAAAAATACTGTGGGAAAGGAGCAGACAAAAATTGAATAAAGCTTTTCTTCACTGGTGGCAATGGATTATGAACGAACCATAGCCACCTTTTTTATTGCCAAAATCACAAAAAACTAAGAAACGGAGGTTTACCATGAGAAAATATGACTTAATTTCCGCACTTGCCGAGGAAACCGCAAAGGACGTGGCAAGGAATGACGGAAACTGGAAAAAGTACCTGAACACAGCATCAGGACTTTACAAATACCCGTTCAAAGACCAGCTTCTCATTTATGCCCAAAGACCGGATGCGACAGCCTGTGCTTCCATAGAGATATGGAATGAAAAAATGCACTGTTGGGTAAATAAGGGCGCAAAAGGAATTGCGCTGATTGATGAGGAAAATACACACAGCGGATTGCGTTATGTCTTTGACATATCGGATGTACATAAGGCAAGACGGATCGGGCACTATCCGCAGCTTTGGGAGATGAAAGAAGAACATCAGGAAGCGGTGCTTGACCGTCTAGAGCAGATTTACGGGGATACCAATAAAGAAACCGGATTTGTGGACAGGATCAGGGAGATTGCTTCCCGCATAGCAGAGGACTGTTATAAAGAACTTGCTTCCGATATGGAATATCTGAAAGAGGGAAGTTTCTTGGAGGAGCTTGATGAGCTGAATATCGGTCTGCGTATCCGGGAAACACTTTCGGACAGCATCGCCTACACTGTCCTGAAAGGGTGCGGCATAAACGAAAAGGAATTGTCCGAAGAAATCGAGTTCCCATATATCCATGAGTTTAATACGATGGAAACACTGTCACATATCGGAAACAGCATATCCGATTTGTCAAAGCCTGTCCTTATGGAAATCGGGAGAGCAATCAGGGCGTATGAAAGGGAAAATGCCGGAAAAGAGGAAACCAGAGATTTAGGCGAAAAAGGACTTGCAAATATCTCTGACACACGCTATAATGCTTTAAAGCGTGAAAGTGAAATGCAGGACGGAGAATCTATCACACAGACCGGAAACGCCGGGGAAAGGGGAAATAATGATGAAGCTGACATACGAAAAGAACGGGGATTACATGATCCCGATGTTACAGATGGACGAGCAGCCGGAGGGGACACTGACCAAATACGGGCTGATGCGGAAGAACTACTTACAGGAACACAAGAAGGGAGTCTACACAGGACTTCTCCTGAAAGGGAAGCTGAAAGAACACCTTCTGGACATTCAGGAACAGGCAGAGCAGAGAATGGAGCTTCTGACCGGGCAGATGATGAAGCAGGAGGGCGTGACGGAGAAACTCAAAGCAGAGAACCAGATGCTGTGGGTGCAGAAGATGAACAGCATCAGGCAGGCGGCGGAGGAAACCGTCCTGACGGAGCTGGTATACAGTCTGTAAACAATGATGATGCAACTGAAAATATGGAATTGCAGGAGCCGGATAATGAAGCAGACACATTATCCGGTCTTTCTTTGTCCAAAATTCAAAAGGGCATCTTGCAGTTTGACGAGTTTATGGAGCATAAATGCCCGGATATTGCCGGTGTAATGCTTTTTGAGCCGGATAAAGGCAAACAGACGGAATATATCAAGAACAGTTACAGGCATAAGGAATTTACCGAGTTATATGTAGGGGAAGAAAGAGGCGGATACAGGGCAGACGAAAACGGTCTGACGGTCTGGAGGGGAAGCTATTTAAGCCGGACAGCGGAGGCAACTGTATCATGGGAAGCTGTGAGGGATAGGATTGCCTTTTACATGGAAAAAGGCGAATATCTGAAAGAAGGGCAGATACCGCAGTGGCAGGAACCGGAGGAGACATACCAGCAGCTTAGTCTTTTTCCAAGCATTGAGGAACAGATCGGCACGATTGAAGCAGCGCAGGCAGGAGAGAAATACACCATGCCCGCTGCTTTTTCCCTGCCAGCAGAGCAGCTTGAAGCCATTCTGCGCACAGGCGGCGGGCGGGATAACAGCAGAAGCCGCATTTATGCAAAATACCAGCAGGGGAAAACACCAGAGGAAATGGCGGAGTTTCTGAAAAACGAATACCGGACTACCGGAAAAGGCTTTGATTTTGACGGCAATCCCGTTTCCGTATGGTTCAATGAGAAAGGCATGAGCATCGGCTATGGCATGTCCGCAAAGGAAAATCCGGCTGCGGTGATGGGCTGGCAGGAAGTAGAAGGCATTGTCCGTTCTATGGTGGGGAATGGCTCTTACATGAGTGCAAATGAAGTGTTCCTTATAGATGCAACAGAACGGCAGAGGGTGTCAAATGACCTTTTCAATTTCTTCCGGGATGGGATTGAGGAAATTCCGGAGAGCATACCGATTAAAAATTATAACCACCCGGAAAGCATCACGAACCTGTGCGAGCTTTTATCCACACAGGAGGGGCGTGATACTGTTACCAGAGAGCTTTCCAAAGCAAAAGAACAGCTTGAATCAGGGGAAAAGCGTATCAGGTGGCGGTATGTAAAAAGTCCGGAGCATCTGCTTTCAGAGATTGCAGATTTAAGCGCAGAGAAAAAGGAATATCCGTTACAGGACAATATAGAAGTCCTGCATGAAGATTTTATTACACAGGACGAGATAGATAACCGTCTGACAGGTGGAAGCAGTTTTCATCATGGACAGTTCCGTATCTATGAGTATTTTATGGAAGGGCATGACAGGAAAGATAATATTGCCTTCCTTAAAAATGAATATGGGACAGGCGGCAGTTCCCATGCGCTTGTGGGAAGTGATACCGGGCATGAGGATCATGATGCAAAAGGTATCCGTTTAGAAAAAGGCAGCTATGGCAGTCCTTACGCAAAAGTGCTTTTAAAATGGAACGTGGTGGAAAAACGTATCAGGGAGCTTGTGAAAACGGATAAATACCTTACGCCGGAGGGCAAGGAAGCCTATGCACAGTATAAAAAAGAGCAGGCAGAGGAAGCCATGCGCAGGGAACAGGAAAAGCTGGAGCATGGCATCAGGATTGAGTGCAAAGAAGCAATAGAAAAGGCAGTTGTGGAGAAGTTTGACGGTTATACGCTTCCGAGGGATACCGCAGAGGGCGTCATAAAGCAGTTTGGAAAGGAACGTGTGGGATATGTCCTTGCAAACACAATCATGCACTTATCCAATGACGGGCGTTTTTCCCCCAATAATAAGGAGTGGGCAAAAACACTTGTACCCGATGCAGACTGGCAGACGAGGGATTATATTGTCACTTCCCACCCGGCTGTGCTGGACGGTTTTACCAATCAGGCAAGGCGTTACATAGAACGTGACAGGGAACCGGATAAGGCGGAGATACCGGATTCTGAAAAAGAAACTTCTGGACAAAATGTCCAAAAGTCCGAACCAGAAAATAACATGAGCGATAGTGACAGGGCGCTTATGGAACGGCTTGCAGAGATGTCCGTCGTGGTAAAAATCTGTGGTGCGCTGTCCATGAAAGATGTGGTCGGCTGGAATGAGGACACCGGGGAGGTTGCCATTCAGACTGATGAAAGGCGGTTAGAGGGGGAAGCAGTCTATGACGCTTTGTTTTTGGAAGCTGCCGATTATGTCCTCATGCAGTCAATCAGCGGAAATACGGAAAAAGCAGTAGAGATGGATCGTCTGCTGAAGGAAGCACAAAAATATGCTGCCCGTTATGACGAACCAAAGCAGCAGATGGAAGAAAACGCTGTGGAAGTTTCCCAAGCAGAGCCGAAAAATTTATCAGAAGAACCGGAACAGGAAATAACAGGACGCTTTACGGTTACGGAAACATCTGATGCCTTTACAGAGTCTTTTGCGGTATGGGACAACAAAAAGCAGGATTATTATGTGGCGGGCGATGGCACAGTGCCGACGTTTGCAGCACAGGAGGAAGCCGGTGCTTATGCTGACCGTATCAATGAAATTTCAGGGGAAAAGGAAGCAGCAACAGGGCAGTTACCAAAGGAAGAACAGGCACAAACGGAAAATATTGCTGATACAGAAGATGATTTTCCCGATATTGATACCGATGCAGTCCGGGAAAAGCTGGAAAAAGCCGGGATTGTGGACGGGCAGCCTGTAGATGAAAATGCTTTAGAAAATGATCCGTTTATCCAGCAGGTCATGCGTGATGTGGAAACGCTGACCGGGGAAACGGATACAGAGCCGGAAAAAACATCAGAAAAAGAAGCAGAAAAATCATCAGGGAAAGAACCGGAGATAGACAAATCAGGCGCAGCCAATTACCATATTTCTTTCATTGAAGCGGAAAGCGCCGGAAAAGGCTTTGCACCGAAAGAGAAATTCCGTCAGAACGTGGAAGCCATACGCACCCTTGAAAAGATTGAGGGTGAACACCGCATTGCAACACCGGAGGAACAGGAAATATTAGCGAAATATGTGGGGTGGGGCGGTCTTTCCGACGCTTTTGACGAAACAAAGGCAAACTGGGCAAATGAATATCAGGAATTAAAGAGCCTGTTATCCCCGGAGGAATACGCTTCTGCAAGGGAAAGCACCTTAAATGCCCACTATACAAGTCCTGTCATTATTCAGGCGATTTATGATGCAGTAGGAAAAATGGGTTTTACCAAAGGGAATGTGTTAGATCCCGCAGCCGGAATCGGGAATTTTTATGGCTGTCTGCCGAAGAAAATGCAGGGGAGCAGGCTGTATGGTGCAGAGCTTGACGGGATTACCGGGCGGATTGCAAAGCAGCTCTATCCCCATGCAGACATTAAAATCACAGGTTTTGAAAACACTAATTATCCCAATGATTTTTTTGATGTTGCTGTGGGAAACGTTCCATTCGGTCAGTATAAAGTGGCTGACAAAGCCTACGACAAGCATAACTTCCTTATCCATGACTATTTCTTTGCAAAGACTTTGGATAAGGTCAGACCGGGCGGCGTGGTTGCCTTTGTCACTTCAAAGGGTACTATGGACAAGAAAAGCCCGGAAGTAAGAAAATACCTTGCACAGCGGGCGGAGCTTTTGGGTGCGGTCAGGCTTCCGAACACAGCCTTTAAGGAAAATGCGGGTACGGAAGTCACTTCGGATATCCTGATTTTAAAGAAACGTGACAGGGTGTTGGATATCGAGCCGGACTGGGTGCATCTGACGGAAAAAGACGGTATCGTTATGAACCAGTATTTTGCAGACCACCCGGAGATGGTGCTTGGAAAAATGGAAATGGTTTCGGGTGCGCATGGCATGGAGTCCGCCTGTCTGCCGGACAATTCCTTTCCGCTGTCAGTGCAGCTTGAAAAAGCATTTTCTTATGTGGAGGGAAGCATCGAGCAGGCAGATTTCAATGAGATTGATGATGAGCAGGCAGGGGAGAATATCCCCGCCAATCCGGACGTAAAGAATTACAGCTACACCATAGTAGATGAAAAGGTGTACTACCGGGTAAATTCCATTATGAAGCCTGTGGACGTGTCGGAAAAAGCAGAGCAGAGAATTAAGGGCATGGTGGCAATCCGGGACTGTACGCAGGAGCTGATTGACTTCCAGTTGAGTGAGTATCCGGAGGACATGATTAAAAACAAACAGACAGAGCTGAACCAGTTGTACGATGATTTTTCCAAGAAATTCGGTCTTATCAGTTCCCAGACCAATAAGAGGGCGTTCAATCAGGATTCAAGCTACTGTCTTTTATGTTCCCTTGAAAAGCTGGACGATGAGGGGAATTTCATCGGCAAGGCGGATATGTTCTCAAAGCGTACCATAAAGAAACAGGAAGTCGTGACTGTTGTCCTGCAAATTAGACGCACCAGCTCCATGCAGATTAGATGCACCTGATTTTGATGTTGCGCGTTGGGGATCAGCAGATTGCCTGCACCAGCATCAGCAAGTTATCTGATCGTTATAAA
>QXWR01000058.1 GCA_009911065.1 Clostridiaceae bacterium | reverse complement strand
TCTCCTTTGCTCTTTCATTTGATAGTATAGGTTGTTCAACTTTTCCTGTCCACATTTATATACTAACACCAGATATCCCCGTTGGACTGTATCCCGCGTCTGCCCCCGGTCCAGGCGGGAAAGCCCAGGTCGCTGTATTCCAAGAACAGGGCAAGCGGGAGGTTCTGGAAGGCTACCGTGGGCAGCTTACTCCGCAGGGAACCACCGGAGAGCTGGTCATAGAGGGCGGCTTCCGTTGCCGTGAAAGCGTATTTTGTCCCATTGAAGGTCACATAGGCAATGGGCTCCAGCAGGATCTTATACTGCCCTGCCAGCATGTTTTCGTAGCTGACACCTGTGGCATCGGCTACCATCATGCAGGCGTATTCCGAACAGAAATAGCGCTTGATGGCTTCAATGGAAGCGGGCCGGCTGTTACTGTTGATGATGGCCGGCATGGAATAGGCGGGCTGCAGGCAGTTATAGGGAACGCCGGACTGTAAGGAGAGAGAAGCCCCGTCCCGGTACTGGATCTTGCTCACCTTGCCGAAATGGAGCATCGTGGCGGACTGGCTGCGGTTGGAGAAATCCACTGGCGTGCTCACGGCGGAGCCGGACTGGGCATCCACCACCGTCACCCGGACGCCATCGTTGCCAGGAGACCAGAAGTTGGTGGAGGTGCCCTGGTTCATGTTCCCGCCGCCGCCGTCAAGGTTGCCCTGCCCGGAAGCGAAAGCCTTTGCAGGACACAGGCAGAGCAGGAGGGCGGCGGCACAGAGGAGGGCATAAAAGCGTTTCAAACAATATCACACTCCAATCTTTTTAAAATGCAGAAAACCTGTCGCTGGTGTGTTTTCTGTGTGCTGGTGCATAAAAGAAAACCGCCTGAATGGCGGTTTTCCGGTTTCCATATTCAGTTGTGTATGTGGCTGCCAGTGACGGGCAGGGGGGACTCTTTCCGGTAATCTCGGTAGGACATGTTTGGGGAATCTATCCTGGATGGATTGTCAGTTACCCATGTTCCCAACCATCTTGTTATGGTCTCCGCTGGAATCCACGGTGGTCTGGTTGACCTGTCCGGGGACAACCCATCCAAAAACGGGATCGTATACAGCTCCGTTTTCATTGGTGGTGCCGGCAGGAGGCGTACTGTCCTTTCCTATATCTGTGGAAGAAGGGGCTGTTTCCGGGGCAGGGTTCACAGGATGGTCCCCACCGGGGTCCGCGATGACGGTCTTGCCCTCCGGGGGCGGGGGCGGCGTTTCCTCCTTTGTTTCTGTGGGAACAAAGTCAACTACAACTTCCTGCTCCGATTCCTCTGTCACTTTTGGGTAATCTTCCAGTTTTTCTTCCGTACTGCTCTGGCTGGGAATACCGCTGTCTGCATGCTCCCAGGAACTCCCCGCAGTATCCGGGGTATCCGTCCATTCCTCCTGGACGGCGTCCGGCGATGGCTCGTCCGGCAGAAAGGCGGTTTTTGTGTCCCGCCCCACAAACCAGCAGACGGCGAGGATGGCGATGCAGGAAATAGAAAGGGCAGTGACAAGAAAGCCTTTGGATTTCAAAAATTTCTTCATGTAGCAGTCATCTCCTTTTTTCCTTTGATATATAACCTATACGCTTTTAGGTCAGGGCTTTTCAACAGATGATCAGAAATTTTTACTTTCCGCCCTGCGGTGTCCGATAAAACGGAAGGCCAGAAAACCGGCAAAAGCCGTGATAAGGGTAGTGAGGATGAATTTTTTGGATGTAAACAGTTTCTTCATAAGAGGTAAGCTCCTTTCATAGTTAACTGCTGCCTGTTGTCCGGCAGACTAAAATTTCGTGTTGTGGTAACCGGTCAGCTCCACGGGCCGGGTGATGGCGGGGTAGGAGTGGCCGAACATGTAGACATAGAACTCCACGTTGCAGGTGAAGACGTATTCCACCCGGTCGCCTGTTACATGGAACGCAAGACGGATATCCCTTACCCGGTAGTCATCCGTGGAAAGGGGGATCTTGCTGGCGAGCCCGTCTGTCACCATGTCCTCCAGCATGGCGGTATAGTCCCCGCTGGAATAGAGGGTATTTAAGTATTCGCTGAAGTTGGTCTCCCTCTGGGAACGGTAGGTATCCGCGTAGATGCTGGCGCTTAAATTGTTCAGCTCCATCTTTGCGCCATTACGGATGTTGATGCAGGTGATACGGATGGAGGCATACAGCAGCAGGAAGGAGACCAGCATCACGATCCCTACCACAAAAAAACAGGTAAAGATAGAAATATCCCCACGATCATTCCGGAGGGGATTCCTGCCTGTATTGCCTTTCATACGCTGGTACGGATTCTTCATACGCCACCTCACTTCCAGTAATGCTCACTGACGCCTGCGCCCCTGGAGACAACCGTGATGTTCACCAGGTTGAAGTTCCAGAAGCCCCCCAGTTTTGCCCTGCCCGTGATGGTGATGTAGAAGGGGGGTGCCAAGCTGGATGGCCCGGCTCATGCCGGACGGGGTAGGCGACTTATAGGAGGCGTCAATGGAGTAGGAGATGTTCTCGGCCCCTTCGATCTGGGAACAGAGGAAGTGAAAAAGCTGGTCTGTCTCTCCGTTAATGCCTCCTGAGAGCTGGATCTGTTTCACCATCTGGTCTGCACAGTGGTCCAGTTCCTGCTTAGTGGAGATAATGCTGAACAGGTCCAGGATAAATGCCAGCAGGAGCACCGCGATAAAGATAAATACCACCGTACTGAAATAGTTTACATCTCCATTCTCGCTTTTCAGTATGGCCGCCGGGTTCCTGCCGGGCCTGCCCTTGTGGGGGGATGCCCTGCCGGCTGCTTTGGACATTGTCTGGGACAAAGTAAAACCACCGCCTTTCTGACGAAAACAGCCGTCTCCCGGAATGGAAAACGGCTGCTTTACATATTTTTGACTGTACCAAGTATAGCATGGATGCCTTTACGGGGAAAGAGCAGAACCGTGCCAATGTTGTGCCAATTTGAAGATGCTAATGATTGTTGCCGCTGTTGTCAGCAGGAAAGCAAATTGTAATTTTCGTTTTTTTATGGTAAGATAGGAAATAAGAAAGACTGCGTTGCAAATAGGATAGACAAAAATGGAAACAATAGGATAGAGGTGTCTGCATAGAATGGATCAGGAAGTAAAAACTATATCATCTGATGCTGAAAAGAGGCCGGAACAGGTGGCAAAATATACCGCAAAGGACAGCGTGTTCACTTCACTCTTCCGGGAGCCGAAATATCTTCTGCAGTTATATCAGGCGCTGCATCCGGAAGACCATGAGGCAACAGAGGACAGCATCAAAAATGTGACGATCACAAATGTACTGCTGGACCAGTATTATAATGATGTGGGTTTTCAGATTGGGGAAAAGATCGTCATTCTGGTAGAGCAGCAATCGAGCTGGAGCATCAATATCGTGGTACGCTGTCTGTTATATCTTGCCCAGACTTATCAGGAGTATTTTGAGAGCACAAAACAGAATGTATATGGGAGCAAAAAACTGGAGCTTCCAAAGCCGGAGATGTACGTCATATTCACTGGAAGTAGGAAGACGAAGCCGGAATATCTGTATCTGTCAAAAGAGTTTTTTGACGGGGATGACAGTGTGCTTGATGTTAAGGTCAAAATGATCTATGATGGAAAAGAGGGAGATATCATAAATCAGTATGTGACCTTTACAAAGATATATAATGAACAGGTGAAGCTGCATGGAAGGACCAGAGAAGCGGTTCTGGAAACGATTCGTATCTGCAAGGATCAGAATGTACTGAGCGAGTATTTGTCAGGGCGTGAAAAGGAGGTTGTGGATATTATGATGACATTGTTTAATGAGGAATATATTTTAAAGACTTATGTGGAAAGTAGGGAAAAGGAAGCATTCGAAAAAGCCAAAATAGGAACAGCTCAAAGACTACATGAAATGGGGATTTCTCTACAGGATATTGCAAAGGCATGTCAGGTCACTGTAGAGACCGTAGAACAGTGGCTTGGATTTGCCAAGGTTTAACAGAATTGTGACCATTTGATTATAAAAATCCGAAACCGCCTATAAAATGTAGTTTTGGATTTTTTGACTTTTAATATGATAGTTTTTGTCAGAGAGTGATTAACCACAAATTATATTATTGGTATAATGACAAATTCGTGAATTGGTGTTATAGTGATTACAGTTAAGAAAAAAGCGGACCGAATGAGTCCAGAAAGGAAAAGATCATGGCAACAGTTAATTTCGCTGCGAAGGCTTTCGCATATTATCTGCATAGCGAACATTATGAGGCACTGTTCAGTAAAGAAAAAGAACAGAGTCTGGTTAAGATGCGCTCATGTAAGGTAAGGAAAAGGCGAAAAACTGTGTGATACCTGGACGGCAGATTTTGTACGGATGCCTGACAGGAATAGAACATGGATTTATGTACCGCTTATCTTGTATGAGGTAGGCGGTATTTTTTATGCTCCATTAGCTCAGATGGAAGAGCACTCGACTTTTAATCGAGTGGCCATGGGTCCGAGGTCTACACTTCGTTCCGGTCCGTGCTGGACGTGGTCCACTGGACCACAGCACCCCATATGGAGCATGACCGCCTGGGTATTGAATTTTGATAACAGGAGGTGAAAGACATGGTGAATCTGCCAACCATAGATATGACAGGAACAGGACAGAATATCAACAGGCTGCGGAAGCAGGCAGGATTGTCCGTAAAGGATTTGCAGGATATTTTTGGTTTTGCCACACCGCAGGCCATATACAAGTGGCAGCAGGGCGTAGCTCTGCCCACCATAGATAATCTGGTAGTGTTGGCTGCAGTTCTTCAGGTACGCCTGGATGATATTCTGGTCATAGATTCAGCGGCTCAGATACAGATTGGCGCATGAATAGAAAAGAAAGAGAATGATTGATTAGCAGGTTGAAAATGCCTGCAGTAAGGTCCCCTGGTCTAAAGGTCAGGACACCGGCCTTTCAAGCCGGAGGTATTGGGTTCAAGTCCCATGGGGATCATTATGGCTCCTTAGTCTAAAGGTCAGGACGCCGGTCTCTCAAGCCGGAGATGATGGGTTCGAGCCCCGCAGGAGCTACTGTGGCTATAGGACAATGGTAGTCCGGCAGATTGTGGCTCTGCTTATGGGGGCGCAAGATGTCCGGGGGACATCTGCTCTGCGCCGACCGAAGCGGAGCGGAGACCGATTCCCCCTGGTCACCCCATGGATGGGTATGCCTAGTGGCGAGGGCAGCGGACTGTAAATCCGTCACAAAGAAACACCGCAGGTTCGAGTCCTGCCCCATCCACTTTCCGTTTGCGTGTCCGAGAGGTCTATGGTGCCACCCTGCTAAGGTGGTGTGCGGCAACGCACCGAAGGTTCGAATCCTTCCGCAAACGCTTTAAAATCAATTCTTCTACTATTTTCTGCAAAAGAGATTGTACTATCAAGTTTTCAAGAAAAATCTTATTACTTAGTCTTTAAACCTAATGTAGATAAAAGTGAAACAAAATTTATGGCTATTGGTTCTGGGATTCCTTGATATTTTCCACTCATGTATTGATCTCTGATATTGGTATTCACATGAATTTTATTATCATAATAGGTTATACATTGTATTTCTTTATCCCCATCTTCTAATTCATTTATCACATAAATGCATTCCTTTGGAAGTCCAGATTCCATAAGCAGGGTATTATGTGTAGTCATAATTAACTGACCTGAGAGATTCTCATAAAGAGAGTTTACGAGGCTCTGCACCAATAAATCATGTACACCAGTATCAAATTCGTCAATTATTGCAACAGAACCTTTAACGACCACAAGCATAAATGGAAGTAATTGTAAAAGAGATTGTGTGCCCGTTGACTCCATAGAAAATTCTATTGATCTTTCATGTCCAGCTATTAACTTTGTTTGCATTAGCTGATAGTGTATAGTATTTTCTTTAGCGGTCCGCTTGTAAAATACTTTTTTGATATCCCGATTTGTACTTTTGAAAAATATGTTTAGCATAGCTTCGCTTCTATCTAATAAAATTTCATCTTCTTTAGAAATAGTGCCTTCATCAAAATCTCCAAATATTTCATGTGGCAATCCAATAATACCTCTCTCTTGCCGACTGCCGAATTTGACTTTACAAGATATTCGAGAAAGAAATTCCATGATGTAGTCAAAATTGTCGGTTAATTGTTCCTTGATATATTCATCTGCTTTATCATCAGATTCATGCATTAAAATAGAAAGCAAAGAATGTTTTCCCCAGTATTTGGAGCAAGCTAATTTAATTTCTTGATATGCACTTTTTTCAAGAAATATTTTAGGACTAATAGTAATTTGTTCTGGAGTAATATCAAAGTATACCCCCTTATTTTTAGTAAGAATGTATTCTAAGCGTTCATGTATAATTTGGGAATCATTAGTCTCTAATAAATAACGACCACTCTTTTCATGTATACGGAAACCAAATTCCATAGACATAGAGTCTTCAGAAGCAACCATTTTATTCTCACGAATCAATGTTTCAATATCCTTATATCGCATTTTAAAAAAACGTGCAAATTCTTCGTTGCTTAATGAATCCGGTTCTTCAGAAAGGATTGATTGCATGATATCTCTAACATCCATAGTTCTCAAGGTTTCAGATAACATAAAAAAAGCAGAGGCTAAGTTTGATTTGCCAATGCCATTTTCACCATATAGTAAAATCAACTTTTTAGGATTTCCCTTTTTGTCAAGAAGATTAAATTCTATATCTCCAAAAGATTTGAAGTTTTTTAGTCTTATATATTCAAACATGGTATATACCTCCACTATCATTATACCACAAAAAATAAAACAATCAAGAATATTTTTCTTTTATTTGCGAAAAAATTACGAATACAGGCAAAAAATATGTTGAAATATTGGAAAAAGCATGATATGATTAAATTGTTAGCAAACATCGGCGATGAGTGCCAATATATTTTATATGCAGGAGGTAACAAAACATATGGTAAATGTCCAATCAGAATTTCTTACTTTTCACGACAAAATTAAACTTTCGGAAGAAAATCAAGAATTGCGCAATAAGCGTGATATTCTATTAAATAAACTGAGGAAGAATATATCTGATGAAGCAGCATCTTTTACAACTTTCAATCAGGGAAGTTATGCTATGGGGACGGGGATTAAGCCAGACGATGGGGATTTTGATATTGATGTAGGTTTGAAGTTTGATATAGACCATGATGATTATTCGGATCCGGTTCAAGTAAAGCAGTGGGTAAAGGATGCTCTAGACGGTCATACAAAAAGTGTAAAGATACGGAGGTCTTGCGTTACTGTTACATACCAAAAAGACAAAGAACCGATATATCATGTTGATTTTGCGGTTTATGCAGCCAATAATGCAGACAAGCAAATGTACATTGCGAAAGGGAAGGAATATTCCACAGAAGAATATCGTATCTGGCAATTATCTGATCCGCAAGAGTTATTGAATTATCTGAATTCATTATATGATGATTCAGATGATAGAGCGCAGTTTAGGCGTGTTGTACGCTATATGAAAAAATGGAAGAACCAGCATTTTATTACTTCTGGCAATAATGCTCCAACAGGGATTGCGTTGACAGCATTAGCATGTAGTTACTTTACGCCGTATTATTCAAAGGATTTTTTGACAAATAAAAAGACGTATGATGACTTTAAAGCGCTGAAAAGATTAGTTAACAATATCCAAAATGCTTTTAACCTTACATGGGATAGTGATGATGGATGTTTTTATCGAACAATAACACAATCCTTGCCAGTTCAACCGGGAAATAATTTATTTGAAAAAATGTCGAATAAGCAAATGAATAATTTTTATAACCAGATTTCTGCAATGTATTCAAAACTCACAGAAGCGGAGGGGAAAAGCAAGAAGTCAGAAGTTTGTCAACTTATGATTGATATTTTTGGAGAGGCATTTCCTGCTGCTGTAGATCGCAGCTATGTAGGAACGTCTGAATCAGCATGATGGAAATCGCACAGTTAGAAAATCTTATAGGTAAACTAAATTATGAGAGACATGTTTTCTTTGAAATACTGCCGAAACAATCGACAGTATTTCAAGGAACTATAGTATTGCCAAATGAAAAATTAGTTTTAAAAATAGACTTCTCCAATTATTTTCCTTTGGAGTTTCCTATTTTCAGTATAGAAAATGCACAACGGTTTTATCCTCATGTTGATAATGCAGGAAAGATATGCCTCTTTGACGATTCATCGCTCTTGATACAAACGGATATGCCAGATCAGATGTTATTAGATGCTTTTGATAGAGCCGTGGATATATTATGTATTGATCCAGAAAGTTACGAATACAAAACGGAAGTAGCGCGGGAATTTAATGCTTATTGGGCAGAAGTATCAAAGATGATATTATACACAAATCTTTCTTCATGTACGGGGAAAGAATATCAAAATCTATCAGTAGTTCGAGCCGAAAACAGATTACTTGTTTCAGAGAATATAATGGATTCTGAGTGCTTGTTAAAAAATAATTTTGGAGTGTCTCTGGAAAGAAAATCAAATATTGATTGCCTGCTAATACGATTGCGTTCATTTTGTATTCCACCAATACAAAAGATGTATACCTGGAAGTGGTTAAGAAATTTTATAGCAAAAAATATTACAAGTAGCCAGAAAAAAGCATTTAATCTTTTTCTGGCTAGAAAGAGATGTATACTTAACCAGTTTTTAATATTATCAATTCCTTCAGAAAACCAGGATATTATTGTATCATTTCATATTTTCTGTAAGAATGGTCAATTTAGAAAAGTAGAAAAAATGATCAATTGTACAGTTACGCCTGTGGCAACCAGACCCATAGATTATAATTTTCTTTTAAAGCGGTGTGGCGTAAATATAAATCTGGCTGAGAAATCGGTTCTTTTATTAGGCTGTGGCTCGGTAGGCAGTTATGTTGCTAGTAATCTTTGTCAATCAGGAATTTGCAAGCTTGATATTTTAGACAAAGACATTTTGAGCGTTGAAAATGTATACCGACATCTTTTGGGCTTTGATGTTGCTACAAAGAGAAAATATAAGGCAGATTTAGTAAAGGAATTTTTAGAAAAGCAATATCCATCTGTCGAAATAGATTCATTGAATTTTATAGATCGTAGTGTAGAAAGCTTTATACGAGATGTACAGCGTCTAAAATGCTATGATTTAATTATTTCAGCATTGGGAGAACCAACAGTTAATTTAGAGATTAACAGAATTTTATACGATAATTATATAAATGTTCCATTTGTTGTCTGCTTTAATGAACCCTATGGTATTGGTGGACATGTTATTGCAATAAACAATTCCTCTGGTGGCTGCTTGAGATGTATGTATACAGATTTGATCTCTAATGATCTTGTTCCTTTCAGAGCTAGTCTTGTTGCACCAGGTCAGAATTTTAAAAAGAGTCTATCAGGATGTGCTGGATCATTTGTGGAATATAGTGCTTTGGATAGCCAGCAAACAGCACTTCTAACAGTTCGTTTGTCATTGGAAGTTTTGACTGGACAGTGCAAAGAAAGTATTCTTATATCATGGATTGGTTCGGAAGATAATTTGATAAATAATGGATTTGAAGTTTCGGAATATTATGAGCATATTAGCGGTCAAAGTTATTGCAGTATCACAAGGAAAAATATACCCATAAATGAAAGGTGCCCTATATGCTCAGAAAAACAGGATTAAGAATCAAGACCTCCAGCATGGTTATTTATATAGAAGAAAATATTTTATTAGAAATTAGCAAATATCAGAAACAGAGGCAATTCAAACTGGAGTCTGGAGGAATCATAATAGGATATTATGATTCCTCAGAAAGTGCTTTTAGGATAACAGATATAACATGGCCACAAATAGATGATATTCGTGGTCGATATAGATTCATTCGTAAAGAAACAGGTCATCAAGAAATAATGGATAGGCTATGGGAACAATCTGGATATAAGAAAAGCTATTTGGGAGAATGGCATACCCATAATCAACACAGACCAATACCGTCACCCATAGATTGTAATAACTGGAAAAATATCTCTAAGAGACAGCATAATTTCAACGAACAATTTTTTATAATAATTGGAACTATGTGTTCTGGAATATGGATGACTGAAGACGGAAAGATACAGAAAATAGGAGAGTGGGATAATAATGGAACAATTATGTAAACTGTACAAAAAGTATTATTATTTGATTTTTACACTACTTCTTATTTTATTTTTAATTTCGCTTGGAACAGGTGAAATTTTAAAGAAAATAGAAATTGGAGAAGTATCGGCAATTTATAATACTATAGTGGCTTTTGTACCCGAGAAATATTTGATGGCTTTACAAAGAATAAGTTTTCCAATTGGAAGCTTATTGGTAATATCTATAATATTATTTGCATGGAAGAAACGAATGAATGTTCTGTGCCATGTATCATTAGCACATGGAATGGCGCCGCTATCTCCTAATGTAAAAAAAGAATATTATATAAAGGAAAAGAATTTAGACATTGTAGGGTATTCTTACCCTAATGATCTTCGTCAGATTATTACGGAACAGGATTCAGCGATAAAAGATTTTATTGCTACAAAGGGGATACATAGTTATTATGGAATAGCTCATACTCCACTAATTTTTCGAGCCGGATATATGTATGGGGATCAGCAAGAAATACATTTGTTTCACAGAGCGCGTAATAATAGTGCAAACTTTGAAGAGTGGGATGCTTCTGCAGATACAAAATGGGAAACAAGTTTTAAAGAGATAACAGAAGAAAATAAAAGTTGTAAATCAAATAATTTGATTGTTGCAATATCTACATCATTAGAAATTAAAAATATAGAGATAGCATCTATCACAAATACGAAATATCATATTATTAGATTCCAACTTCAAACTTTAGGATTTGATATAATTGGAAATTATGCACAAGCGGAAAATCTTCGAAAACAAATTTTATCAAAAATAAGAGAAATCGTTAAGAAATATGATATTCAATGTATTCATATGGTAATCTCATCATCAGTAGCATTTACATTTTTTTTAGGTGCAGGGTTCAGTTCTCAACATGACCCAGATGTTATTGTTTATCACTATGATAACGGAAAATATGTATGGGGAATTGATATGAAAAAAATGGTTCGGATGCCGTAATAATTCCGTGATTGTAATTATAAAGTATAAGAAGGTCATTGCAACATTAAGTTTAAAATACAATAATGTTACAATGACCTTGTCTTATATAAAATATCACAGATTCTGCCGGATGATCCGGGTAATGATCCCCACAGCCACGCCCCGTTCTTCATCAATCCGGGTGACGGCAAAGCTCACATCATCCTTCTTGCCGGGAGTCCGGTAGTCATAGCAGGAGTGGGCCACAGCATTCACGCCGTTAGACAGGCGGATATAGACCACGCCCTTATGTACATCCGTGACCTTGCCGGCATACTTGCTCTGGATACGGCATTTTTTCAGGTTGTCATGGCTGGTGTTCTGGGACACGCTCTTGATGTCCGCTTTGATGCCCACATCTTCCAGGCTGTCACGGCGCACGTTCAGGATGCGTACAAGAACCTGGTCTCCTACGGAAAAGCGTTCGTGGGCATCCCCGATCCATTCCCAGGCCAGGTCACGGGCCATGATGGAACATTCCACACCGAACACCTCTACCCGGATGACCTTCTCTGCCACGGCGATCACACGGGCCTGGGCAATGCGGCCTTCATAAATGCGGTACATGCCTGCTGCATCTGTATCCAGATAGAAGGTCTGCCGTTTCCGGAGCATGGCCTCCTTCCGGCTGGCGACCACGCTGCGGGTTTTGGAATCAATCCCTTTTACGATGAAGTCAATCTCTGCGCCCAGCATATTGCCGAGGATCTTGTTTTGGCGCAGCATGAACTCCGCATATTCCTGTCCGGAAGGGCTGCGGCGCACGTTGATCATCATCTCTTTTAAGGGGATCACAATCCGGAAGCCTTTATAGTCTACAATGGTAATGGTCTTTCCATTGTCCGTCTGCTCAATCCCGCCAAGCTGCCCGGTAAGGATGCGCCGGGTACGGTAAGCATTGTGGATCTCATGCCAGATGGCATCGTCACGGGATTCTTCCGTTTCCACTTCCCCACGTACCTCCAGTGTCAGTACCGGGGCATCTTCTTTTCTGCCTCTGGTAGCGGTACGGCGGGAAGATGATGCAGCAGGGGGAGACGAGGTTCCGGCTGTGTCTTCAGCGGAGGGTAAAGGCGTATCTTCCGGCCCGGTTCCAGCGGGTTCTGTTTCTTCCTGCGGAATGATGCCATCCATTCCATCTGCTGTCTCATCCGCCAGCCCGCTTTTATCGACAGCAGCAGACAGGGGATCGGGCACGTTGTCAGGTACAGCTTCCATGCTCTCCGGTATCTCTGCTTCTGGCCGCTGCGTTTCCCCGTCAGTTTCTGCAGGGGGCTCTTCTTTTTTCCTGCGGGTGGTGCGTCTGGTCTTTGCAGCGGCACTGTTTGGTTCAGGCGGGGCTGCCGATTCCGGCTGTGCTTCACCGGGGGTATCGCTTTCTTCAGAGGCACCATGCACAGTGCCGGCGCCATCGGGATTTTCCGGCGTTTCCCCGAAGATCTCTTCCTCTGTCAGTTCCGGGAGATCCCCATCTGTCCTGTCCGGGTCGGCAGCCGGTTCCTGGTCCATGCTGCCAAGCAGTTCATTTAAGTCCATGCCGTCCCCGTCAGTTTCAGGAAGGGTGCCGCCTCCCTCTCCGTGGAAAGCCCCAGCTTCTGTGTCCGTTCCGTCCAAAGAATTGTTTTCTTCCATAGAAGGGTTTTCCAGTTCCATAAGTTCTTTTTTTCTTGCCATGTGTTTACCTCCATAGTGTTGTTATTCTATTTCACAGTCTCCAAAACGGACCGTTCCATAGCAGTTTCGTTTCAGGACATGATGGAATCTTTGTCCGCAGATACAATCCCGGCGGGCGTGCCGGAAGGGGCAGATTTTTTTGACCCGGATGCCGGAGGGGAAGGCGCTTTCTGCTGTGCGCCGGAGGCTGGTGTTTTCACCGTTCCTTTTGCTACAGGCTTTGCCCCTGTTTTTGTGGCAGGCTTTACGGCTGCTTTTGATGTCTGCTTTGCATCCGTCTTTTGTGGTGTCGGCTTTACCGCTGGTTCCGGTGTGGCAGCAGCTTCCATCTCCAGGCGCCTCCACTCTGGGATGTGGGCGGATGCCTTGCAGGAGCGCAGCAGGGGATATTCCGGATGTTTGGAATAATCCATCTTGTCCACCTTCAGGGTCTTCTTGCCACGGATGATGACCAGCGCCTCGTCAATGGGCAGGCGCAGCACCTCATCCGGCGTCAGCACGGGGCGTTTCCCCACGCCGCTGGTCTCCCGGTATTCCGGCGTATAGTTGGAGATCCGCCAGGTGCCTAACTGTTTGGACTTGCTGGAGACCGCCACGCTTGCGAGGCCGGTACGGGAGGAGACAAATTCTGCCGTCAGGGGATCGGTACACCCTAAAAAGAGCTGGACATCACAATTCCCTAAGATCTCCTGCCACAGGTTTAAGGGATACCGGTTCTGCAGCCCGGCAAGGTTCTGGAACACGCAGGACATGGAGATGTTCCGGGACCGGATCACACTCAAGCGCCGGGAAAGGTCCGGTATGGTGCCGCAGGCGGTCAGTTCCTCCCCTAAGACATGGACGGGCACGGGGAGCCGGCCGCCCTCGCAGTTCTTGTCCGCATACCGCACCAGCTTGATGAACACAAAGGACAGGAACAGGGAGGCCAGGAAGTCAAAGGTGCTGTCCTGGTCGCTGGTCACAAGGAAATAGGCGCAGGGCTTCTGGCCCAGTAATTCCAGGTCGATCTCATCCCGCGCAGTGATCTTCTTGATCAGTTCAGCTTGGAATACCTGCAGGCGGCTCCCCAGGCCGATGATGACGCCGCTGCGCACGGAATCGGATGCCTGCTTGAACAGGCTGTAAGGTGCCTTGGCCGGATGGTTGATGGGCAGGACTTCAAACAGGCTGTTCAGTGCAGTCTCCGAATTTAAAGTGATGAGCTGGTAAACCTGGCCCATGTTCCGGTTCTCCGGGGGATAGCCCTTGTCCACATACAGCACCAGAGCTTTTAACAGGTTCATTTCAGCGGAATCCCAGAAATGGTCTCCCTTGCCGCCGCCCGTGGTGTTTTTGATGATGACGTCCACAAAAAGCTGTGCCATCAGTTCCTGGCCTTCCACTTCACAAAGGCAGTTCCAGGAATCCGAGTTCTCCGGATTGACCAGATTGAACACACGGACCGTGTAGCCCTTGTCACGCAGGTACTCGCTGGACTTTTCGTACAGCTCCGATTTCGGATCGCAGATGACCAGGGATTCCCCGCGGGATACCCCCTGTAAAATACGGTTCATGCAGAAGGAGCGTGTCTTCATGGAGCCGCTGGCGCCGTAGACTGCCAGGTTGCTGTTGAGCCGTGTCTTCTCCGGCACGCAGACTGCCTTCCGCTCCAGCATGCCCAGGACGATCCCCTGATACCGGCGCAGGTCGGCCACCAGTTCCAGGACGCCGGACATCTCTTTCCGGCTCATCCAGCCGGACGTGCCGTAAGTGCCTTTGGCGGAATAGGTGAAGTTCCGGTCCCCGTCATATTCCCCGGTGTCGCTGTACCCGATCCGCATGACGAAAAGGAGCAGCACCGCCAAAAGCCCGATACAGATAAATATTCCATAGATCCCGTATGGCGGGCGGACTGCTGCGTGCAGACAGACGGAGAAGGAAGGAGTGGGAGGCAGGGGAGAAGTGCCATCCCCAGGGTAGCCGCCCCCCTGTTTCCAGAGGGCGTAGTTGCCGATGAACTGCCCCAGGTAGCCGCCCGCATACAGGACGGCAAGGATGGCGATGGGGGCAGTGACCAGCCCTTTCAGTATTTTTTTCTTGTCTATGGGAAAAACCTCCTTTCAAATTTTTCAAAGCTGATGGTGGAAAACCCTACCTGCCCTCCGCAGAAGCGGTGGAGAACTTCCTTCTGGAAGTCAAAGCAGATCAGGGTTCCCGTCCGTTCCTGCAGCTGGAGCGCCGTATGGAAACGGTTGATGCGGGGGATGTCCAGGAAATAGCCGAACAGCACCGGGTTCCCGTTCTGATCCAGGGCGTCATGTTCTATGGGAAGCCCTGGATCCTTTGGATAAAATCCCTGCATCAGCATGTGGTCGAGTTCCGCTGTACCCTCCGGGCGGCACAGGAGCTTCAGCAGCGTATCCCCGTAATGGTCATTGGTCAGGTAATAAAAATGCTCATAATTGCCGTCCAGAAGAAAGAAACAGCGTGACTCTGTATCCGAATCCGCAAAGATCCGGTAGAAGGGTTCCAGGTCATTGCCAAACAGCAGGCCGGAAACACAGGTACTTGCATGCTGTGCGGAAAGGCGCTGATGGCAGACCACCATCTGCAGGAGCGCCTGTGCCCTCTGCTCAGCCCGGTAATCCCATTTCAGCATATGACTGCCGCCGTTATAGGAAATAAAAACACCGGATGGAGCAAGGAGTACCCCTGTCATCCGCGAGCCACGGATCTTCACAGTCTCGATTCCCATTTCTTTGACTTCACGGGAACTGTAAAAGGCAGGGGAGTCAAGCCGGGCTACCGGAGAACCTCCGGGGGAAAATACCAGGGGTTTTTCGTCACGGAACACGGCAATGCCGGCATTCTGCATGGCAACATAGGTTTCCGCAACCCGGTGGAGCCGTATCCGGCGTGGGACTTCGCTTTTAATCCGGTTAGTCTCCACGTTTCCGGTAAGATAGAAGGAAAAGCGTTCCGGCTGCCTTTCCAACAGGATTCGTTTTACCCTCTGCCCCAGGCGGTAGCCGCGCAGCTTATCCTTATAATAGGTTTTCAGGAGGCCGTCTTTTTTCAGGGAAGTTATGACGGTCTCGGTATAGGAAGAACTGCCGGAAAGCCGGGTAAGCAGGTCTGTTGGCAGTTCGCCACAGACAGCAGCCATTTCCAGCAGGTGTAAGCCTAATGTGTCCTGTTTTGGGAATCTTCTTTTATCATCCAAAATGTCACCTCCTCTGACCAGGACAGCCCCGGTCTGGCCCCGGCTTTTTACCGAGGCGGCTAAAGACCTCGGTTAAGGCGGGAAAGAAAAATCTGTTATAAGGTATCAGGATCATGGGATTGACGGTTCCCAGTGGGTATCGGGAAAAAACAGGCTCAAATTGTTCAAAAATCCGATATGGATTTCAGCTCTTTTTCCCGTGCGGAGAGCCATCCGGCAAAGCGGTCTTTTTCCATAATATAGATATGGGTATAATCCTTATCTCCAAGCTCTGTAGTATTGTAGGCGTCACATAAAAGCCCGCTGTCATCGGCCATCACATACAGGGCGATGGCATCCAGGATCTGTTTCTGCTGCAGGTTGTCATAGTCCAGAAGGCACCAGTCCGGCAGCTCATGGTCATACACATGGGAGATACATACCACGCATTCCCGGAAGTGGGGCATGGGATGCTCTTTTGCATACTGTCCCAGTACCGCATGGAGAGGGTCAAGCAGGAACAGGCTGCTCTGGCGCATTTTTTTCTTTGGGAGCAGCCGTGGGAGGATTACTTCCAAAATGCCATTTTCATAAAGGATCTCTATACCATGTACTTCCCCGGCTTGCACAAGGTACTCTGCTTTGGAAACAGAGGTGGAAGCGTAAAGGAGATTTCTGAGCTGGCAGGCGATCCCTTCGGCCCGCAGGGCGGCTTCGGTTGACATGGTTTCATAGTTTTCGGGATACCTCTGGATATCCAGGGAATCCATAGCGCAGATGTTGTTGTTCAGCCGTGACAGGTTGTTCTGGATATCTGCAATCCGGCGTGAGATAATCTTTCGGTCCAATTACATCCCTCCTTTGGATGTTGTAATATAGCTGCCCTGCATCATGGCAGTCAGGGCAAAAATTGTTTTATGTTGCTTTTTTGTAGTAGCTTACATTTCCATTGCCATCCACGGTACAGAATCCGGTTATCCCCGGAAATTCCAGCAGGGGGATCTGCCCGGGGTCATCCACCAGCACGATACGGCGGCCGCCGCTGTCACGGCTCTGGCGCAGGGCATGGGTGACAAGCGCCTCCTGTCCAACAGCGGCATGGACGATCTCATACAGTTCACCTTTAGAGAAAAAGGCAATCTTTACGGGGAACTCACTGGACGAGTGGTATTCCGCCCTGTCGATAAAATCAAGCAGTACCCATACTGCCCGCACCATACCGGGATCTGTTTCTGCTTTACCGTTCCCATAGGGGAAATATCCCCCGGTGTCTGCCTGCCGGGTACGCCCCTGTCTGCACAGGTGGGAGAGCAGGTTCCTGGTGACAGCCTCCCGGCCAGGGTAGAACCGGCATAACTGTTTTTCTGAAAGTCCCGGATACATGGATATGATCCGGAGCAGTTCCGTGGCTTCATGGCCGTATAACTCTGCCCTGGTCTTCACTGGCACCACCTTCCTTTCTGTCTTTTTGTAAATGCGTAATCTGTGCGTATAACGGACGTATGGAAAAAGGGATTGCGTAAATCATGCGTATACGGTGCGTAATCCTTTTTGTTATCCGGCTTCATTCTGCCGCCGCATCCGTTCCACGATGTCTTTCAGTTCCCTTCTGTCCGTGGTGATCAGGTCTTTCTCCAGGGGGCTTGCCTTGAACTCCACCATGATGTTATTGTTGTTGGTGCTGATCAGGCCGTTGCCCCGTTCAAAGTGGGTGACCTCCATGATCTCCGCATCGGAGAGGTGGAGGGCGCTCTGCACGCGCATGGCCTCGTCATCCTCCAGGTTCAGGATGATTTTGGTCTTGGAGTTGTTGATGATGCCTTTCCCAAACCGTCCTTCATCCAGGTTAAAGAAGTCATTCAGGTCCTGGCTGGCACAGACGGCGGAACCTCCGTACCCTCGGATGGTCTTGAAGATCTCCAGTACAAAGTCGCCGGCAAGACGTGTGCCTGTGGCGCCGGCTCCGGATAAGAGCTGCCAGCATTCGTCAATGAAGATGGTCTTTTCCTCGGTACGGTCCTCCTTGGCCAGGTCCCAGACAAAATCCAGTGCTACGAACATCCCCACGGTCAGCAGGTCCCCGGTCAGGGAAGAGATATCCAGAACGGTATATCGGTTGTCCAGGGACACGTTGGTCTGCTGGTTGAAGGTGCTGGCGGAGCCGTTCACCAGGCGGTTCAGGATATTTGCCAGCCGTTTTGTGGCAGCCGATTTCTTCAGTATTCCATAAAGGTCGCCCAGTACCGGCATCTCCCGGTATCGTGCCGGGTCTTTGGGGTCTGCCAGGGATGCGTTGTCATGGGTGATGCCTTTCTTGTTGTAGGTGTGGATCAGGGCCTCGTCCAGAAGCTGGCGCTCTTCATGGTTCATGTCCGGGATCAGCAGGCTGAAAAAGATATGGAGCCGCTGGATCTTCTCCGCCAGTTCCGACAACTGGATGCTGGGGCCGTCCAGCAGTTCGTTCACGGTGCGGTCTACCTGCCGGATCTCCATCACGTTGATACAGTGGGGGCTTGCCGGGGAGACCTGGATGAACTCGCCGCCCACATTGGCACAGGCCCGGTGGAACTCATGCCCCTTTAACGGGGCAATGATGAAAATGGGGATTCCTTTGCGCCGCATCCGCAGGGCCATGAGCTGCATGGTGAAGGTCTTGCCCGCGCCGGAAGTGCCCAGGATCGCCATGTTTGCGTTTTTATAGACGGCGGAATTAAAGATATCCACAATGATCAGGGAGCTGTTGTACTTATTTACACCTAAAAGGATGCCGTTGTCATCACACATCTCATAGCTGGTAAAGGGGTAGCAGCTTGCGGCGCCCCCGGTCAGGAGGTTGCGCCTGCTGCGCTCATACAGCCCTTTTTCCACGGATACCAGGGGCAGGGCGGTCAGGAATGCCTGCTCTTCCCGGAAGTGGCAGGTGGATACCCGCATGTCCTGGGA
The DNA here is from genome assembly GCA_009911065.1 of Clostridiaceae bacterium. Taxonomy (GTDB): domain Bacteria; phylum Bacillota; class Clostridia; order Lachnospirales; family Lachnospiraceae; genus Brotaphodocola. The sequence goes on along the minus strand of QXWR01000058.1, from coordinate 2,492 downwards.
GAGCAGGAGCTTTTTCATCTCGCTGACCTTCCACTCCAGGTCTTCCTCATTGGGGGCTGTAACCGTGACCAGCAGGTTCATAAAGTAAAAATCTTCATTGTTGGCAAGCCCTTCCTTCAGGAAATAGCCGCTGCGGATGGCGCTGTCGATATCGTCAAAGTCCGTGTTGGTATCGCTGGCGTCCTTGATCCGGGAGCGGTTGATACGCAGCTGCTGGCCCACCTTCTGGATGATGCGCTCCTTGGGCTGTCGGGAGAGGAACATGTCCAGGTCGATCCCGTCACCGGCATTGACCATCAGGCTGAGCCATCCGGCCGGCACATGGGTCTTATAGCCGTCCGAGGGGATCAGCAGGTAGGCGTAATAAAGCCCGTCAATGCAGATGTACCGCCCGTGGGTAAAGTCAATGCTCCTGGGCGCAATAAATTCCCCGGCAGGGATATGGTCAATGTCAGATTCCCTTCCGTCTGCCAGGTACTGTGCCACCACCTCTTTTGCCCGGACGGGGAGGGGCTTTGCGGCGCTCTCATTCCGGCACAGGAGGTTATAGAGCACATCTATGGTGAACTCGTCCTCGTTGTCCGGCAGCACCACTTCATTCCCGCACTGACGCAGGTAATTAGAGGCCGTGTGGACGGCGGACTGCAGGGAGCCGATGGCCTCCCCTTCCTCGTCCGTGCGTCTTGCGCCATTCCAGGGTTCGTATTCAAAGACCAGGAAGAAACGGCGCGTGACAGCCTCGCGAGAACAGATCTGCTGGATGAACTGCAGGTAATCCTCCTGCATGAGCCGGCATTGTTCGTTGGTCTCCTGGGCCATCTCCCGGCGCACCGTGTCCATGTGCCGCCCGATATCCGCACGGCGGGTCAGCACCTTGAACTGGAGCTTTACGGGGCTTATCTTTAAATAGGAAACAAAGGAATAGATGATGCCCCTCTGTTCCCTGGCGCTACGGAGCAGGAAGTTGATGGGGATCACCTCCACCACCTTCACATACCGGTGGTCCTTCGTGTAGATAATGCCGTTTTCTATCTTACGGATGGGCAGGTAGTCCGCCACCGGGTTCAAATGGGTAAACTGCGGTTCCGGTGTACGGAGCGGCTTTCTGGGGGAGCGGCCCTTTTTCTGCCGGCTGTTTCTGTGGTCCGGTCCTGCTGATCTTCCAGCGGCCTTTTTTCTGGAATCCTGCTGTGGACCCCGTTTCCTTCCACCTGCAGATTTCTTTCGCAGCGTTCCGTCCTGCTGTTTTTTCTGTGTCTGGCTGGGGCGGAGCTTCTGGCGGATCTCATAGCCTTTTATCTGGTCGAACTCTGCGGGGAAATCCTCCTCCCCTCTGTGCCGCCAGCCGGATATGCCGCCGATTTTTTCATTTTTGACAGATTTATGGTTACTTCTGTCAGTTTTCATCTCCTGTCTGGTGCCAGCAGAGGCTGTGTTTTCGCTGCAAACAGGATTTTTCTTTTTGCCGCTTTTCCTGACCTTTTTCGCCGATGCGGCCGTCCGCACTGTTTCCTGGCTTTCACTGCCGCCCACGATACGGCGGTTCTTCATGTATTTTAAGAAGATGACCAGGAAGGACGACAGGCTTTCCCCCGATATGCCGATCAGGGCAAACAGGACAAGGGGCAGGGTAGTCAGGCACAGCACGATGATCCGTGCGGTCAGACCAAAGGGCAGAAGTAAAAACACCGGCAGCCCGGTCGCGACAGCCAGGATGCCGGCCTCGATCACATTCCTTGCCCGGAACATGCCGCCGAAAAACGTGCCTGTGTCCACAAAATTCGGCGGGATGATATAGGTATCATGGTCATTTTGATTGTTCATATGGTAGTACCTCTCTTTCGCAGTGTGTCAGTTCCGGCCATGGGCGGGATCAGAGCGGAACGTCTGTAAACAGGGTTCATGGCCGGACTGCGGCAGGGCGGTTCAGCCGATGATCCAGAATGGGCCGCCTGCGCCTGCACGTCTGCTGGCTTCGTTCAGTATGATGGAAAGATCCCAGGGCTGTCCGCTCCGTTTATAGCTGGCGGGGTCCGCCACCAGGATCTTCCCGTCCTTCACGCCCCGTAGCACGATAAAGTGGCCGCCGCTTGTGAAATGCCCTTTTGACATGATGGCCACCACCAGCTTCCCGTCTGCCAGGGCGTCCAGTATCCGCTGGGGTTCTGAGGGGGAGCAGCCGGAAACGGCAAGCCCCCAGTTTTCTGCGGCGCCCGGTATCAGCGCGTGATAGGAACCTCTGCCCTTGCACCAGTAGCCGTTTTCATAGGCCCACTGTGCCATACGCACCGGGTCAACGGTCTCACCGGCCAGGGAGGACACCACAATCGCCATGGAAGTAGGCCCGCAGCCGTAACCGCCGATATGGTCGGTGCCGTAAGGTTTCCCGGCATAGCGTTCATCCAGCTGGTTATAGTAGACAACTTCCGTGCCGCCATCCGTAAAGCGCACATCACCCAGGGAGGGGATGCTGTTCCCTTCCCAGTTCTCCA
>QXWR01000057.1 GCA_009911065.1 Clostridiaceae bacterium | reverse complement strand
TAAGCAACAAGATGGATAATTCCTTACTGGCTGTAAGGGATACTAACCATAAATCTATTGTAGTAGGAGGTTTAAATCTATGGGTTTGGTATTCTAAGGATGCACAACAAATCTAAGAAATTGTTCCATTTCTTTTCTATAAGGCCATTGAATTTTTTGTTGTGCTTGCTTTTGGAAACTTACTCATGGATTGGACAGGTTATATCTCTCATTATAAGCTCTATTGTTCCGCTTGTCCTATTGGTCTAAGCTTTTCCGCCCCAATAGTCGGCTAGATAAAGTTTGTCATATGTTTCAGAAGATAATATAAGGTCTTGCGCAATGCAAGCGTTCATTGCTGGCTATTGCGAAATATCATTGATAAAATCAGTATCAGAAAGGAGGAGCCATTTTGAAAAGGAAGAAAATGGGCGGCGAATCCTTTATACCTATATTGGGAAAATCAACTGGTAACAGAGGAAAGCGATCAGGAAAAAATCTGCTTTACATACAATCAACAGGGAAGTATGATAAACAGAGAAGGGGCATCTGGAATCAGCAGGTTTTTCTATAATAGCAATAACCAACCAATACAGACGGAGATGGAAGATGACCAGAGACAAGAGAATTGATATGATGCAGAAGGATTACGTTATGAAGTAAGAGAAAATGCAAACCGGATTTGGTTTGTGTATCACCAAGGAGAGCTGTTGTATGAGAAGGGGAAGAATAACTAAGTATGGTTTTTATTATGAATGAGAAGCGGGAGGATTCAGAACCATTACCAGTATGATGCCTTTGGAAATGGAATAAAAAGGGAGGCAAGATTTCGATTGATGAGAATGGAGTATGGATATCCTGGTTTTAAGAATGCAGGACTGGTAAGACCGGAAGCATCAATAGGACCGTTTGCTGATAGGAATAAAGATAAAAAAGACAAGAGAAATAGGAGTGAAGATGTTTAAACAATTTGGCGGGGAAATTTTTGACAAAATAGAAGAATATGAGAGCATTATAAATATGAAATTGCCTAATGATTATAAACAATTTCTTGTGAATACTAATGGAGGACAATTTGTGAATGAACTTCATACTTTTTGGATAGAGGAGTTAAAACAAGAGATAGGTATAGATGCCTTGTTTGGTTTTAATAATGTAAGAAGCTTGTGTTTAACCAGTTGGTATCAGGAATATATTGAGGATTTACCAGAAAGTACAATTATAATTGGCAATACAATAAACGCAGGATTAATACTTTTAATTTGGCAAGATGATTGGAAAGGAATATTTTTATGGGATCATTGTTTGGATGTAGAATTATCTACAGAGGAGGATTGTTTATATAGAATTGCTGATCAGTTCAATTTGTTTTATAGATTATTATTCCCGACGAATAAAGGTTAATGGAAAAATTAATAGCGAAATAGATGAGATTGATTTAGCTGATAGAATAATATTTGAGGACAAAATAGAATAGAGGCACTGCAACAGAATGAGTATAATTTTAGTGCTTCTTATGGAGGAATGTTACAATGGCTATTAGTGTGAATAGAGAGGAAAATCCAGATGGCTCCATTGATTTGACAATTAATATATCTACCACACAATTTTTTAATGAGTATTGGGAAAAGGCAATTAAAGATACAAATGTAAAAATTTTTAAAGAAAATAGTCAATTTATGAAGAGTCAAATGCTGGATGTTCTGTTTGAGTTAGAATTAATAAAAAAGTGGGCAGAGACAAATCTTACTGGTATTAATTTAGAATATATGACAGAAAGAATAGAAAATTTAATAGAAAGTATCCCAAAAGCATTTGATAAAGATGATACAATATTATATATTTATTAAATACTTTTCTATAACAGCAAAAACCAATAGATACGGGCAGAGATGGAAGATGACCAGGTATAAGAAAAACGGTACGATACAGGAGGATTATGGTATGAAGGACGGTATTATGTTATGGAGCGCCGCATAATAGACTTATGACTTATTGAAATATCCCTTTGGCTGCTGCCATGAGGCATAATTCTGCAAGCCGGAATTTACTTATTTCTTTTCGCAAACTTATCAATAACATTGTCTATCCAAAATGTAATAAAGAAATCAACAATCTCCGCAAACAGATTAACAATAAAATCACCCATATAAGTTTCCTCCAAATTTCGATTCCCCATTACTTTATTATATATCCATTTCTCCAAAAATGAAAGCAATATTTATATGGATAGCAGAAAAAGATGAAAAGAAATTTTCAGCAATAGACCCATTATGTTTGTTAGGTCTTGTTACAATAGTGAAGGAGTATGGAAATGCGTTCCGATTATGCGAAAGAAAGAGCCAATAACAGCAGTTCATAATCTGCCTGTTATCGGCTCTGCGTTTATATATTTGGCTCTTTTGATAGGTTTGATAATGGACATTTCATGCCTGTACCTCCAACCAATCAAAATAGATTTTTGCTTTGTATTTAGCAGTTTCCTGTTCCATATAGTGTTGGAAAATTTGGCATAGTTTTATTCTTTTTCCGGCTAAATTATTTTTTATATTAGTTTGAATATAGCAGCTGAAAAACAAATAGTAGCAATGAAAAGTGATACAACGATTCGCAGCATAGAAAAGCTGTATAATTTTTCCGGCACAAACTTGTCATAACGCACTTCTACGGTTGAGCCAATTTGTGAAGTCATAGGTACTTGTATGCGGTGTCTTGACTGGTATGTTTTACCGTTTACTTTATATGAAACGGTTGCCCATTTTGAATTGCGGTGTTTGGCAGTTTCGGGATTGGGCATTTTGATCGACATTATTGTGCCAATCGTTTGTGCTGTTTGATTGCGCTTTAAAAGGAATTGAATACCATTTAGAAGTCCAAAACACAATGATATTGCAGCAATAATGTAAAGAAAAATCGCTTCGCTACTCATATTTTTACCTTTCTTTTATGCTAAATCTGTATCACTATAAAACTTCATAGATAAAATGACTGATACGATTAAAAATAAGAGAGAAAACAGAAAAACACTTGTGTAAACAATTAGCGGTGAATACATGGAAAGAAATTTTAAGTTTACGTTTTCCATTTTCATAAGTTGCGGCAATATAAAGGGAGAAGCCATTATCACTACTGCAAAAACAAACTTTGTTTTTGCATAGCCCAGCTTATATTGTACTGGAAGATATATACCAATAAAAACAGATGTTACAAGAAGCATAAGCAAAAATAGTGTTGCATCTATTGTGCCTAAACCAGGAACAACTAAAGTTTCAATAGCATATATGATGCAGCAAGCTACATAAATAGCTATGCAGAAAATATATTTAGACAATACGATCATTTTACGAGAAAAAGGGGTCGCGCATAATAGAGTTGCTGCTTTTGGAAATTGGTATTCTTTCAAAGTTACATATTGCACCAACATGAATACGCAAAAAATGACAGATAGCATAAAACCCAATATCCCAGTATATTCCGGTGTGCGCCAAAGCATAAAAGGCGGGATAAGAACCGCAGTGACAAGCATAATCAAAACATACTTTTTTACAATCAAAAAATCTTTCTTTATTAAATGGAATAACATCATTTCCTATATTCTCCTATATTGGCAAGCATAATATCTTCTATTGTAGGGCGTTCAACAATAATGTCTGAAAGAAAAGGTGGTATCTCTGATATTTGTTTGGTAATACCTGTAAATCCAAATGGGGTTTCTGTAATGTTCAGAAAAAGTTTACGCACATCATCAGTTAATACTTTTATATCACCTTTTACAACCCTGTAAGTGTCAAGCAGAAAATCCTTTTCCTCTTGAAAAATAATGCGTCCGTTGTTAATCATAATGAGCATATCAGCAATTTTATCAAGGTCAGAAGTAATATGTGTTGAGAAGAAAACGCTTTTACCACCATTTTCCATATAATCGGTTAAAACTTCCAAAAGCTGGTTTCTGATTAAAGGGTCAAGTCCACTTGTTGGTTCATCCATAATTAAAAGTTCTGCATTATGAGAAAGAGCTAAAGCAAGGGCATATTTCATTTTCATTCCTTTGGAAAGGGTATTGATTTTTTGTTTCGGGTCAAGAGAAAACATATCCATATACCGCTTAAAATCCTGTTCAGACCATGCTGTATATGCAGATGAAATAATACCTTTCATTTCAGCCAAAGAAAGCTCATCATAAAAGCAGCCATCATCGAATACTACTCCAATACGATCTTTAATCTGCTTTTCGCTTTTTTCCATATCAAGACCGAAAAACTGAATGTTACCGGATGCTTTTTTCGTCAGCCCTAAAAGAGTGCATAACGTGGTAGTTTTTCCCGCGCCATTGACACCGATAAATCCGGTTATACAGCCCTCCGGTAAAGAAAATGTCACATCTGTTAATGAGAAATCTCCATAGGATTTGTTTAGATTTTCTACTTTCAAAATATCATTCATTCGAATCCTCCTCGTAAAGAATATCCATCATAGCATTAAGTTCTTCTTTACTGATTTTCAGTGATTTTGCCGTTTGTATCATATCAAGCATTTTCTGCTCCACAAGACGCCGCTTAGAGTCCCGCAGCAATTCAAGATTGCTGGTAGATACAAAAGTCCCTATTCCTACTTGACTTGTGACAAATCCCTCTTGTTCCAATTCATCGTAAACCCGCCGAATGGTTAAGACGCTAACTTTCAAATCATTAGCAAAAGCGCGAATAGAGGGAAGTGGGTTCCCCTCGACTAATTCTTCTTTTAATATAGCGTCTTTTATTTGGTCTTTGATTTGTTGATACAAGGGGCTGTCAGAAGTATTTGAAATGAGTATTTTCAAAATCTTATCCATCCCTTTCATAGTGTGATGTTGATATATATACATTATAAACAATAAGCACTTGATTGTCAATAGGCAGACAAAATGAGGAGATTTCGTGCTAGTATTGCATTTTGAGCTTTGAAATTCTATAATTGGAATTAGTAATGCAATATTCGATAAATCTGGATTTTGTGGAGGGAAAAGGCTATAATTTTTTATACTCAAATAAAATGGTCGAATGAGTTAGGTAAGGATATGTAACATTATACTTTTAGAGACCAGCAGTAGAAGATGATACAATTGTGTGGATTGAAAATAAAAGATTTTATGAAGCTCTGATGAACATTTGTAATGAAACTATAGAAAAATATCCAAAGACAAAAAGAAAAATAGAGGAAAGTTTAAAGAAAATTATAAAAGCTAAATGAAATATTCATTTAATTGAGCAGAGTTGAATGGGATTAAGATCGTTATTGTCGAATAAGGAAAAATATGCTACAATTCTGGATAAGGAAAGTCAGAGAGCAAAGGCGGTTTACCCTTCTATTAAGGAGGGGTTAACCCTCCGGACGAAAGAAAGGAGGGATGGTCAATGTATGTTACATATCCGGATTTGGTCCAGATTGGAATATTCGTTGTTGCCCTTATTGGTCTGTGTTACACGATCTTTAAGGATAAAAAATAGCCGCCACTACCGCAAATAGTGACGGCTGATGCCATACGGCGTTAACCTAAACATTGAGGGTAGGCCGCTTCTCTGGCTTTCCCCTTCTGTTTCCAATATACCATATCCGGAATCGGCTTTCAAGTACTTTTTAATATTCGGATGTCAAAGTGGCCTGTCTGTTTTACAATTAATGTAAGAAGGAGGGCTTATTTAGTACCATAAAAGTGTAGTTGTTAGAGAATAATTAACTCTGACATCTGCACTTGTTTTTATGGTCGAGAAAATATTGGAAAATGTAATTAATGAGATGGTGCCGCATCTGAAAGACAAGCAATTAGAGCATCTGCGAAATATGCTATACATCAATTTCTACGGAAAACAGGTTTGCGACCAATGGGCAGACTTAGTATCAAAGGGAGAAAGGGGTGATGAAGCAAAGCTCCGGATGTTTATTGCATCAAAGAAAGCGGTAAACCGCCAGGATAACACGCTCAAACAATACAGTAGGGAAATCCTAAATATGTTGAATTTCCTGGGAAAAACATTGAAGACATTACTGGCATGGATTTGAGGTACTATTATGGAATTATGCAGGAACAGAGAGGTATATCTATATCTACCATGCAGATCAGAGAACAGGAAGGCTTAGCAGACCAGCTGATATTTGTGACTTTGGGCAGTCCCCATGATCGGCTGACCGTGGCCGGAATACAATACATGTTGCGGCAGTAAGGAAAAAAAGTTTTTATATAAATTAATTATTTTGGAATCATTAGATAAATTGTAAAAACCGGATGGCATTGTGGATAAAAGGAAACCCATAAAATTTTACACAGATTTTACACAAATCCTCTTTTAGATTTTACATGAATCGGATATCATTTGGTTATAAGAAAGTTCTTTAGGGAGGATTATAGTCAAATGGATTTTTTTGGATTCCTGACAATGATCGGCGGGTTGGCATTATTTTTATATGGAATGAAAACAATGGGAGATGCCTTGTCCAAGATGGCAGGCGGCAGGCTGGAGCAGGTGCTGGAGCGTATGACCAACAATCCTGTGAAGGCTGTTCTGCTTGGGGCAGGTGTGACAGCAGTGATTCAGTCTTCTTCTGCTGCAACGGTTATGGTAGTGGGGTTTGTTAATTCTGGCATTATGAGGCTGTCACAGGCAGTCGGCGTGATTATGGGGGCAAACATCGGTACGACAGTTACCTCGTGGATTCTAAGCCTTTCCGGTATTGAAAGCGGGAATTTCTTTGTAAAACTGTTAAAACCCTCGTCTTTTTCCCCGGTATTGGCGCTCATCGGCGTGATACTGGTGATGTTTATCAAAAATACGAAAAAGAATGATGTGGGAACGATTCTGATTGGGTTTGCAGTGCTGATGTTTGGAATGGAAACCATGAGCAGCGCTGTAAAGCCGCTTGCAGATGTACCAGAATTCACTTCACTTTTTACGGCATTTGAAAACCCTGTTTTAGGTATGATAGTCGGAGCGGTTTTAACTGCAGTGATTCAAAGTTCTTCTGCTTCTGTGGGGATTCTGCAGGCTATGTGTGCCACTGGAAGCGTAACGGTAAAAGCTGCGCTTCCGGTAATCATGGGACAGAATATCGGAACCTGTGTCACAGCGCTGCTTTCTGGTGTCGGTGCAAACAGGAATGCAAGAAGGGCATCTTTGGTACATCTTTACTTTAATTTGATAGGTACATTTGTATTTATGACCGTATTTTATGTCACAAATCATTTTGTATCCTTTGCTTTTTTGTCGGATACGGCAAACGGTGCAGTTATTGCAGTGATACACAGTGTATTTAATATTGTCTCCACAATCGTGCTGCTTCCTGCTTCTAAGCTGCTGGTAAAATTCGCATATTTTACCATTCCCCAATCAGAGGATGAAACACTGGAAACGTCAGGAAAAGGGTTGGACGAAAGATTTTTGGAAAAACCTGCCTTTGCGGTTGCACAATGTAAAAATGCGGTGTGCGATATGGCGCAGCTTATTTTAAAAGCAATGAGTTTATGTGTATTGATACAGGAAAAATATGATGAAAATGCAGTGCAGACAATTATGGAAATTGAGCAGGAGGCAGATGCCAGGGAAGATGAGCTATCGTCCTATCTGACAAAACTTTCCACAAAGCCACTCTCGGAACAGGACAGTAAAACCATCAATAAATTCAGCAGGTCCATTACGGATTTTGAAAGAATATCCGATTATACAAAGGGCATTGCATTCGCGCAAAAGAAGCTGTATAAGAGCAGAGAAAAATTTTCAAAGAAAGCGGCTGCCGAAGCAAAACTGATCTATGAGGCAACTCTCGAAATTGTGGAATGTACGGTTTCCGGTTTTATACACGGGGATAAAGAGATGGCGTTTCGTATTGATCCGCTTGCCGATGTGATCAGCCAGGTAAAAAAAGACATTCGAAAGAACCATAGCAAGAGACTGGAAAAGGGGGAGTGCTCTGTGGAACTTGGTTTGGAGCTTACAGATATGGTTACTTCCCTGGAGCGTATTGCGAAACATTGTTCCAACATAGCGGAGGAACAGACGGCATCCGAAACAGACCAGTATGCATTTCATCAATATGCGCGGAATGTTAAAGAGAGGAACCAGTTGTATAAGGAATTGCTTGAAGGATATACAGAAAAGTATTCGTTAGAAAAAACTTAAAAAATATAATTGTGTTCCGGCATGATTTTGTAAAAAGTGAGGATGATTTAAGAAATTTTAGAAAAAGGAAGTTGGTGATTATGTCATTAATCTATATTTTGGAAGATGATAAAAATATACAGGAGATAGAAAGTTATGCCATAAAGGGGAACGGATATGATGTACGTGCGTTTGATGACGCGGAAGCCTTTGACAAGGGGATGCAGGAAATGAAGCCAGATTTATTGCTTCTCGATATCATGCTGCCAGGGGAGGATGGACTGTCTGTACTGAAAAGGCTCCGCTCAAATCATGATACGAAAGAATTGCCTGTCATACTTGTGACAGCGAAAGATTCAGAAATAGATACGGTTAGAGGACTTGATCTTGGGGCGGATGACTACATTACAAAACCATTTGGCGTGATGGAACTTGTGTCACGGATCAAGGCGATCATGCGGCGCATCAAACCAACGAAGGATGACATGGTTTTAAACTATAAAAATATATATCTGGATCAGGACAGACGGATCTGCCTTGTGGATGAGGAAAACGTGGAACTGACATTCAAGGAATATGAGCTGCTTCGGCTGTTTCTGTCTAATCTGGGTATTGTGCTGACAAGGGAAATCATCATGGAAACGGTATGGGGGACGGATTTTGCAGGGGAAAGTAGGACCGTTGACATGCATATTAAAACACTGCGCAAAAAGCTGAAAGAAGCGGGCAGCCTGATTATTACTGTGAGAAATGTGGGGTATAAGCTGGAATGAGGCAGAAAATAAACAGACGATTCACTGGCATTGCACTTTTTTCCATTGTGATTACTACGATTGCTATGACTGCGGTGTTTTATTCACAGTTAAAAAAACAAGTTTTTTCTGATCTGGCGGTTGTGGCAAATTTGCTGATGGATGAAGATTCCTATGAGAGAAAAATAGACAATTTAAGAATTACATGGATAGATGCAGACGGTAAGGTTTTGTTTGATTCTACGGTAGATCGGCAGTCACTTTCTAATCATCTGGACAGGCCGGAAATTATGGAGGCGGTTTCTTCCGGAACCGGTATGGGAATAAGAAAGTCAAATACCCTGTCGGAGAACATATTTTATTATGCAAAAAAACTAAATAACGGGCAGATACTCAGAGTAGGTAAGGAGGCACACAGTGTTGTGGCGGTTCTTTTGTCTGCTCTTCCAGTGGTTTTGACAACGGCACTGCTTCTTGCGGTCATCTGTCTAATGGTGTCCCACTACCTTACTTCTGCCATTGTGAAACCAATTGATGAAATGGCAGGGGATATGGAACATATGGATGAGGAGAAAAGTTATCCGGAGCTAATCCCATTTACAAGAAAAATCCGCTTACAGCATGAGGAAATCTTATCTTCCGCAAATATAAGACAGGAATTTACAGCCAATGTAAGTCACGAATTAAAAACCCCTCTTGCGGCAATATCAGGCTATGCAGAGCTGATGGAGGCAGGACTTGTAGATGAAAAAGAGATGAGGCGTTTTTCAGGAGAAATCCGTAAAAGCGCAGCAAGACTGCTTACCCTGATTAATGACATTATTAAGCTTTCACAATTGGATGCAGGGAATGCAAAAGATATTCTTGATGTGGTAAATTTGGCAGAAATTACAAAAGAAAGTGTGGAAATGCTCTCTTTTGGAGCAGCGAAAAATGGGATTGATGTAATGTATGAAGGCGATGACAGGGCAGATGTCCATATCGGAAAGGAACTTGCACAGGAGCTTACCTACAATTTGATTGAAAACGCCATCCGGTATAACAAACCGAATGGCAGCGTGATTGTAAAAGTGCAAAAAAAGGGAACGCAGATTATCTTTTCGGTAGAGGATACTGGTATCGGCATTCCTCCGGAGCATCAGGAGAGAATTTTTGAACGCTTTTACCGGGTGGATAAAAGCCGGTCAAAGGAACTTGGAGGCACGGGTCTTGGACTTGCAATTGTAAAACATATTTGTAATCTGACAGACGCAGACGTGAATTTGATGAGTAAGCCTGGAGTCGGAACAAAGATATGGATTGTTTGGGGCAGGGGTAATGCTTAAAAGATGATATAGATTCTGTTTATTTGAATGAATTTGATAAATCACAGCCATATTATTTTGAATTTATGGATACAGTTGATTGGAACATTCCCTATTGAATGAATCTTGGAAATAAGAATAATAAAATTTATATGGAGATGGAGCAAGAATTGAACCAATACGACATGATTTTACTGGATATTGAAATGCCGGAATGGGATGGGGTGAGAATTAGTGAATTTTATTCCAATTTGTGATATACTAGATTGTATACTGTTTTTAGGGGAAAAATCGGTGAAAGGAATGTATGCATTCAGAATTGATTTTTTCTTGAGTGAAGGGAAAGGAAAGTAAGCTGAAATGAACATTGCAGAGATTGCCAAATTAGCCGGGGTTTCCAGCGCTGCGGTATCCCGCTATTTTAATCACGGGTATATTTCAGAGGAAAAGAAAGAGTCCATTCGGAAAGTGGTGGAACAGACAGGTTATCGGCCATCCATGCAGGCCCAGACTTTGCGCACGAAGAAGACAAGGCTTATCGGAGTGATTTTACCCAGGATTGACTCTGCATCGATCAGCAGCATGATAGCAGGCATTTTATCCGTATCCAATGTGAGCGGTTATCATCTTTTACTTACTGACACACAAAACGATCCTGCAAAGGAGCTGGAAAGTCTGTCGATTTTTAATGAAAAGCAAGTAGATGGCGTGATCTTGATTGCCACGGTGTTTACGGCGGCACATCGGAAACTTCTGAAAAATATGTCTGTTCCGGTAGTGTTGATTGGTCAGAGCCTGCCAGGGTCCAACTGTGTATGTCATGACGATTATCATGCTACCTATGAACTGACTGAGATGTTTTTGAATAAAGGAAGAAAACGGCTTGGGTTTATTAGTGTGTTTCATCAGGATCAGGCGGCTGGAGCAGAGCGTTTCCGGGGATACTGTGATGCAGTGAAACACAAAGGGGCAGCGGATTTGGCGGAGAATTATGTGGTGTCAGATGGATTTACCTTAGATTCTGGCTTTCAGGCGGCGAGAAATCTGTTGGAGCGACGGGGAATGGTGGATGGAATCATTTGTGCGACAGACACTTTGGCAGTGGGGGCATTGCAGTATTTAAAGAGTCGGGAAATTCTGGTTCCGGATCAGGTATGGCTGGCAGGTCATGGAGATTCTTCCCTGTCAGGAGTTACCACGCCTACAGTGACAACTGTCCATTATTCCTATGAGGAATGTGGGATGTTGGCAGGGCAGATGTTGATGGAATTGTTGGAAAAAGGCAAAATGGCAGCAAAGGAGGTCCGGCTGGGGTGTCAGGTGGTGGTGAAAGGGTCCGGGGGAGGAGAAGGAGTGAGGAATGGATAAAAAATAATTAACTTTTTTTCATTCCCTATTGCATTTATCCCAAAGAAACGATTATAATAAGGTTCACAGCATTTTTTTAAAAGGTTTCTATACTAGATATTGTATGATCATATAATGTAATACAATATATAGAAAGGGGATTGGGATGAAGGTTCAGAAGCGGGATGGAAGGATTGTTCCTTTTGATGCAAGCAAAATCCGTGCTGCCATGGAGAAAGCGAACTGGGCGGTTGAGGAAAAGGAGCGGGTGGAAGCCCGTTTGATTGAAGAAACCATCCGTCATGTGGAGGAGAAGGCAAATGATGTGATTGCGGTGGAAACCATTCAAGACTTGATTGAGGAGCGTCTGGTGGAATGGAACAAGTATGCGCTGGCAAAAAAGTATATGATTTACAGGTACCAGCGGGCGCTGCTGCGCAAGTCCAATACTACAGATGAATCGATTTTAAAATTGGTCCGCAATGAAAATAAAGAACTGGCAGAGGAAAATTCCAATAAGAACACCCGTCTGGCTTCGACACAGCGAGATTACATAGCTGGAGAGGTATCCAGAGATGTGACGAAGCGTCTGCTTTTGCCGGAGAAGATTACCATGGCCCATGAAAACGGGGTGCTGCATTTCCATGACGCAGATTATTTTATTCAGCCGATTTTTAACTGTTGTCTGATTGACATTGGAAATATGCTGGATCATGGCATTGTGATGAACGGAAAGATGATTGAATCCCCCAAGAGTTTTCAGGTGGCCTGTATTGTGATGACTCAGATTATAGCGTCTGTAGCCAGCAACCAGTATGGAGGACAGTCTGTGGCAGTGAGCCATTTGGCTAAATACCTGCGGCGGAGCCGTGAGAAATATGAGCGGGAATTAAGAGAAGAGTTTGGAGAAAGAAAAGACGGGGAGAGGAATTGTGGATGGGAGACCATGGAAGAAGGGGGTCATAGTTGTGGCAATCTGAGTCAAAAGGAGCTGAATCGGATTGTAGAACTACGTCTTCGGGATGAGCTTCGTTCCGGTGTTCAGGCCATTCAATACCAGATCAATACCCTTATGACTACCAATGGACAAGCTCCTTTTGTCACATTGTTTCTTCAAATTGACCCGGAAGATGAATATGTAGATGAAAATGTAATGATTATCCGGGAGATTTTAACCCAGCGGTTAAAAGGAATTAAAAATGGACAAGGGATTCCTGTGACACCAGCGTTTCCCAAGCTGGTCTATGTGTTGGATGAGTGCAACTGTTTAAAGGGAGGTCCTTATGATGAGATCACCCGTCTGGCAGTGTACTGTTCAGCAAAGCGTATGTATCCAGATTACATTTCGGCCAAGAAAATGCGGCAGAATTACGAGGGAAATGTGTTCAGCTGCATGGGATGCCGGTCTTTTTTATCTCCGTGGAAGGATGAAAGCGGCAATTACAAATGGGAAGGCCGGTTTAACCAGGGGGTGGTGAGCATCAATCTGCCTCAGATTGGCATTCTTGCCAAAGGGGATGAGAAGAAATTCTGGAATCTTTTGGACGAGCGGCTGGAACTTTGCCGGGAAGCTTTGATGTGCCGCCATAAAGCTCTTCTTGGGACGCCTTCGGATGTAAGCCCCATTCACTGGCAGTACGGGGCCATTGCTCGAATGAATAAGGGAGAGGTGATTGACCCTTATTTGAAGAATGGATATTCCACCTTATCTTTAGGATATATTGGCATTTATGAGACTACATATCTGATGAAGGGAGTCAGTCATACCGATGATAGGGGCAGAGACTTTGCTCTTCAGGTTATGAAATACATGAGAGCTGCCACAGATCGGTGGAGGAGTGAGACTGGATTGGGCTTTAGCCTGTATGGGACGCCGGCAGAGTCGCTCTGTTATCGTTTTGCTCGTATAGACCGGGAAAAATATGGCGTGATTGAACATGTGACAGATAAAGGATATTACACCAACTCCTATCATGTAGATGTGAGGGAAAAGATTTCTCTATTTGATAAGTTGAATTTTGAAAGTGATTTTCAGGATATTTCCAGTGGTGGAGCCATTTCCTATGGGGAGATTCCCAACATGGAAAAAAATCTGGAGGCCCTGGAAACGGTGGTAAAATATATTTATGATCACATTCTTTATGCAGAGTTTAACACTAGGTCAGATGTATGCCATGTGTGCGGATATGAGGGGGAGATTGTGGTGAATGAGGATATGGAGTGGGAATGTCCTCAATGTCATAACAAGAATCGCAGCCAGATGAGTGTGACTCGCAGAACCTGTGGATATTTGGGAGAGAATTTCTGGAATGACGGAAAAACCAGAGAGATGAAGAATCGGGTGCTACATTTGTGACAGAGGAAAATGAAAAGAGGAACAAAATATGAACTATGCAGCCATCAAGCCAACGGACGTTGCCAATGGGCCGGGGGTCAGGGTGACACTTTTTGTCAGCGGATGTACTCATTCCTGTAAGGATTGTTTTAATTCTGAGGCTTGGGATTTTGATTATGGACAGGAATTTACAAAAGAGACGGAAGAGGAGATTTTAAAGCTTCTGGAGCCGGATTATATTGTGGGTCTGACTCTTCTTGGAGGAGAACCAATGGAACCGGCGAATCAGGCAGGGCTGCTGCCTTTTATGAAAAGGGTGCGGGAGCGTTTTAAGGATAAGTCCATTTGGTGTTTTACAGGCTATGATTTTGAGGAAGACATTTTAAAGAAAATGCTCCCATCCTCCCAAGTGACCAGAGAACTTGTTCCTCTTTTTGATGTGATGGTAGATGGGAAATTTATAGCAGAAAAGAAAAATCTGCGTCTGAAATTCCGCGGGTCGGAAAATCAAAGGATTTTGGACGTAAAGCGTTCTCTGAAAGCCGGAACTGCCATTTGGTGTGAGGAATATCGCTGAAAGCCGGAAGGATTGTGGTCTGGCTTTCAGCGGATGGTATTTAATTTTTCAGCTTTTTTAGATCTGCGTAAAATTCCGGATAGGAAATGTTTACACATTCTGCTCCAAGAATCTCGGTTTCTCCTTCTGCAAGGCAGGCGGCTACGGCAAAGCTCATGGCAATCCGGTGGTCCAGCCTGCTGTCAATTACTGCCCCGTGAAGAGGGTTTCCGCCGCGGATGATCATTCCGTCGGCGGTTTCTTTTATATCAGCTCCCATGGCGGAAAGATTGCGGACCATAACTTCAATCCGATTGGATTCTTTTACCTTTAATTCGGCGGCATCCTGGATTATGGTTTCCCCCTTGGCGAAACAAGCCATGACGGCTATGATAGGAAGTTCGTCAATAAGAGTGGGAATAATGGCTCCTCCAATGTGGATTCCGTGAAGAGCGCTGCTTTTTACCAAAAGGTCGGCAGCAGGCTCTCCTGGGTCTTTGGTCTCTTCCAGCAAAGTAATATCAGCGCCCATTTCACGGCAGACAGTAAGGATTCCGCTGCGGGTAGGGTTGACTCCTACATTGCGGATTAAAATCTCGGAACCGGGAATCAACAATCCGGCGGCAATGAAGAAAGCAGCAGAAGAAATATCCCCAGGCACCAGAATTTTCTGTCCATAAAGTTCTTTTGGAGGACAGATTCGGGCTGTGGTTTTTTCGGTACGAATGTCCGCTCCAAAACGGGAGAGCATCCGCTCAGTATGATTGCGGGAAACATATGGTTCGGTTACACTGGTTTCCCCATCTGCATAAAGTCCTGCCAGTAAAATGGCGGATTTTACCTGGGCAGAGGCCACCGGAGAGTGGTATTGAATGGAATGGATTGGTCCTCCCATAATCTTTAAAGGAGCACAGCCATTGTGATTTAGGCTTTCGATCTGTGTCCCCATTTGGGTAAGGGGATCTATAATCCGTTTCATGGGACGTTTTTGGATGGATTCGTCTCCAGTGAGGATGGTGGTAAAGTTTTGGGCTGCCAGGATTCCGGAGATCAGCCGCGTGGTGGTGCCGCTGTTGCCGCAGTCCAAAATACAGTCCGGGGCTTTTAACCCCCTAAGTCCATGACCGTGAACCAGGACGGTTTCCCCCTTATTTTCGATATTCACCCCCATCTGGCAAAAGCAGGAGATGGTGGAAAGGCAGTCGGCTCCCTGGAGAAAATTGTGGATTTCTGTAGTTCCCTGGGCAATGGAGCCGAACATAACACTTCGGTGGGAGATGGATTTGTCTCCGGGAACCTGAATTTCGCCCTGTAGCCGGTTGCAAGGATAAAATTTCATAAATGCCTCCATATTGTGTGGGTTTGAAGCTATTTCTTTAATAAAAGCCAATGGCTCGGACTTTTTAAAGAATCAGTTTTTTAAAGAATCAGCTCATAATTATACTTCTTTAACTGGTTCCATGCTGCATCCATGGCAGATTTGTCGTAAAAGGTAATCCGCAGCGCTCCTTCTCCCTGTTCCCGGTTATGATTGATGCCAATATTTTTAATATTGATGCCTCTGGCGCTTAAAATCACAGCCAGAGTGGAAATGGAACCAGGTTCGTCTACAATGTCCACCGTAAAGGAATAGTCTGGTTCCACCAACCCTTTTGACGCGTCTGGAATGGAGTTGCGGTAGGTGCGGGACTGATCAAACAAATCATAAATAGCAGCGCCGTTTTTTTGGCCCAAAGCAGTGTGAATTTGCTGCAAGGAATGAATATAGGCTTCCAGCACATCGCGGATCGGACCTGTGTTGGTCATGCAGATCTGTTCCCACATTTCCGGGGAGGAGGAGGCGATTCGGGTAATGTCTTTAAATCCGCCTGCAGCCAGCCGCTTCATCGGCTCTCCCTTAGGGTCTTTGTCCTGAATTAGATTTACCAGACTGGATGCAATAATATGGGGCAGATGGCTGATGGCAGCCACAATCTGATCATGGCTTACCGGGTCCAGAACAAGTGGAATGGAACCGATAAGCTTTGCAATTTTTACCATCTGCGTGACATCTTCCGGGCGGGAAGACGGGGTGGGAGTAAGGATATAGTAGGCATTTTCCAACAGATGGTCCGTGGAATTTTCATAACCGGTTTTTTCAGAGCCGGCCATAGGATGTCCTCCAATAAAGCAATGTTCCATATGAAGATCCCGGACTGCCTGGTGGATGTCAGACTTTGTGCTTCCTACATCTGTGACAATGGCGCCTTTTTTTAAGTATCCGGCGATTTCCTTTAGATACCGGGCATTGTATTCCACCGGAGTACATAAAAATATAATATCACATTCTTTAAGCCCATCCCCCACCCCATCTAAAATTACATCCACAATTTTGTCCTGTTTTGCTTGCTCCAGCTTGGAGCGGGTCCGCATGGTGGCAAGGATTTTTATATCTGGGCGGCTCCGCTTGATGCCTCTGGCAATCGAACCGCCGATGAGTCCCAGGCCGATAAAGCCAATCACCTGGTCTGTCATCCGAAATTCCTCCCCTCCAGTTTGGCGTAGGGGCGAAGGCTGGCAGTAAGGTCCTCAAACTGTTCAAAGGTAAGAGACTGGGGACCGTCGGAAAGGGCACAGGCAGGGTTTGGATGAACCTCGATCATCAGTCCGTCCGCTCCTGCTGCGATGGCACATTTAGCAAGGGGCGGCACATAGGCGCGGACTCCAGTGGCATGGCTGGGGTCTACAATGACCGGCAGGTGGGTTTTTCCCCGAAGGACTGGAACCGCACTGATATCCAAAGTATTTCTGGTAGAGGTTTCATAGGTGCGGATGCCTCTTTCACAAAGCACTACGCGTTCATTTCCCTCTGACATAATGTACTCGGCAGCATTGAGCCATTCGTCAATGGTGGCAGACAGACCACGTTTTAACAGTACCGGGATGCCTGCTTTTCCGGCTTCCTTTAACAGTTCAAAGTTCTGCATGTTCCGGGCGCCGATTTGCAACATATCTACATATTTTACAGCCGTCTCAATGGCATGGTGGCTGGTGACTTCACAGATGACTGCAAGGCCCGTGGCTTCTCTGGCCTCTTTCATGTATTTTAAGCCTTCTTCTTCCAAGCCCTGGAAGGAATAGGGGGAAGTTCTTGGTTTATAAGCGCCGCCCCTAAGAAAATTGGCGCCGGCTTTTTTCACTGCATGGGCAGTCTCTAAAAGCTGCTCCCGGCTTTCCACTGCACAGGGACCTGCCATAATGGTCAGACTTCCCGGACCGATAAAGGTGTTGCCCACAGGAATGACAGAGGCTTCCGGGTGAAATTTCCGGTTGGCAAGCTTGTAGGATTCGGTGACAGCCACCACCTTGTCCACTCCGTCGGCCACCTCAAAATTAATGCCGTTCAACCGGCTTTTGTCGCCTACCACACCTACAATCGTGACTTCATGGCCCTCGGACAGATGGACCTGGAGACCTTGTTTTTCAATTTGAGAAGTGACATTTTTTATAGCTTCCTGGGAAGCCTTTGGTTTCATAATAATAATCATGGTTTTGTCCTCGTATGGTTTTTATAAATTTGGATGAATCTAGTTGGTTCAGGAGGTTTGGACCGTTCTTACCCTTGGTGTGTTCTCTTGTTCACGGAAGGTAACTTGTATAATGAAATCATCGGATTGCCTGAACTGTTACATTCTAACGCGGTTAAAGGAAAATGTCAATGCTTTATAGCTTTAAACTTTGACACTTTAAAGTGTATGTTTTTCAGGGTTACGGGATTGTGTAAGAAACACGTTTTCAGAACGGTTTGGGCGGGAGAAATCAGAGTTCATATTCAAACTATAAAATAATTTGTGCAAAAACACTCTTTGTCTTGTAATTTAGGAACTTTTTTAGTAAAATATCATCATGGACAAAAATTGAAGTACAGGAGGGAATTTTATGAACGTATATGGGACACAGCAAATCCGTAACGTCGTGCTGCTTGGACATGGAGGAGCAGGGAAGACGACGGTGGCAGAGGCACTGGCATTGCTTACCGGCGTCACCAAGCGTATGGGAAAGGTAACTGACGGGAATACGATCAGTGACTATGATAAAGAAGAGATTCGGCGTCAGTTCTCCATTTCCACGTCTCTGATTCCGCTGGAATATAAAGGCGAGGATGGGCTGATCAAGATTAACCTTCTGGATACTCCCGGATATTTTGACTTTGTGGGAGAAGTGGAAGAGGCAGTCAGCGTGGCAGATGCTGCCATTATTGTCGTCAACTGTAAGGCAGGCATTGAGGTAGGGACGGAAAAAGCATGGGAGTTGTGTGAGAAGCTGAATTTGCCCCGGATTATTTTTGTGACCAACATGGATGATGACCATGCTAGCTATCGGGAACTGGTGCTGAAGCTGGAGACCCGCTTTGGCAGAAAGATTGCTCCGTTCCAGCTTCCCATTCGTGAGAACGAGAAGTTTGTGGGGTATGTGAACGTTGTGAAGATGGCAGGCCGCCGTTTTACGAATATGAGCGATTATGAAGAGTGCGAGATTCCGGAATATTCCAAGAAGAATCTGGGGATTGCCAGAGAAGCCCTGATGGAAGCAGTGGCTGAGACCAGCGAAGAGTATATGGAGCGGTATTTTTCTGGTGAGGAGTTTACTCAGGAGGAGATTTCCGCCGCGCTGCGGGCGCATGTGATTGATGGCAGCATTGTTCCGATTCTTATGGGTTCCGGCATTAACTGCCAGGGATTTAAGACCCTTTTACAGGCCATTGACCGGTATCTGCCCACACCGGATAAATTTGAGTGTATTGGCGTGGATGTGTCTACAGGCGAGCGTTTTACGGCGAAATATAATGATCAGGTGTCTCTGTCTGCACGGGTATTTAAGACTATCGTGGATCCGTTCATTGGTAAATATTCTCTGATGAAGATCTGTACCGGAACCTTGAAGCCGGATTCGGTGATCTATAACGTGAACAAAGATGCTGAAGAAAAAGTTGGCAAGGTTTATTTGCTGAGAGGCAAGGATTCCATTGAAGTGCCGGAGTTAAAGGCAGGAGATATTGGCGCTGTGGCGAAATTGAATGTGACGCAGACCGGTGACACCATTGCTGTGCGGACTGCGCCGATTGTTTACCACAAGCCGCAGATTTCTACTCCTTATACCTATATGCGGTATAAGACCATGACAAAGGGCGATGAGGACAAGGTAAGCAGCGCTCTGGCTAAGCTTACGGAAGAAGATCTGACCTTAAAGGCAGTCAATGATAAAGAGAACCGTCAGCTTTTGCTGTACGGAATCGGTGATCAGCAATTGGAAGTGGTGGTCAGCAAGCTTCTTAACCGCTATAAGGTAGAGATTGAGTTAAGCAAGCCTAAATTTGCTTTCCGGGAGACCATCCGCAAAAAAGTGGAGGTTCAGGGCAAATATAAAAAGCAGACCGGCGGTCATGGCCAGTATGGGGATGTTAAGATGATTTTTGAGCCGTCGGGAGATTTGGAGACGCCTTATGTGTTTGAGGAAAATGTATTTGGCGGCGCGGTTCCAAGAAACTATTTCCCGGCTGTGGAAAAGGGTGTGCAGGAAAGCTGTGTGAAAGGTCCTTTGGCCGCTTATCCGGTAGTTGGCGTAAAGGCTACTTTGATTGACGGTTCCTACCATCCGGTAGATTCTTCTGAGATGGCATTTAAGACAGCTGCTTCCATGGCATTTAAGAAGGGCTTTATGGATGCAGGTCCTGTGCTTTTAGAGCCGATTGCCTCTGTGAAAGTGACGGTTCCGGATAAGTTTACTGGGGATGTGATGGGAGATTTAAACCGGAGAAGAGGCCGTGTGCTGGGAATGAATTCGGACCATCACGGCAAACAGGTAATCGAGGCAGATGTACCTATGTCGGAAATGTTTGGTTATAATACAGATCTGCGCTCTATGACTGGAGGAATCGGTCTGTATGAGTATGAGTTTGCCCGCTATGAGCAGGCACCTGGAGATATTCAGAAGAAGGAAGTAGAAGCCAGGGCCGCTAAAGTGGATAAAATGGACGCGTAAAAGTTGTGAGAAGCGGGGAAACTGGCCAAATGCCGGTTTCCCCCTGTTTTACAAAAGGGTTTGCAGCAGGAGGGAATGATGATAGCAAGAAAACAATTTTCCAGAATCGGCTGGGCATTTGTGGCATTTTGTCTGGTGGATCTTGGCGTGCAGATGGTGTTCGGAGCATGGATTGGAGTATGGATGCTGCTAAGAGACATGGAAACGTTGAATATAGATTTTCTTCTGCTGGCTCAGATTTCCATGTATGTATTTGCATTTCCTATATTCTGGATATTAATGCGGCGGATTCCTGCCTGGAAAAAGCCGGAAGGGGAGAGCCTTGGAATCGGGCAGTTTCTTTTGTGGGCTGTGGTTTGTTTTGGGCTTACTTACCTGGGGAATTTTGCAGGTCAGATCGTGATGAAAATTTCGGAGCTTGTCACGGGAAGTTTCGGAGAAAATCCAGTGTTAGACATGATTGATATGATGAATCCGTGGATGGTGTTTTTGACTACAGTTGTGATTGCTCCAGTGATGGAGGAGCTGATGTTCCGAAAATTTCTCATTGACCGCATTGTGCCTTATGGCCAGAAGGCGGCTGTGGTGGTGTCTGGAGTGGCTTTTGGGTTGTTTCATGGGAATTTTTATCAGTTTTTTTATGCAAGTTTTCTAGGCATGATCTTTGCCTATCTTTACAGCAGCACTGGACGGCTTCGATATAATATTTTGCTTCACATGATGATCAATATGGTAGGAGGAGTTGTGCCAGTGATGCTTATGCAGCAGCTGGATGAATTATCCCCAGGAGCGGCTCTTGCATTTCTTGGAGTGATGATCATGGGGATTTTTATGTTGGCAAGTGTTATAGCAGCCATTGTACTGATCTGTATTTTTGCCAGGAAGCTGTCTTGGTTTGGGGCGTGGGCGCCAGCGTCTGCAAAGGGACTTTGGAGAGATGTGCTGACGGCGCCTGGGGTGATTGGATTTCTGGCTGTGTGTGTGATGATGTTTTTTATGAATTAAGAAGACATGTTCTTGTTCAGCTTCAACGGACAAGAACATGTTTTGTAAATGGTAACTATATCGTTGAGTGGAGCTGAATGGGATTAAAATAGTTATTGTCGTTTTGTATCTTCATTGTCGCCCTCGTTGCATTCATCTTGAAGTAAATCGTGCTTGATATTTATGTCAGCTGTGTGCCTGTAAAATGAAGGCGTAGTTATATCATTCCTTCAAAGGCAGTTTCTTATAAATCTGCTCCCAGTCGTAATCTGGGCCATACCCTTTCGCTGCTTTACAGATCTTTTCAATCACCTCCAGTTCCTCCTCCAGCTCTTCTGAAATCGTCTCTGGCGATTTTTTCTTTTGTAGCTTCCGGCATACCTGCTGAATCAGTTTTTTCTCACTTCCCTGAGTAATTCCCATCGTAATTCCTTGATTCATTCCCTGCTCCACTCCACTGTCAAAACCATCCTGAAAAATCATCTGACTTACCAAATTCATCTTAATCTCTCCCTTCACCCGCTTTGCATAAGCTGGGTCTAGTATCTTGTCTGTAAACGTCAAGATTCCGGCTATTACCTGCGCTCCCTGCCTGCGGTCTTCCATCTTCTTTGCCAGTTCGATTGCCTTTTGGATGTATTCCTGCTTCTCCTTCTTTCC
>QXWR01000056.1 GCA_009911065.1 Clostridiaceae bacterium | reverse complement strand
AAAGGACGAAAAGACCGGAAATCTCTATGCGGTCTATGTAGATGGCAAGGGCAAGGTGGAATGGCTGACAAGATCCAGCTATGACCCTGACCTGGGTACGGTTGTTTTTGAAGCCGGGCATTTCAGCATCTACGGCATCGGCTACAAGAACCCTGTCCCGGTCTTTACAGACATTAAGAACCACTGGGCTGAGGATAACATCATCTTCGTAGCCAGCCGGGGGCTGCTCGCTGGTACTGGTAACAACCAATTCAGCCCCGACACCGGCATGACGCGGGGAATGTTCGTCACCGCCCTGGGGCGGCTGGCGGACATCGACCCGAACAGCTACAAAACCGGGAAATTCACCGATGTGAAAGCAGATGCCTACTATGCCCCGTATGTGAACTGGGCGGCAGAAAAAGGCATTGTAAACGGCACCTCCGCCACCACCTTTTCCCCGGATACCAATATCACGCGGGAACAGATGGCGGTCATTATGGCAAATTACGCGAAAAAGCTGGGCTATGACCTGCCGGTTGCCTATGATGCTGTGACGTTTGCAGATAACGCACAGATCAGCGGTTGGGCGGCAAAGGAAGTCAAAGCCATGCAGCAGGCGGGCATCATTGCGGGGAAAGGCGGCAACCGCTTTGACCCGAAAGGAACCGCCACCCGCGCCGAGGTCGCTACCGTCCTGCGGCGGTTTGTGGAGATTGTCATTGACCCGCAGACCGCCCAGGGCTGGATGCAGAACCACAGCGGCTCCTGGCAGTATCTGAAAAACGGCAAGCCCGTCACCGGCTGGCTGCAAGACGATAAAAAATGGTACTGGCTGGACAGTAACGGCTGGATGTTTGCCGGCGGTTTCAAACAGATTGACGGCAAGTGGTACTACTTTTATGCGGACGGTTCCATGTCGGTCAATACCGTGATTGACGGCAGGAAAATCGGGCCGGACGGCGCGGAAACAAAACAAAACTAAAAAATTCAAACAAACTGTTTTTTGAACCAAGCGTATCAGTCACGAGGTGGCAGGGGCAGAAAGCCCTTGCCGCCTTTCTTTTTTGCCGCTTTTGCGGGGAGGTGACAGCGTGGCGCGACCCTTTTGAGTTTCCTGATGCCGCCGGATGGCGGCATGGGCGAAATCTATCACATTTGATATTCCATAATTTCAAAAAGACGCAGGCAACCCCACGGTTGCCTGCGCCTTTTTTTCTTATCGACAGTTTTCCGCAGCATCTTCTGTCCGATTTCGGAGGATTCTGCGGAAAGATGTCGAAGAAAATCCGGCTTTTCCGCGCTTCTGGCGCTGTCCTGCCGGATTTTTTTGAAAAAAGCAAAAAAATTTTGAAACCGCGCGGGAAATGGTATGCCGCCCGCGCCCCGCCCCCTCTCCGGGAATCTAAAACCTATCCCACTTTCAAATTTTCGGAGGTAACAAGATGCGTAATCAAGCGGAAAAAATTTTTTTGAACTTTTTTCTTAAAGGGCAAGGTTCGCTTGCCCTTTACCAGATACCATTGGTTTCAGAGAGCAAGGGAAAGGGGGTGGACGCATGAATTATGCAGAACGGCGGGAAGCGATTCTGGAAGTGCTGTGCATAAGGCGGCACGATACATACCGCAACCTGGCATTTGAGTTTCAGGTTTCGAGAGAAACCATCCGGCAGGATATAGCTGTCCTCATGTGTTCCTACCCCATCGAAACGGTACGCGGTCGGCATGGCGGCGGCATCAAGATTGCGGACGGGTTTTACCTTTACCGCAAAAAACTGACAGCACGGCAGGCTGCGCTGCTTGTGAAATTAAGCGCCCAGCTTGCCGGGGACGACCTCGCCACGATTGACAGCATTCTCCGTCAGTTTGCTCCCTGAGCATCTATCTATTGAACCTTGAAAAACAGCAGGACAGGCTCCTGCTCATAGTCAGTATGTAAGTGACTGCATCCTGCATCAGCCATTCCACGCCACGACTGCCTGCGGCCAGGGACAGCGAAAGGGGGTGAAAACCTCTGCCCCTGTCCGTCAAACCGATCACATCAAAGGCACGAGCGATACCGGCATGGCTGTCCGGCGCATGGCAGCGCCGCAGACGCGGGATGCACCGCAGACACCCGTATCGCAGGGTAAAAGGGAGGTACTGAGGGACTGGTATGGGCAGCTTCGTCACCTGCCGCCGCCGTCTGTCGGTATCGCGCCGGAGTGCCACACCGGGCTTGCATACTCCCGTGCCGGGGATGAGCAGTAAGGCGGTCATGCCGCCTGATAATACGGCACAGATTTTTAAGAAAGGCATCAAAGAGGAACCCGCGCCGGTCACATTCCCTCACAGAATGGGGGCGCAAAACAGACCGCGCGGGCTTCTCCTTTCTTGCGGGATGCAAGACCTTACGCCACCGGGCAAACCGGCGGCGCAACGTGTTTCATCCGGCAGGAGAAAAACAAATAAAGCGGCTGTGGCCGAAAGAGGTGATAAAAATGCAGGTAAACATTGACCGTATCCAGGTCAATTCAGGACGGCGGGAAGCCCTCCCGGATGCCGTGCGGGAACTGGCGGACAGCATTTCGGCGGTAGGGCTGTTAAACCCCATCACGGTTGACCGGGACTATATCCTGATTGCCGGACTGCACCGGCTAGAAGCGGCAAAGCTGCTTGGCTGGGCGGAAATCGAGTGCAATGTCAGCAGTTTGGAGGGCTTGCAGGCGGAACTTGCCGAGATAGACGAGAACTTTGTGCGGGCTGATCTGGAAACCCTGGAGTTTGGAAAGCTGCTTCTGCGGCGCAAGGAAATCTATGAAATGCTGCATCCGCAGGTGAAAAACGGCGGCGACCGAAAGAGTGAAAAAATCAGAACGCGCCGGGCGCGTTCTGATTCTGACAAATCTTTTGTACGCGACACAGCAGACAAGCTGGGCATTTCAACCCGTTCCGTGGAGGAAAAAATCCAGATTGCAAGGGATATGACCCCAAGGGCGCAGGAAATCATTCAGGATGCCGACCGCAAAATCAAGAAAAAGGACTTGGTAAAGCTGTCCCGCATGGAGCCGGAACAGCAGGAACAAGCCGCCGCGCAGCTGGCGGCTGGGGAAATCAGGTCAGCAGACGAATTTCCCCCGGCAGAACCGCCAAAACCATCCAAACCGCCGGAACCGGCACATGAGCCGGAACGGGCCGCAGAGCCGGTTGCAGAACCGCCGGCATCGCCCACGGTTCCCTATTCACTGGGCGACAAACACTATGACACCTTGGAGGAATCCATAGCCGACCTGAAAAATCCCGACAAGGATTGCAGCTACACGCCGGATACGCTCCTGGCAGACATTGACGGCTTTGTGCAGACCTTTCATAAAGGCTTCGCGTGGTATCACGACCCCTTTTGTACTATCGTGTTCCCCCACATCTCCAAAGTGCAGTTTGAGTTTGTCCGGCAGCGTTTTGAAAGCATTTCTTCCGCAATGGCGGACTTATTAAATCAAATGGAAAGGACAATAAATGTATGAGCAGTTATCGAAAAAAACGCCGTCCGCCCGGTACGGAGCGCACGGAACAGCAGAACCTTTTAACAGAAACACAGTATGCGAACCCCGGCGTACAGCGCGACTTATCCAGCAACCAGCTTACTTCCGGCCTGCCCTACCAGCGGCCTGTGGAGCCGGAGGACGTTGACCGCCTGATCGCCAAGTGGGACGACCGCCTGCTGACCCCTCTGGTAGTCAGCTTCCGGGACGGCAAATTTAACGTGGTGGACGGGCAGCACCGGATCGCCGCCATGCGGAAGATGGCAGACGGCGGCAATGTAACCGTCCCCTGCCTGATTTACACCGGTTTGAGTTACGAGCAGGAAGCCGAACTGTATTTCAAGCTGGATCAGTCCAAAGGCCGGCTGCGGCTCTCCCACGCCACAAAAGCCCTGCTGGAGTCCGGCACGGATGCCGAGGTGCTGGAAATCAAGCGGCTTGTGGAGGCGGCGGGTTTTGTGTGGGTGCTGGATAAGAAAAGCGGCGACGCTTATGAAATCCTCTCTACCCGCGCCATCATCAACGCCTACCGGCTGCTGGGCGGAGCGGCTTTTTCCCGCCTGCTGGTATTACTGGACAGCACATGGCACGGCGCGTCCATCTCCCTCCGTGCGTCTATGCTCTCCGGCATGGCGCTGTTTCTGAAAACCTATGAAACCGAACTGGACGACCGTTCTTTTATCAAGCGGCTGTCTGCGGTTGACCCGGAAGAAATCATCCGGCGCGGCAAGATGGACTTCTCCACCAATAAAGCCGCCCTCCGCTTTGCCCGCGTCATTCTGGAAAAGTATAACAGCCAGCAGCGCGGCGGGCGCAAGCTGCCCTACCGCTTCAAGGGCTGATGGGAAAACGTACATAGGAGCCGCAGACTATCCCGTCTGCGGTCCTTTTCATTCATAGAGGAGGAGCAAACCATGACGATGCAGGACGCAGCAAACAACCAGCCCGATACTGCGCTGGTCGATATTCGTGACATATCCGTGGATCAGAGCCTGCCCAGGGAGGAACGGGTGGCAGAATTTCTCCGCCAGATTAAGAACCCCTGCCATTTCAAGTGCGGCAAATTTACTGTCCACGCGCAGTTTGCGGAAAACGGCGTATCTTTGGAGGACTGCCTGAAACAAGTTTTGATTTAGCACTTTAACGTGTTGACTTCCCCGCCTGCCTGTGCTATACTGACAGTGGAAAAAGAATTGCATCAGGTAAATCCGAATCACTCTTTGATTTATGGGGAAAGTCCGTAAATTTCAAAGGAGTGATTTTTTTATGGCAAAATACGATGCAACGGCATACCTGCGGCTTTCCTATACGGCTGACCAGAGCGAGGAAAGCGACAGCATTACCAACCAGAAAAAACTGGTGGAGGACTTTGTAGCCGCCCACCCTGACATTACGCTGGTAAACGAGCGAGTGGACGACGGTTACAGCGGCGTTCTGTTCGACCGGCCCGCATTTCAGGAAATGATGCAGGACATCACCCAGGGAACCATTAACTGCGTGATTGTCAAAGACCTGTCCCGCCTGGGGCGTGAATACATCGAAACCGGGCGTTACCTGCGCCAGATTTTCCCCGCCTACGGGGTACGGTTTATCGCAATCAATGACGGCATTGACACCGCCAATGAACATAACGGCGATGATTTGAACATTTCCCTGAAAAATCTTCTCAACGACACCTATTGTCGTGACATTTCGGTGAAAACGCGCAGCGCTTTACTGAGCAAGCGCAAAAACGGGGAATATGTGGGAGCCTGCCCGGTGTACGGCTACCGGAAAGACCAGGAAAACAAAAACCAGCTTGTAATTGACGAGGACACGGCGCGGGTTGTGCGGGACATTTTCCGTCGCCGCATTGACGGGGCCAGCGCCAAACGGATCGCGGACGAACTGAACCGGCTGGGCATTCCCTCCCCGCTGGCCTATAAAATCAGCCGGGGCCTGCCACATCCGAAAAAGGGCTATGCGGACAGCCAGAAAGCAAAATGGTCGGCCCATGCCATCCTGCGTATCTTGCAGGACGAAACCTATACTGGCGTCCTGCTGCAAGGCAAACAAAGCACTCATAACCACAAAATCAAGGACATCATTGAAAAGCCTGCCGAAGAATGGATACGCACCGAAAACGCCCATGCCCCGATTATCCGCAAGCAGGACTTTGAACTGGTGCAGAAAATCATGGGGCTGGACACCCGGACAGCGCCGGACGGGGATGCGGTTTATCTGTTTTCCGGCATCTTAATCTGTCGCTCCTGCGGCGGACGTATGACGCGAAAAACCAATACCGTCAAGGGTAAAAAGTATATTTATTATCACTGTCCCACCGGAAAAAAGCACGGCTGCGAACACCCTACCATGTTGCGGGAGGATGAACTGACCGCCTGCGTCCTGGAAAGCCTGCAAGCCCATATCCGCAACGTGGTATCGCTGGAAAAGCTGTTGGACAGCATCAGTGAGGAACAGATCAATCAGGAACTGATTGCCGGTTTCAAATCGCAGATTGCGGAAAATGAGGTACAGCTTGAAAAGGCTATGCAGTTTAAAGCGGCTTTGTATGAAAACTTCGTCAGCGGCTTTCTTGACAAAAAGGAATACCGCGACCTGAAAAACCAGTATACCGCACAGATAGAACAGCGGCGGGAAGCCATTGAAAGCCTGCGGAAAGAAATGGAGCAGGCCAGCGCCAACACCAATGACCGGCTGCGCTGGACACAGCATTTCAAGGAGTTTTCCACCATGACATCCCTGGACAGACGGGCCGTTATCACCCTGATCCAGTGTATCCATGTGGAGGGCAAGAACAATCTGAAAATCACATTCCGTTACCAGCTTGAATACCAGCAGGCAAAGGCAAGGCTGGAAACCACAAAGGAGGCGGTTTAATATGGCAAGGAAAAGCAGGAAAAACCCCATTGTGCAGGAAAAGCCCGCCCATGTGGGGATGAAAGTCTGGAAAGCGGCCCTCTATATCCGTTTGTCCGTGGAATTTAACGGCAGGCGCGGCGATTCGCTGGAAACCCAGCAGCAGATCATGGAAGCCTATCTTGCCCTGTGCCCGGATATTGAAATCGTGGCGGTTTACACCGACAACGGCACAACGGGGCGCACCTTTGAGCGCGAAGCCTTTCAGCGGATGCTGGACG
The DNA here is from genome assembly GCA_009911065.1 of Clostridiaceae bacterium. Lineage (GTDB taxonomy): Bacteria > Bacillota > Clostridia > Lachnospirales > Lachnospiraceae > Brotaphodocola. The sequence goes on along the minus strand of QXWR01000056.1, from coordinate 20,113 downwards.
ATGTGGAGCGCGGCAGAATCAACTGCGTGGTCGTCAAAGACCTTTCCCGGCTGGGGCGGAACGCGATTGACAGCGGCTACTATATCGAAAAGTATTTCCCGCTGCATCAGGTTCGGTTTATTGCAGTCAACGACCAGTTTGACAGCGAAAACAAGGAAAACAGCGGCAGCCATCTGATTGTGCCCCTGAAAAATATGATAAATGAAGCTTATGCCGCCGACATCAGCAAAAAGGTAAAAGCCCAGCAGCGGCAGGCGATGCAGGACGGGGAGTTTGTGGGGGCGCGTCCGCCCTTTGGCTATAAAAAAGCGCCGGATAACTGCCACAAGCTGCTTGTCAATGAAGATACCGCCCCCATCGTCCGGCAGATTTTCCAGTGGACGGTTGACGGCATATCGCTCAATGAGGTGGTAAAACGGCTCAATCAAAGCGGCTATCCTACGCCCGGTCACTATCTGGCTCAAACCGGCCTGATTACCAATAAGCGGCTCATGGGCAGCGGAAAATGGCAGACATGGACAGTTTCCAAGATTTTAGCGGATGAAGTCTACATGGGCGATATGGTGCAGGGGAAATCGAAAACGGTCGGCCACAAGCAGGTTCCCACTGACCGCTCTGAATGGATTGTCGTGCGGGGAACCCATGAACCGCTGATTGCCCGCGAACTGTACGAAAGGGTGCAGGCTGTCCGGGAACATGCGGCTGCAAAGCAGGGGACGGAAAAAATCCCCTACACGGAGAACATTCTCCGGGGACGTATTTTCTGTGGCTGCTGCGGGAAGAACCTGCACCGGCAGAGGTCACGGGGGATATACTCCTACCGCTGTATTGCCAATGACCGGATGGGCGTTCAGTATTGTCCGGGTGGTGTTACCCATCTGCCGGAAAAAAGGCTGTTTGACGCGCTTTTAGCCATTATCCGCAAACACGCCGAGGTTGTGGTGGGAACCCACGCAAAGCTGAAACATCAGGATTACAAAATCACTGCGAAAAAGGCGGAAATGACCGCCGAAATCTCTAAGTTACAGCAGGAAACGGAACGCAACCGGGTATTCTTAACCAGCCTGTATGAGAACTTCGTTACCGGCATCCTGACCGGCACAGAGTATCACGAAATGAAAGCCGACTATACACAGAAAATCGAAACGGCAGTCCTGCGTGTGCAGCAGCTTCAAAGTAAGCAGAAAGCGCTGGAAAATCAAATGGAACGCTATACGGATATAGCCAAACGGCTGGCGGCAGTCAGCGAAGATACCGCCTTATCCGCCCTGCTGGTAAACCAGTTGATTGACTGCGTTACCGTCAACAGCGCAGAGGACATTCATGTGAAATTCAAATTTGAGAGCGGCTTTGAGCGGCTGATGGAGGTGCTGGAAGATGTATAAACCCTATGTGATTGGCCTTTATATCCGGCTTTCCTCCGAGGACAGCAAGGTGGGGAGTTTCAGCATTGAGAACCAGAAGCGGGCGCTTCACCAGTACGCCGATGCGATGGAGGATGCCGCCCATGCGGAGGTATTGGAATTTGTAGACAACGGTTACAGCGGGACAAACTTTGAACGGCCCGCCGTGCAGGAACTTCTGGACAAGGTACGCGAGGGCGCGGTCAACTGCATCATCGTCAAGGACTTTACCCGTTTTGGGCGCAACAGCATTGAGGTCGGATATTTTATGGAGCGCGTCTTTCCGCTGTATGGGGTACGGTTTATTTCCCTGAATGACGGCTTTGACAGCGATACGCTGCATGGCGACACGGGCGGTATCAATGTGGCGTTTCAGTACCTGATCAGCGAATTTTACAGCCGTGACCTCTCCATCAAGTACAAAACCGCCAAGTATGTGAAATTCCGGCGGGGAGAATACCAGAGCGTGTTATGTCCCTACGGTTACCAGAAAGGCACGGACGGGCGCATGGAGCCGGATGAGGAAACAGCCCCCAATGTCCGGCTTATCTTTGAACTGGCAGGGCGCGGCTGTACTTCCAGCGAAATCATTCAGGAACTGTACGAGCGCAAAATCCCCACACCAGGCGAATACAAAGCATCCAAGGGAAGAAAGATTCACGATATTTCCAGAACCCATCAGATTTGGCAGAGATCGACCATTCGGAACATCTTGCTGGATGAACGCTACATTGGCACTTATGTCATGGGCAGGAAACAGGTGGTCGAGGTGGGGAGCAGCCGGGTACGGAACCGTGATGAAAGCGAATGGTTCAGGATTCCCGACCACCATCCGGCTATTATCAGCAAAGAGCTGTTCCAGCGGGTGCAGGAATTAAAGCCGAAAAAACGCTGCATAAAGAAAAACGTACATCTGTACCCCCTGCGCGGCAAGGTCTTTTGCGGCTGCTGCGGACACGCAATGCCGCGCAATCCAAGTAAAAGACATTTCTTTGTCTGCAAGCATACAGAGGTGGATCAGTCTGCTGCCTGCCACGGCCTGCGGATTGCTGAAAAGGACTTGGAAGCAATCCTCTATGAGATTATTTCCAGGCAGGCGCAGGTGATTTTGAACGTGGAGAACCTTTCAAATGCCAGCCTGCTGGATACTAAGATTGCAACGCATACGGAATACAGCCAGCGCGTAGAAAGCTGTCTTGACCGGAAACGGGTGCTATATGAGCAGGCTTTACTGAAAGAGATTACCCTGGAGGACTACAAGGCACAGAAAGCCGATGTGGATGCGGAACTGGAACGGCTGCGGCAAGTCCAGGGCGCACTCTCCGCTGAAATCGCCCAAGCGAAAATGGACGCAAAAACAAAAAACGCCAGACTGGAACTGGCGCAGGAAATTTCAGCCGCCAGCGGATTAAATACCGCCCTGGCTGACGCACTGATTGAACGTGTGGATATTCACCCCGGAAATCAGGTTGATATTGTCTGGAAAATGAAAGACTTCTGTACAGAGGGAATGTGATGGGGCGCAAAAATCGGCCTTAAAAACTCTGGAATTTCTTAAAAAACTTTTTGTCTTGTGCTTGACATACGGGTGCCTCAAATGATGACATGAAAAATGCGGTATTAGCACTGGCTCCCGATGCTGCTTGAGAGCTTTTACCACTTCTTCTGCATTGTACGATTCGTATATACGCTTAATTGCCCGGTTTATACTCTGCGGATTATGAATATATCCAAAACGGTTCATGAAGATAAATCCTTTCATTCCCTCAATCTCGGTTTCATTAAATCCACTTTCCCGCTGTTCTTCCAGCTCTGCTTGGAGTGCGTTATAAACAGCATCCATCATTGGAATATTGCGTATACCCGCTTCCGTCTTTGGGAGAGAAATAGAAAATGTACTCATAGGGTGTTCCTTATATTCTCTCGAATAATAAATCAGGCTGTGGTTAATGCTAATCATCCTGTTTTCAAAATCTACATCTTCCCACCTAATCCCTATTGCCTCCCCAATCCTGCACCCCGTTCCCAATAAAAATTTGAAAAGAGATACCCAACGGTAATATTGAGGATTATTTTCCACATAATTTATAAAGGCTCGCTGCTGTTCCAAAGTCAAAGCGTGTCTTACGCCATGATTTCTACCCGGCTGCTTTTTTATCTGTGCCATCACTCCGTCACTTGGATTGTTCCTGATAATGTCATCACGCACCGCCAACTGGAATGTTGGGTGAAGCACCGTATGGATAGTTTCTAATGTGTTAATCTGCATTTCCTTATCTTTCAGTAAATGCTGGTAGAACTGCAACACATCCGAAAATCTTATTGCTGCGATTTTCTTCTTTCCAAAGCCATTCCTGACAAAACGGTTATACATATATGTGTAATTCCGCATGGTTGTTCCCCTGAGTTCCGACTTTGTAGAGATATACCTGTCAAAAACAAAGTTGACCGTTGCACTGCCAGCCACATATGTATCCAATCCGTCCAACTGGTCTTTTATCAGCTTTTCCTCCCTTTTACGCAATTCCATAATATCCTTAGAATAGATACTCCGGCGTTTCCCTTCCGGATCGGTATAAGTATATACATATTTGCCATCGCAACTGCGCTGAGTTTCGCCTTTTCTTAAAACTCTCCCTTTATTATCCTTTCTTGATTTTGCCATCTCTGCTCCTTTCTCAAGGAAAGAGATTTCGTACTAGCTACTTATGGTTTCTTCCATTGCATATTGCAAATCAATCCCCTTTTGTAGCACCTGCGTTATGGTCATGTCATGTTTGGACGCATATTCCCTGAGTTTTGCGGCTTCTTCTTCTGTCAGCTTCAATCCGATAAGGCTTTTTTTCGGATTGTCAGACTTTGGTCTGCCTGTCCTCGCCACAATATACACCTCCATCCATTTCATATTCATTATACTTTCAGTTAAACTAAAAGTCAACACTTATTTTCGGTTATACGAAAAATCTTTCTTGCCTAAAATGCCTGCCGCCTATTTCACTCGAAATGATTCAAGATATTCGTCAAATACATCTAAATCAACCAATACCATTCTATCAATCTTCAAGATAGCGCCTGCATCCTTCGCCAAAGACTGGAATTTATTCATACCCATGCTGTACATTTCTGCACCTTCTTTATATCTCACTAATCTCTTTTTGTTAATTGCCTTTGGTATTCTCTGCATCAAAAATATCCTCCTAATTCTTTGCACAGCTTTATCTGCTAATAAACAGACAGAATACGCTTCTCCCCATTTATTAGCAGATAAAAACTGCAATACAGGTGGCAGCTCATTACACTGCCCACATCGGTCTTGCACCGTCATCTAATTGACCGGACTGCGGTTTCCCCACAACCCGGAAGTATCATTATCACAGATATGCTTCATCGCCCCATGTAACTGCTACATATTTTGCCTGATCCCTCTCGCTCCTTACCTTTGTTTCAATGTACTGTTTCAACATTTCCTCACATTTTACCCTGTTTCAGACAGGGCAGGTACGTCATGGCGCATCTGCTTAGTGGCTCTGCATATCCTCACGTCCTGTATGCAATACAGTATTCAGTTGTCAAGGTTCATCTGCGCATACCCCGGTCAGACAGCGGAAAGGGAAACCGCCGACTTTTTGTTATGCGACTTCAAAAGCCAATATCTTTGTAATCAGCTTCGTTTCTAATCTGCGACGCAAGGTTTCATCAACACAGTAATGCGGTATGCCGCATTCGTCATAGAGCTTTCTTGTAGCCAGCGCTGCAATATAACCCTCATAATGTTTCAGAACCTTATTGATTGCTTCCACATCGCCGGAAGCCGCTGCCGCTATGATATGGTAAGGCAGCAATTTTGAACACTTACTTGATTTCTCCATTTCTGATTCCTTCCATAATCTTTTTTAATGCCTGTAGTGAGCTGACACGATGATGATGAATGGTACTCCTGACCAGATTCATGTGCTTTGCAATTTCCGTATCTGACATATCCATAAAGAAAGACAGCAAAATGACATTCCGCTTTTTCTCCGGCAGATACTTCAACGCTTCGCCAATAAGCTCGTCCTTTACCTCGATGTCATAATCAAGGACACGAAACATTTCCGATTCAGCTATGTACTCATCCACAGTATTCAACCGACTCAACTCCTCCTCCGGCACTTGTGACAAAGAAATTTCATGCCGTCCCCGGTACTCCATTTCCTTTTCATAGTTGACCTTTTCACCATGCAGTACCATTTTGCAGAAGCTGTCAAACTGATGCCTAACGGTCTGTTTTCTTTCGGAAGAAGATTGCTCCATAAGAGTTCACCTCCTTCCGTATCCAAATGGGACAGAGTGAAATGGTTCTCCCTTTCACTCCATATCCCAATCGGGGATAGGCAAAACGTCGAAAACTTTGCAGATTGTTGAAAAAATTTTCGAATATATAAAAAACGCCCTGACAGGCTGATGCCTGCTGGACGTTATTCATATCTGATATTCTAATTTCTCCACACACTACAAGTGTGCATAGTTCACTTTTCAGGATATAGCTTGCTGCATTGCCAGCAAAACAAACTATGAAAGAACCTTTCCACGCCAAAAGCGGAATAGATTCCAAATGTCACAAAAATATCCTTTAGACCGTTCAGAACACATAAATTCTCCTAAACGTACCCAAAGGATAAAACCAACGTGAAAAAACCTTTGAATACTGCGTTTTTTTATATGCAATATCCAAAGTCTTTCTATTCTGTTATGTGCATTATGCCCCTTTGATAAAGTGAAATATTAGTGCATTTTCAAAGTAAAATGTGCAATATACACTATACATGGAGGTGCATATATGGCAAGGACTAAGAAAATTGACAAGGAAATGGGATTCCGTCTGAAGCAGGCTAGAACCGACCAGAAGCTGACCTATGAAGAATTGGCTGAAAAATCCGGCGTTTCATCACGCTATATCAAAGAAATTGAAAATCATGGAAATGTACCAAGCCTTGAAAAACTTGGACAGCTCATACGAGCTTTACATATTTCCGCTGATCCTTTCTTTTATCCAACTGCTCCAGCAGACAACCTTGACTACCGAAGGCTTTTGGTTTATCTATCACAATGCACAGAAGAACAGATAACAACTATTCTCGCCATTGTGGAAGCCTATCTTCGGACTTATAAATATCCCAAAGAATAGGATACTTGAAATAATTTGATTTCAACTTGATTATTTCTCGATTATTTCTTAATTTTTAAAATGAAAACAAGGTAACTCGCCCAAATTTGCCAGTCGCCTTGTTTCTTTCTTCTTATCATTTATATGAAAAAGCAACGATCTGTAATATTTCTATTACAAACCGCTGCTTAGATTTTTGTTGAACCGATAGCCAACACCCCAAACCGTTTGTATATAAATCGGCTCACTTCGATTTCCTTCTATCTTTTCCCTTATGTTGTGGACATGGCTCATAACAATATTGTAATCACCCGCATATGCTTCTTTCCAAACAATATCATATATCTGCTCTTTGCTGAATACCCTGCCGGGCTTACTAGCTAACAAACATAAAATTGTTACCTATCTTTTTTATCAAACAATCCCCATACCGCAATTATAAGTCCGATGACTGCAATTACAATAAAACAGTAAATTGCTGGCATAAGTCCATATTGCTATATGTTCCAAAATGAGGAGAACTGACCATTTACATTCCACTCACTAGCCATACTTCCTGCCAATACTATTGACAAAGAAATAACTCCTGTAAGGAACATCGTTGATCCTAAAATTATTTTTTCATAGGTTACCTCCACAAAATGTGAATTTGTCTATTTCTTTTTCGATTCAAAAATAAATCTGACAACTACGCATATACAGTTTCCAACCATTCCCACCCCAAAAACAATTGCGGAAATTGTAAGAACATCAGGTTTCATATCTCCAAACACCTCTATCGTTAGAGGAATAAACGCGATAACTTCAACAATCAAAAAGACAATGTTCAACAAATGAACTTTATTCATTTTATTGTTTCCTCCTCAACAAATTGCGATCACATTTTTTCAATAACAATGATATATTTCGGAAGTGTATTCTAAATCATAAAAAAGTAATTATCACATAGACAACCTATATTTTTTATCTTTCTTTTGATTCTTTTTATCTAACTCAGAATTAATAAAATTCATGTGCCAGCAAAATTTCTGATAAATTTTCTCATCAAATCTATTATTAACTTCTGCTTTCATGATTTCAAACCCTTCCATCAACATCTGTCCGCAAAAAGAACAGTCATTTAGATAATTTAAAAAATATAAATTATCAAAGTCCAATCTCAAATATTCTTTTAATATTTCATTTCCTATAATCTCCTGCACAACAATATTATCTATAATGACACGAGGATAAGCAGCTACCTTATTCTCAAGATAATATGCTTTTACTAATGCCTCTCCCCATACCATAACATCATCAATAAACAGTTGTCCTATGGTAATTCCACCTCGCAGCATCCAACCTACACTGTCACTTGCGGCAAGTTCCTGAAGATGTCCCGCACACATTAATAAACTTCTTATATCTTTCATACGTTGCTCTTTATCTTCTGATACTCTCTTTGCAATAATAATATTATCAGAAAAAATTTTAAATTGAATATCCTTGTTTTCCTGTATTTGTATCATCTTTGTCGTATGTATAGTGTGTGTATAAAGATTATATAATTTATTCAGTGCTAATCCTTCTTCATCTTTCCCCTTAATTCTATTGGTAATTCCCAAAATGTCTAAATATGCCACAATATATGTCCCGGTTTTTCTATCATAGTTATCTACACTTTGATTCACTAACATCTTTATCATCTCCATTATGTTTTTCCTTATTTTACCATAGAATAAGGGAAAACTGAATGTGTAAATATAGCATATGAAACGAAACTTGTTTTGTGCTGGACTATGAAATGATTGCACTGACAGCATTTTCATGTATCCTATGAATACCCTTTAGACACATAAGACAAAAAATAAGCAGAAATCCGTAATACTTTCCTTACTGACCGCTACTTAAATTTTTGTTAAACCGATAACCCACACCCCAAACCGTTTGTATATAAGTCGGTTCGTTTGGATTGTCCTCTATCTTTTCCCTTATGTTGTGGATATGGCTCATAACAATATTGTAATCACCTGCGTATGCTTCTTTCCAAACAATATCATATATCTGCTCTTTGCTGAATACCCTGCCGGGATTACTGGCTAACAGGCACAAAATTTCAAACTCAATATATGTAAGTTCTATTTCAGCATCATTAACCAAAACACTTCTTTGTACAAAGTCTATTTTCAACGCTCCCTCTTGGATCAGCTTTATATTTTGGAAAATATTGTATTGTTCAAAATTATTGCTACCATTTACAATGTTCAATATTCCTCTATAAATATCTTCCTCATCATCGGTAAATGATAAAACCATTACTTTTCCCAAGTTAATCACCTTACCTTTTCCAACATTGAGGATCAGCAGCATAGAAATTTCCTGTTGTGCCAAAAACAACCGCCGGACACCCTCTGCAAAATCCTCTTAACTCACATTCATAACATTTTTCAAACTTATCATAATCACGATACATTTCTTCCTTTTCCATAAAAATCTCCATCAGGCTATCTTCCAGTGCATTTCCTACCTTGCTTTCAAATCTACGACAAGCATAAACATCTCCATTAGGTAAAATTGTCACATGGCATATGCCGCAATGACACCCATCATAAATCATATCTTTCCTAGCAGTTTCAGGAATCTTAAAAAGTCCTTTCTCATATAGATACAATGTCCACAAATGATCTTTCAAATTAAAATATGTACTCACTCCTTCAGCTTTATATTTTTCATATTTCAGCCAAAGATTATCTAAAAAATCACGATACTCCAAAGGTGCAATTCCTATATTTTTTTCTGCACTGGTTGGACAGTACCTGCCAAATGCAAAAATATCTACCTTGTTTTCCACGACTAAATCTACCACATCCGGAATTTCTTTGATGTTGATCCCTGATACTGTGGACATAATGGCACATTTCAATCCAGCATCACGAATACAGCTAATTTTCTCTATCGTGCAATCAAAAGAACCCTGTTTACGAAAATAATCATGTGTCTCTCTCATACCGTCAATAGACATCTGATATTTCTCGCAACCATAATCTTTCAATCTCCTGCACACCTCATCACTTAAATGAAAAGGATTCCCCATCAAAGTAAATTTATATCCTTTTGTTTGGATTATCTTTAACAAATCCCAAAATTTTGAGTGCAGTATCGGATCACCACCTGTAATATAGAAATATGGTATTCTTCTAAGACGCATACACATATCCTCAATATTTACTATTACCTTTTTCATATTATCTAAAGACATAGATAATAATTCTTCACAATTTCTTTCTGAAAATATATAACAATGTTTGCATCTCTGGTCACAATAATCAGTAATATGCCATTGAAAGGCAAAATATCGTTTCATAATCAGCGTTCCCTTCACTTATATGTAATTCAACAAAGGACTTCCGTTAATTATTGAGGAAGCCCTTTGACAAATGATAATACATACCACAGAAAACCCTTTTTACTTATCACTTGCACCGCAAGCACTTGGTTTTTCCTCCGGCTTATCATCTGCACCGCAAGCACTTGGTTTTTCTTCTGGTTTGTCACCTGCGCCACACGCTGTACCACATGATGCACCGCAAGCTGCGGCTGCTTTTGTTTCATCGTTCCACTCTGCTACATTCGAAAATGCCATAATCTTGTACCTCCTGTAATAATGTAGTTAAAACTACTTGGTTAATAAATATCTATATCTAACAGAAGAAAATTTTTTCTTCATCAGATATTATCTTAACTATTCTCTGCACCTTACAATTCTATTGTTGATTTAATTTAGCTTCTACTAACTCCTTATGATAAAAATAATTGATATGCTTTATTGAATGTGTATCGCAGTATTCCTCAATATCAACCGCCAAATCATGCCAATATTCCATATTTCCCTGTAAATATATATTGTTATATAGTTCCATGAGTTGAGGATAAAAATTTTTTATGTAATCAAGTATATCCTGCTTATAACTCCCCCTCAAATTTAGGTTCTCAAACCAATACTCATCTACATAGGCTTTGCTGCTTTCAATTATTTTTCGGAAATCTGTTATGCCCGGAAATATAGGTGACATGAACAAAACAGAATATACCCCACTTTCATGCAATACCTTCAATGTATTTAACCGTTCCGCAATACTGCTGGCATTATCCATATCCTTTCTGAATTGCTCATCTAATGTATTGATTGATACCGAAACCTTTAGGTTCTTACATTGTTTCAGCAAGTCTATATCCCTTAAAATCAAGTTCGATTTTGTTGAAATATTCAGTTCACAATCTATTGATACTAACTGCTCCAATATCTTTCGTGTGCTTCCATACTTTTCTTCATATGGATTGTAACAGTCTGTTACTGACGAAAGGAAAACTGATTTACCCTGTAACTTCTTTCTGCTTATCGCTCTATCACATCGCTTAATATCAATAAAGCTCCCCCATTCCTCACTATGGTTTGTAAAGCGTTTCATAAAACAGGCATAACAATACCTGCATCCATGCGGACAGCCTACATAGGGATTTATTACATAATCACTCGCTGGCAGATTGGACTTTGTAACCAAATCTTTTACGGAAATCTCTTTTTCTATGATTTTCATAAGACGATACCCCCATGAAAAGTACAGGTATATACCTTTTGCTGTTTACAATATATCGTTTCCTCTCCCGTAAAACATTCAAAATCCCCCTGTACCTGACATTGGTACATATAATCTCCTTTTTGATAAAATTCCGGTCCCCGGAATGGCATCGAAACCGACACATGGGAAAGTGCTTCTTTCAAAAATGTAATATTAAAATTTTCATTCAAACTCTGTCCATAATAATTCATTGCCCACACTGTATTATTTTTTATCCAGACGCCTTCCTCACCTATGAATTTTTGATTTCCAAAATAACTGTCTATATATAAGTAATCATCTTCAACATAATGGAAATCATGCGAATTAGGCTTTGACGGTAAAACCTCATTTTCTCCTACTGCATATGTATTGTTTTTTGCCCTGACTAAAAAAGTCCGAATATCCTGTTTCGGATAGTTTTCATCACAAAAAAGGCTTACCATACAGGTGTCATTTTCCTTTACAAGTCTGTCAATGGAAACTCTAAAAATCTCACTAAGTTGTATAAGATTCTGAATATCAGGAAAAGATTGTCCGTTCTCCCATTTTGTTATGGATTGTCTGGAGATGTCTAATTTATTTGCTAATTCTTCCTGCGACAATTTCATATTTGTTCTAAGTAATTGTAGCTTCTCTCTAAATTCCATTTTAATTTCCTCCTGTCCTTCAAAATTATAACTTACTTATACCCCATAAACAATCTACTCATACGTTCCAATCTAGCAACCATTGGGTGCATATAAAGTTGGCAATCCATTCCATCATTCTTTACTTTAACCACCACCATTCTTGTAAAGACTATACACTGCCTGTTCAATATATCTTTTCCCTTGCTTTACAATATCAAAAGAATTGTTTGAGAAACACCATGTAGCCATTATACCCCTTACCATGCTTTCCAAGTATTGAAAAATTTCATCACATGAAAACCCGGAAGAAGAAAATACTAAACTTGATTTAATTTCGCTATATAACAATTTAGCAAACTGCCTTTTGCTGAAATGTTCTGACGCACCGGGTATACATGCACTCAAATTTAATGAGTATGCCAAACAGGTAAGTTCATATCCTGCATATTCCGAAAATTCAAATTCCAAACCCAAAAAATAAATAATGCGCTCAATCACAGACATATCAGGATTAGAAACAATAAATTCAGTATAATGCTTGCTAATATATGCCCCCATGTCAGTGTAATAACTTTCCCGCACAATATCCTCTTTTGATTTGTAATGAACATAAAATGAACCTTTTGCTAAACCTGCTGTTCTACAAATTTCATCTACGGTAACATTATCATACCCCTTATCTTTTATGAGTGTTACTGCTGTTTCAAATATCTTATTTTTCGTATCAGCAGCCTTTTCTTTGCGTGACTTTTTTTGCTCCATAATTCTTTCTCCTTAAAATACTATTGACTTTCCAAAACATAAAACATATAATAATGACTATGGTCACTGACTTTGGTCATTATTATTCTATCACAACTTTATTGGAGGTTCAATATGTTTATTTTTAACTTAACTTATGTTAAACCAATTTCAGAAGTAGAAAAGGTTTTGCCAGCACACATTGACTACTTAGAAGAATATTACAACAATGAAAAATTTATATGCTCTGGAAGAAAAAATCCACGAACAGGTGGCATAATTCTTTGTAACTGTGCCACAAGACAAGAAGCCGAAAAAATCATGGAAAGAGATCCCTTTTTCCATGAAAAAATTGCCCAATATGAAATAGTGGAGTTTATCCCATCCAAATCATCAGCAGCTTTCAGAAAAATTATTGAAGCAACGAACTAACAAAGAATTTCATGATTTTACCAATCATTATCAAAAAGGAACGCCCTACAAAAGAGTAGAGCTGTCCTTTTTTCTTTTCAATTACCGACACACCCTCCAGGAGTGTCGAAAAACAAACTTAGCAAGCACTGCCTATGTCCGGACACATAGGCGAAATTCCTCATACTTCCCTACCGTCCGTATGATGAAATTTCCATAGGGAAGTATCCCTAACCCTCTTTGACTTTCTTTCCGTTTTTTCTCTGCAAGTCCTTGACCTCTATCCGCAGATTTGCTACAATAACACATGGATAATTCTATTCAAAAACAACTGAACAGACACGAAACCAGACTGTTGTAAATCGAACATTTTACAGCAGTTTTTTTGTACCCCAAATCAGGAAAGGAAGTATCAGAAATGGCAAACAGGACACGCACCAACCGGAACGAATTTCATCTAAATGACAACGAACAATATATCCTTGATGAGAAGTTCAAACTGTCCGGCATGAAAAGCAAGTCGGCTTTCCTCCGGAAGCTCATTCTCTACGGATATGTCTATGATGTAGATTACAGTTTTTTGAGGGAATACAATACAGAGCTTGGGCGGATCAGTTCCAGCCTGAACCAGATTGCAAAAAGAATTAACAGCACGAACCATGTCTATCAGGAAGATATGGACGAAGTAAAGGAGTTGATGAAACAGGTATGGCATACACAAAAATCCATGCTATCACAGCAACCGTTGATAAAGCGGTAGCCTACATATGCAACCCTGACAAAACGGACGAGAGCATCTACATTTCCTCTTACGCCTGTGCGCCGGAAACCGCAGCGATTGACTTCAAATATACCTTAGACCACTGCCGGGAAAACAGCCCGAATAAAGCCTATCATCTGATACAGGCTTTTGCCCCCGGAGAGGTCAGTTTTGAGGAAGCGCACCAGATAGGGAAAGAGCTTGCCGACAAAGTTTTAGAGGGAAAATATTCTTATGTTGTTACCACACATATTGATAAAGGTCACGTCCATAACCACATCATTTTCTGCGCTGCCGACAACATAGAACATAACAAATACCATGACTGCAAACAGACCTATTACCGTATCAGAAAATTAAGCGACGAGCTGTGCAATGAGCATAACCTTTCTGTCATTATCCCCGGTGGGGAACGTGGAAAAAAATACAACGAATGGCAGGCAGACAAGAATGGAACTTCATGGAAACCGCAGCTAAGAAAGGACATCAATGCAGCCATAAAAGCATCGTCCACCTATGAGGAATTTCTGCTCCTGATGCGGGCAAAAGGCTATGAGATAAAAGGCGAAACTTTTGGGGAAGATGCACCCAAATTCATCTCGTTCCGTCCACTCGGCAAAGACCGCTTTGTGCGTGGCAGTGTGAAATCACTTGGCAAAGAATATACGAAAGAACGCATCAAAGAACGCATTGAAATAAAACGGGAACGGAAGGCTGTTATCCCCAAAAGAGATTACGCCAACAGGAAGCTGGTTGACACCACCGATGAGAAATTCCAGAACAGTCCGGGACTGCAAAGGTGGGCAGCGATTGAGAATTTAAAGATTGCTGCACAGGCTTACAACGAAGCTGGTTCTATTAAGGAACTGGAACAGAAAATTGCCACATCAGCCGCCACAGGAAAGGAAGCAAAGCAGACCGTCCGCAAGCTGGAGAACCGCATCAAAGACCTTTCAGAAATCATAAAATATGCAGAACAGTATAAAGCAAACAGGGCTTACAATATCGCCTATAAAAAGGCTAAAAACCCTGACGCATATTTCCGGAAGCACGAGAGCCAGATCATTCTTTATGGCGGTGCAAGGCGTATGTTGGAACAGGCGGGCATCAGCTTAAAAGGCTTGAACATCGACAAGCTGAAAGCGGAATACCAAGAGCTGACTACACAGAAAAATGAGCTGACCGCCACTTATAAAAACTGTGAAAAAGAAGTTAAATCTTTGAACCGGAAATTAGAAAACCTGAACCAATACTTAGGACGGACAGAATCACAGAAAGACACACAGGAACAGCCGGACAGAAACAACAACCCCGCCCGCTGATGTTAAGAAAAAGGCAGCTTCCAAAAACAAAAAAGCATCGTGGAAATGTGCATAACTCCCCATTCCGCTATGGACAACGCCATTCACAGCATATGGAAAAGCAAGGGCAGCTTTCCCACATCCTGCAAACAGCGTTGCCCACAGCTCCATAAGACAGGGAGTTATACACATTACACACAATGCCGACGACTGCGGAATCCCACTCCTTCCTTCTTTCCTTTTTATGAGAAAAAATTCTTGCAGATAAGACCGTTTTCAGGTAAGATAATCTAAAGATTTTCAAAAAAATAGGAGTGCCGAAGCACCCCCATTCCCTAAACCCTCTTGCAAAATCCGCAGTGTTGGTTTATAATCATCATAGAAGCCGAAGGATATTGCACGTCCGACGGTTGTTCAATCGGAAACTTATAAAGCGTAAAAATTACGGATTACAAGGCTATCCTCTATTGCAGTAGAAGATAGCCTTTTCCGTTACTTGCGGTTGTTTCTATTGTCTAAGTATGTTAATGCTGCAAAAATAACTAACAGCAGTGTAAGTATCTCAAGTGTGTTCATACCGACCTCCTTTCCGTTTCCGGAAAGGACAACCGCAGACTATCCCTACTTGCTCTAATCTGACTAAAAGAATTATAGCACTTTTTGTCGAATAATGCCATAAAAGATTCACGATAAATTACTCTACCGCTTCCAGTGCGACCTCTGCAAATTCTTCATCGCTCATGGCTTCCAGCTTCTCCAAAACCTGTTTTGAAAGCTCCACCATGTCACTGTCCTGTATGTGCGGGATCACGTTCTTTATATCGGCAATCATGCCGGTTCTGTCCTGCCCCTCAAACACGCACATTAAATTGATTTCTTCCACTGTAAACTTATCCATACGCTTATATCTCCCTCTCTGATTTTTTCTCGGTTATCTTTTCCGAAACTTCTTTTCCAGCCTTGTCCCTCTGCTTGATGACCGCCTTTTTCTCCGCCAGCTTTTCCTTTACGGAAATTCTGCCTGACTTGCGCTCCTGCTCTTCCTTCGGCTTTTCATTGTTCAGGACATTATCAATCATGTTATAGTTACATTCCTCCAGTTCCTCAACCTTTGCAAGCGGCTTGTATTCCGCAAGGCTGTCTAAAAGCTCCTTTGCCTTTCGTGCGGTCTGTACGCCCTCACTGTCATCAAGCTCTGCGCCTTTCCCGAAAATATCCGTTATCCCTTCCCTGATGCTGTCTGAAATAATGGCATTAAGGAAATCATTCAGATATTCCGTATTCCCGTTCCTGATGTCCTCTGTGATGTTCGCCACCTGTGCGTCCCTGTCCTCTACTGTGTCCCTGTACTGGACGGTGTCATAATCATAGGAAAGCTGGTCTATCTGTGCTGCTAAAAGGGCGGCTTTGTCTGCATCCGGCTTTGGTTCGCTGCGCTGCATATCCACAGACAGCCACTTATCCAAAGAACCCCTTACTTCTGCATCAGGGAATCTGCTGATAAGCTCTGAAATGACTTCCAACGCTTTTTGGTTTCCGGTAATCTCCGGATAATATTCAAGCATTTCCAGATCAATGACCTTGCCGGACACAATATCCATCTGTGCGTCCTCATAAGGCTCTGTCCCTTCCATATGGATATTGATGCCGATGCTTGGGATACCGTTCCTTCTTTCCGGCGGTATGCTGTTGAAGATAGCCGCCGCTTCTTCCACGCCCGCTATATCCTCATGGTACTCTCCGAGGTTGTGGAACTCCCCACACTCCGCAACGGTCAGCGTTATCTTAATATCTTTTTCCGCCTGATCCGGATAAACTGTTTCACGCAGACCTTTATATTCAAAATTCACCCCGTCAAATATGGTAATCTCGTCAGTTTCATCATTAAATTCTACGGAAAATGCCAAGCGTTCACTCTGCTGTATGGCTGCAAACTCCCCTATGTCAATCCACCTGCCATACTGCCCCATTTCCACAAAGGGAAGCTCACACTCCCCATAGGCTTTGCACAGGGCATCGGCATCAAGGCTGCTGGTATTCTCAAAAAAGCGTTCTTCATCATTCATGCGGATACTGAAAATGCTTCTTGGCTCCTGTTCCCTTGCTTCCCTGACGCCTTCAAGGTAGGCTTCCACTCCCGGAAGGTACTCTGCAAGCGTCCCGGTCTTTCCCTCTGTAATGGGATTGATGTCTACTTTGACACCGCCAATCATAAAACCGTCCTCATTAAAGGCATTGAACAGGTCATCTTCCCTTTCCCTTCCCTTGTACTCCACGACCACATCGAGGTCAGAATCTGCTTTTTCCAATCCCCTGCACCGGCTTCCTGATACCACTACATCCACAAGCTCAATATCTATCTCATATTCGTCTATCTTGGACTGTAAATAGGCATATACATCAAGCTCTATGTCCTCCTGTGTATGCCCGTTGATGCCATTAAATAATTCCTCAGTCTTGGCTTTAAAATCGGCTATAACCTTGCTTTCCGCAGCTTCCGGCACTTCATTTTTGATACGCTCCTCAAGATGCTCTTTTTCCGCCTGTTCCATCTTTTCCATCAATCCATCATAATCAATCGGTATCAGTTCATCATCAGCCTGTATGCTGCCCTCCAGTTCGCCCCGGTGCGTCGGCTCTTTCAGGTCTGCAACAATCTCATCAAGCGCCTGTCTGATTGTTATGTCCGGATTGTCATACACGCCACCGTCCAGCTCCCGGTAATCCATGTCATAGATTGTGTAATCATACCCGTCGCTGACTTCCTGAATACTGATATAGCGGTCTGCTAACTGGAAAGCAAGTTCTGTTTCCGTTCTGTCCGCCTCTCTGTCCTCTGCATTTATGTATGGGTTTTCCCACTCATTAAATGGTACATCTTCCACGATATGCTTCTGGTTGGCTGTCGGCATGAGATGCTCCATTTTCCCCTGTTCATAGAGCGCATCAAACCTGTCCATATAGAGGGAAACATCATCAAGACCGCTGTTCTTTAATTGATGCGCAAACCGCTGCTTCACAAAATCCTTTATTTCCTCCGGTGACATCTCCCGGTGGACTCTTACCTTGTCGAAACCGACTTCATCATATAAAACCTGAAGATCGTCCATGAAACGTCTGCTTTCCCCTGCCGCTTTGCTCTGTGTGAAGTCCAGTGACAGGCAGTTTTCATTGTTCCTCACATGGATCACATCAAACTCGCTGCCATTTACATTGACGCCAAGCGTTGCCCTTGCCATATCCGGCTTATCGTCCAATTCCTTCCCCTGATACTCTGCAAACTTCACGACCGCTTCCGGAAGGCTGTCAAAACGCTCCAGCCTGCTTTTTTCCGGGCTTCCGTCTGCCCATGTGGATAAATCCTCAATGACATAATAAGATACCTTATCTGTATCTAATTCCTCCTGTGAATTTTCCTCTGCAATTTCCTCCATGACTGGAACTTTTTCTTCATCAGATTTTGCATCTTCCTCAATAACCGGGACTTTTTCCTCACTGACTTCCGCTGACACCGTAAGCTCCTTTGTGAACTCCGGCACTTCCCTGTAACCGACAGCATCTACATAATGGCTTGTATTCTCCCCGTCCTGATGCAGCACCACCACATCACTGACCGAAAGGGAATGCCCGGTAAAATCTGCCGGGCGGTCTATATTGAACTTTGTATAAATATCTTCAAGGTTCATGCCCTCCTTCAGCTCCCCGGTGTATACCAGCTCATAGTTCTCTTTTGAAACCGGAACACCTTTCATTTCAAGGTAATCCATCGCCATAAAACGAATATCCCTTGTTGCTTCCATATCTTTAAGCTGGTAGATGCCGAACTGATCCTTGCTGCCATATAAAAGCTGCGCTTCCCTGTTCGGTGCGCTTTCCGCTAATTCCTGTTTCATGGACTGGTATTCCAAATAAGCGCTCCAATCGTCTTTTTGCACACCGAACAGACCGTCATGCCCTTGCAACACTTCCTTGTCCTCAACAAGCGTTTCCGAACCATCTGCATGAAGCTGGTACACCGCCACATCTTCCCCAAACAGCTCTGATGCCCTGTCCTTAGTCAGCGGGAGCATCTCATTCCATGAATAACCGTATTCGTGCATCTCCGATAACCCCACCATACCGTCCGGTAGGAAGTCTATTTCTGCTTGTGCCATGTCTTTCGTTTCCGAAAGCAGCTCTAAATCGTCCTTCTGCTCCGCTATGGAATGGGCAAGTGAAGTGGTTTCCTCCATATCGTCCAGCTTATAGGCATGATTCATAATCAGATTGCGCTCATCACTGTCATATACCGACCTGTGAAATTCCATGCGGTTAATAAGCTGCTCTGCCTGCGTCATTGCCGGAAGTTCCGAAACACTATGCACTTCCCAATCTGTCAGGTTGACATCAAAATCATAAAACTGCGGATAACCGTCATTCACCCCTCCGCTTCTCATGATCGGTACAAATTCAAATCCTTTTTCCTTTAGATAATCCGTTACGCTTCCGTTCCACTCATTTTCTTCAAGAAACGGTACATCATATAAGGCATTCTGCACTTCTGACTGCATATTTGTGATTTTAATGGTTTCATATTCCCCTCTGTCCGGCATGGATATTCTCACAACCACATCAGCGTACTCAATCGGCTTGTTGGCTCTTTCCCTTTCTTCCTGCAACGTCTTAAAATCGGTTATCTCATGGGTATCTGTATTGTAGGCATAGTCTAAATGGTATTCCTCCACTTCCTCACTCCGTTCATTGCCGAGAAGCGTTGTCCATGCCCCTGCTCTTTCAAGGCAAGCTCCCACGTTCTGCCTGTCATCATCATTCATGGCGGACAGGGAATTTAGCAGCTCATTCCTGTCCATTCCCCTGACGCTCAGAAGCTCGTATTCAGAACGGTCAGAATCTGCCACTAAAAGTATGATGT
Source organism: Clostridiaceae bacterium (assembly GCA_009911065.1). Classification (GTDB taxonomy): domain Bacteria; phylum Bacillota; class Clostridia; order Lachnospirales; family Lachnospiraceae; genus Brotaphodocola. The sequence continues at coordinate 209 of QXWR01000056.1, read as the reverse complement.
CCTCCTGCGCCTGTTCTGCCGCTTTTTCCTTTTCAATCTCAAGAAGCTGTGTTTCAATCCCCCTTATCAACTCTGATGAAGTTTTACGGATTGTATCAATCGACGATTTTAATTCCGGCATTTCCTTCCCGCTGCTCCACCCGGCTAATTCCGATGTTTTATTTATTCCGATAGAGGCGCTAAAAGCGCCCCTATTATGCCTTTGATAA
>QXWR01000055.1 GCA_009911065.1 Clostridiaceae bacterium | reverse complement strand
CGGCAGTCAGCCGGACAGGGAACGGCAAAATTTTTTACACTTCTTTTACTTCTTTATCTCACATGAGCAAAGAGCCAGGGAATTAAGCAGCTTATGAGTGGAGGGGGCATTATCATTGTGGCGCAGACGGTGATCCCACAGCTTTCCAGCCTGTTTTCATAAGATAAATGGGCAGCATCATAGATAAAATCACTGAATTTATAAAGGAGATGCTGCAGGGATGGGTGCTTGACAACCTCGGCACGATGTTCACGGACGTGAATACAAAAGTGGGCGAGATTGCCGGGGAAGTCGGGCAGACACCCAGCGCATGGAATGGGAGCATTTTTTCCATGATCCGCAACCTTTCAGAGAATGTCATGATTCCCATAGCGGGGCTTATCATCAGCGCAATCCTTTGTTATGAGCTGATAACGATGGCAATGGACAAAAACAATATGCACGAGGTAGGGAGCGAGTTCTTTTTCCGCTACCTCGTGAAAGCGTGTATTGCAGTGATGTTACTCAGCAAGACTTTTGACATCACAATGGCAATCTTCGATGTGGGCAACCATATCGTGACAAAGGCGGCGGGTGTCATATCAGGCTCTGCGAGCATTGATGTGACAACCACGCTGACTACCATGTTCAACAACCAGCTTTCCACTATGGGCATTGGCGAACTGATCGGGCTTGGGATAGAAACCATGATTGTCAGCCTATGTATGAAGATCATGTCCGTCCTCATCACCGTCGTTCTATACGGGCGCATGATAGAGATATACCTTTATATTTCAGTGGCCCCGGTTCCGTTTGCGACACTGAGCAACCGGGAATGGGGCAGCATCGGCAGCAACTACATCAAGGGGCTTTGCGCCCTGGCATTTCAGGGATTTTTTATTATGGTCTGTGTCGGCATCTATTCGGTGCTTGTTGCTAGTGTCGCTGTGGCGAGTAACCTGCACACGGCGCTCTGGTCGGTTGCGGCATACACGGTTATCCTGTGCTTCAGCTTATTTAAGACAGGCTCCCTTGCGAAAAGCGTCCTGAATGCCCATTAGACAGACAGCAATCCTATATCATCAGCAGGAAGGAGGGAATGCCGGAATGTAAAAAAATCCGGCCAGAATGCTTATGGCAATATCAGTCGCAGTGCCGAAAAATTTAAGCGGCATCAAAACAAAAGTGGCGCTGAACCTTACCAAACGCCAGCTTATCTGTTTTGGGGGCGCCGCCGTGGTGGGGATACCTTTCTACCTTGTGACAAAGGGGATATTAGGCACACAGGTATCAGCGCTCATCATGGTAGCCCTCATGCTGCCATTCTTTTTTCTGGCAATGTATGAAAAAGACGGTTTCCCGGCAGAAAAGGTGCTGTACTTCATGGTACGGCAGAAGCTGCTCACACCGGGGATACGTCCTTATAAATCGGAAAACCTCTACAAGCAGTTGGAGGAAAGGGAAACATTAAAGAAGGAGGTGCGTTATCTTGAAGAAAAAGCCGCAGGCAGTACCGCAGGGCAGGCAGAAAAAAGCTGCCAAGCCCAAAGCGGGGCTTAGCTTTTCGGAAAAGAAACGGTTGAGGGAGTTAAAAAGCACCCTTGCCGGGAACGACAAAAAAGCGGAGATACCGGACACGGCGCAGAAAACGATCACATTTAAGAAAATGTACCGTGACGGCATCTGCCAGGTATCTTCCGGTCATTATACAAAAATGGTCGAGTTCTTTGACATCAACTATGACCTTTTGGAGATAGAAGATCAGGGGGAGATTTTAGAGCAGTACAGCAGGCTCATCAATTACTTTGACCCGTCCATACGGTTTGAGCTGTTTCTGTTCAACAGGCAGGTCAACGAACAGACTTTGATAGACCAGTTTGACATACCCTTGCAGGGCGATGAATTTGACGATATTCGTGAGGAATACACGGAAATGTTAAAGAAACAGGCGGCAAAGGGGAACAACGGCATCATCAAGTCAAAATACCTTATCTTCGGTATTGAGTGCAAAGGATATAAGGAGGCAAAAGCGAAGCTGGCCAGCATAGAAGCTGACGTTATCAAGAACTTTTTAAACCTCGGCACTCATGCCAGAAGCCTTGACGGGAAGGAACGCCTGCGTATCCTGCATGAGTATTTTAACCAGGACACAATGGAGCCTTTCCGTTTTTCATTCCGGGAATTATCGGAGTCCGGAAAGAGCGTGAAGGACTACATAGCACCGCCGGGGTTTGATTTCCGTTATCCGAGCCGCTTCAAGTCGGGGAAGATGTACGGGAGTGTTCACTATCTTGACATTATTGCACCCAGGTTCAATGACGAGCTGTTAAAAAAGCTCCTTGACATTGATGATAACCTTACAATCACGCTCCATATGCAGACGATGGACCCGGTAAAGGCAATCAAGATGTTAAAGGGCGCACTCACCAATATCCAGAAAATGAAGATTGAGGAACAGAAGAAGGCAGTCCGCTCCGGCTACGACATGGACATTCTGCCTACCGACATCATCACTTATGAAAAAGACACCCTGGAGCTGCTTGACGATCTGAACACCAGCAACCAGAAGATTATCAAAATGACATTCCTCATTACTTGTTTTGGCAGGAGCAAACGGGCGCTTGAAAACATCACGCAGAGGGTATCCGGCATCATTCAGCAGGCAAACTGCAATTTAAGGTGTATGCAGTATTTACAGGAGCAGGGGCTTATGGCTTCCGCACCGATTGGCTGTAACGACACGGGGATTGAGCGTGTGCTTACTACAAAGAGTACGGCAATCCTGGTTCCATTCAGTACGCAGGAGCTTTTCATGCCTGCCCCGGCGATTTATTACGGCCTGAACGCACTCAGCAACAATATGATTATGGCGGACAGGAAAAAATTGAGGACACCAAACGGGGTAATCCTCGGAACACCCGGTTCCGGGAAATCTTTTTCCGCAAAGAGGGAGATTTTATCCTGCTTCCTTATGACGGGGGATGATGTGATTGTCTGTGACCCGGAGGGAGAGTATTTTGCCCTTGTGGGCGCACTTAACGGGCAGGTGGTAAAACTGGCCACCAATTCAAAGGACTACTTGAATCCGATGGACATTCAGCTTTCCCATAAGAACGACAGGGAAGCATTAAAGCTGAAATCGGACTTTATCATTACATTGTGTGATCTGATAGCAGGAGGGAAGAACGGCCTGGAGAATGACGAAAAGGGCATTATCGACACCTGCATCAAGCATATCTATGACAGGTATTTCAAGGAGCCGAAGCCGGAAAATATGCCGCTTCTGGAGGACTTATATAATGCTCTGTTAAAATATGAGCCGAAGGACGTTGCGCCGGAGATGCAGAAGGAAGCAAAGCAGAAAGCGGTGCGGATTGCAAACAGCCTTGTGCTGTATGTGCATGGTTCGCAGAATTATTTCAACCACCGTACAAACGTGGATTCGCAGAACCGTATCATGTGTTTTGACATCAGGGATTTAGGCAATCAGTTAAAAGAGCTTGGTATGCTGATCGTGCAGGATGCGGTCTGGAACAGGGTGTCGCAGAACCGGGAGAGGAAGGTTGCCACAAGGTATTACTGTGACGAGTTCCATTTGCTTCTGAAAGAACGGCAGACAGCGATTTACTCGGTAGAAATCTGGAAAAGGTTCCGTAAATGGGGCGGAATCCCCACAGGGCTTACACAGAATGTAGGCGATTTTTTGAAATCGGAGGAAATCGAGGGCATACTCGGAAACTCCGATTTTGTTTATTTATTGAACCAGAACGCAAAAGACCAGGCGATACTTGCCGACAAGCTGGGGCTGTCAGAGAAACAGCTTGCCCATGTGACCAATTCCGAGCCGGGAAGCGGGCTTATCCTGTTCGACAACGTGGTTATCCCGTTTATTGACAAGTATCCGACAGATACAAAGACCTATGCGATCATGAACACGAAGCCGGAGGAAAGCGTGAAGCAGGAGGAAACGGATTGAGGATAGGACTGATGGATGTGGATGGGCACCATTTCCCCAACCTCTGTCTGATGAAGCTGTCCGCTTACCATAAGGCAAGAGGGGATACGGTGGAATTGTACGACAATGAAAAATGGTATGACCTTGTTTATATGAGCAGGGTATTCACTGACACCTATTCCAAAGATTACGAGGGGAGCATAAACGCTTACCAAGTCATAAAAGGCGGCACAGGGTACGGCCTTGATAATAAGCTGCCGGATGCCATAGAGCATACACACCCGGACTACGGGCTGTACCCGCAGTTTGCAGGAACCGCTTACGGGTTCCTTTCCAGAGGATGCCCCCGTGGGTGCGGGTTTTGCATTGTCGGGGAAAAAGAAGGAAGAAAGACGGTAGCGGTAGCTGACCTGTCTGAATTTTGGGATGGTGAAAAGGAAATCAAGCTCTTAGATGCAAATATTTTGGCCTGCCCTGATTGGGAGCGGCTTTTAGGGCAACTCGCAGACAGCAGGGCAACCGTTGATTTTACGCAGGGGCTTGACGTGCGGCTGATCACACCGGAGAAAGTGGCGGCGCTTAATAAAATTAAAATAAAAATGCTGCATTTCGCATGGGATAATCCGGAAGATGACCTGATACCGTTTTTTAAGAAATTTTTGGAGCTTACCACGGTAAAGGATAAGCGGAAAAGGCAGGTATATGTCCTTACCAACTATGGCAGTACTCATGAGCAGGACTTATACCGTATCTATACCCTGCGTGATATGGGGTACAGCCCGTATGTGATGATATATGAGAAGCCTACCGCCCCGGAGGAAACACGGAGGATGCAGAGATGGGTAAATAACAAATGGCTGTTCCATTCCGTAAAGGATTTTAAGGATTATGACCCAGGCGGGTATAGAAAACGGAAGGAGGAATAAGGCACGAATAAAGGGATAGAACTGCAGAACCATATTTACTGTATGGACTGCATGGAGCTTCTGCGGCAGATGCCGGACGAATCCGTGTCCATGATACTTACTGACCCGCCGTATGGGATTTCCTACCAGAATAATTTCACAAACAGAAAGCATCGGATGCTGGAGGGTGACGATGGCATAGACTATGAGAAGTTTGCCGGACAGAGTTACCGTATCCTGAAAGAAAATACCCATGCTTATTTTTTTACACGGTTTGACTGTTATCCATATCACTATCAATGTCTGGTGCAGGCAGGTTTCAGCGTAAAAAACTGTATGGTGGTGGAAAAGGGTACAGTAGGAGGTATTGGAGATTTATCCGGAAGTTATGCCAATAATGCGGAGTGGATTATTTTCTGCCAAAAAGGAAGGAGGGCTTTTAACCATACCACGCTGCTGCAGAACAGGAAAAAAGAGGGATCAGTATTCCAGGCGGGAAGAGAACCAAGTAAAAAATATAAAACGAGGTTCAATAGCTGCTGGTTTGGGGCGGAATATCCAAAAGCAACCTATAATTCCACATGGCAGAAGCAGAATGGGATATACCACCCAACAGTAAAAAATGTGGAGTTCCTTTCATGGCTGGTTCAAATATCGAGCAATCCGCAGGAGCTTATTTTTGATGGTTTCATGGGAACCGGAAGCACAGCTCTTGCGGCAGTTTTGACAGGGAGGGAATATTTAGGAGCAGAAATCAACCGGGAGTATTTTGAAATCTCCCAAAGAAGAATGGAAGAAGTGAAGCTATTAGAGCGGGAAGGAAATTGATAAGAATGGCAGAAAAAAAGAAAAAGCAGCCTGCTGAGTTTGCAAAGGATAAAAATGCTTTTGCGGGCGGCAGTTCCAAGGGAAAGGATGTCGATACCCAAAAAGCAAAGCAGAAGCAGTCCGGCGCACACCAGCCAAGGGATGCGGATGTAACTTCTGGACATGATGTCCAGAAGCCGGAACAGCCGAAAACTTCTGGACACGATGTCCAGAAGCGGGAGAATAAGCCGGAACAGGAAAGTCTTTTCGATAGCCGGGATAGTTTTCAGGGCGGCGCAAGGAAAGCAGAAGGGCAGAAAGCAAAGCCGAAGCGGAAAAAACGCAGACAGCCGGGGCAGTTCCAAAAGGAAAACAGCTTTACGGGGAACAAGGAAAAGCCGGACAGTGACCATGCGGGCAGTAAAGCGCCGGATAATTTTTCTAAAGAACAAAATGCTTTTACGGAGGAGGGAGGAGGGGAGCAGGCCGAGGAAACAGATTTTAAGGACGATTACCGCCGCAAGGATACCTACCACCAGAGCGAAAAAAAGGGCAGATACCGCAGGCGGGAACGCCAGGACAGAGAACGGATAAAAAAATCTGACTTTGAACATGACTTCCAGACGAAAGATGCCACCTTTACTAAGGAGGATACTTTTTCAAAAGAGGATACCTTTACGGAGGGTGCAGAACCGGAGTTTCCGGGCAGTAAGAAGTCAGAGAAGCTGCAAAGGAAAGCAGAAAAAGCCGGGAAAAAGACCGAAGCCGCAAGAAAGAAGCTCCTAAAGAAGAAGGAATATTCTTTAGAGCGTGTCTTTGATGAAAAGACGGGCAGGGCAAAATATGTGCTGACCGCTGTGGTGAAGGAAAAGCCTTTCAAAGAGGACAATCCAGTAAAAAGGATGGCAGGCAGAGCCGGATCGGAGTTTACGAACTTTGCACACGGCAAGGTTGCCGAAACGGAAAAGGAAAATTCCGGCGTGGAGGGCGCACATAAGACGGAGCAGAAAGCCGAGGATACCTACCGCTTTGTGAAGCGGCATTATAAAGGCAGGGAGCAGATGCAGCGTGAGAAAGTGGCGAAACTGGAGAAAAAGCAGTTCAAAAAGGAAGTCAATTTCCGCTACCAGAAGTTTCTGGATGAAAACTCGGAAATGCAGGAAAAGACCTTAAAAAAGCAGTTCCAGAAAAGATTGCAGAAACGGCGCATCAAACGTGAGTATGCAAAGGCGGTGCGGACGGGGCAGGCGGCGAAGAATGCAAAGGAGGCGGCGGTAACGTCTGCCAATATTACCACGAAAGTTGCGAAGAAATTGCAGGAGATAGCGGCAAAACACGCATCTATCCTTGTAACGATAGGGGCTTTTGCTCTCCTGCTTATTATGATCATGACTTCCGTATCGTCCTGCGGGGCAATGTTCTCGAACGGCATAAGTACCACGCTGGCAGGGAGCTATATGAGCGTTCCGGCAGAGATTGACGCTGCGGATGTGGCTTTTTCAGAGCTTGAAATGGAGCTGCAGAAAGAGATTGATTCCATAGAAACGGATTACCCGGACTATGACGAGTACCGCTACAACCTGGATGCAATCGGCCATGACCCGTTTGCGCTGATCAGCTACCTTTCCGCAGTCCATACGGAATTTACGGCGGCAGACGTACAGAGTGAAGTCGAGAGCCTTTTTGACGAGATGTATGAGCTGACATTAAATCCAGTGACGGAAACAAGGACAAGGACAGTGACCAAAACAGGCACACGCACTGTCACAGACCCGGTAACGGGAGATGAAACAGAGGAAGAATACGAGTATGAGGAGGAAGAAGAATATACCGTAACCATACTGGAAGTCACGCTGACCGCAAAGGACTTAAACGTGGTCGTTGCCGGACACATGAATGGGGAACAGAAAGAGATTTATGCGCTTTATAATGAAACGCATGGCCTGACACAGCAGTTTTACACACCTTTAAATTTATACTGGTATAACTATGTGAGCAGCTATTATGGCTACCGCATCAATCCGGCAACGGGGGCAGAGCAGTTCCACCGGGGCGTTGACATTGCAGTGCCGACAGGAACAACCGTCCTTGCGGCGATGGATGGCACAGTCACGACAGCTACCTATGACAGTTATTACGGAAATTATGTCGTGATTGAGGACAGCAAAGGATACTGCACCAAGTATGCCCACATGGACACGTTAAGCGTCAGTGCGGGGCAGGCGGTGAAGCATGGGGATACCATAGGAACAACGGGGAATACCGGGAGCAGCACCGGGAGCCACCTGCATATCGAATGTCTGTATAACGGGGAGTATTATAACCCGTTATTTTATTTTGAAGCAGGAGAAGGAACGCTCTATGGGGAAACAGGTGCACCGGGGAGCGGCGGAGGGAACGCCATACCGCCGGATTCCTATGATGATGCGACAGTGCAGGCGCTTATGGAGGAAGCCGCAAAATACCTGGGCTACCCGTATGTATGGGGCGGCTCAAGCCCGTCCACCAGTTTTGATTGTTCCGGCTTTGTCTGCTGGGTATTTACCAACAGCGGGGTGCATAGCCTGCCACGGACTACCGCACAGGGCATTTATGACCAGTGTACTCCGGTTTCGGCGGCGGATGCCAAAGCGGGGGATATTATCTTTTTCACGGGAACATACAATTCAGGCGGTGCGGTGAGCCATGTAGGGATTTACTGCGGAAACGGCGTGATGATACACTGTGGCGATCCGATCAAATATGCCAGCATCAATACGTCTTATTGGCAGAGCCATTTTTATGCGTTTGGCAGACTGAATTAGAAGTTTTTGTTGAGTGACAATTATAACTGATAAAGTTGCAAAAAAGATTGATAATTTACAATTAAAAATGATAAAAGCTGTTCTGACAAAAAAGTGACAAATAGCTTGATAAAAACAGTATGAAAATGACAATTATGATTGATAATGCGGGGCTGTTTCTAAAACGCATATCTACTCGCAAAAAATATTTTAGTGTGATTGCGTCTAAGTGCAGCCTTGCTTTTATGCCGGATGAAACCAAAAGGTATTTTATCAAACATAATTGTAAACAGACAGTTTTAGATGGAGGTGACAGAAAAGAAATGGATATATCAGGAGTGGACAGCAAGAAAAATCTACAACAGACACAAGCAGCATCGGAAGAACAGTTTTCAGGTGATACAATCGGAAGCCTTATGGCAGAGTGTGAGGAACTGACGCAGCAGATCGACAGCGAAAAAGAAAGGCTGGAACGCTTTATGCTTGAGACAGGCGGAGCGAGTGACGCATCTGACCGTATGGAGGAGAATATAAGCAGTCTGAAAGATATGCTTTCAGAGGCAGAGAACCGCCTGCAGGAGCTGTTTGATGCACAGGAAAAGGAAGCTTTTGCACCAGAGAAAAAGGAAATGGACAAACAAAAAGGTTCCAAGGGGAGGGTATCAGTCAAAAAGAGGCTTGCAGAAAAAAAGGCAGAGACAGCAATGAGGAAGCCCCATGAGAAGGAAAAAGGGAGGAAATCCCCAGGGATGAATATGGAGAAATAGTAAAATAAATGCCCTGTGGCGGGGCATGGGAAGGAGAAACAATGTGACAAAGGAAAGGATTGTAAAAGAGCTTTCCAAAGTCCGGGGGCAGCTTGCGGAGCTTCAGGAAAAGCAGAAGGACTTGGAGAGCCAGTTACAGATGGCAGAGGATGCGGAGAAAATGAAGTTCATCGAGAAGAACAAGATTTCTCTGGAACGCCTGATATTGCTGAATAAAGTCAGCGAGGAAGAAATTTTAAGCCTGCTTCGGAAAAAAGAGCAGGAAGAACAGAAAAAGCAGACAGAAAGGGAGGCAGCAAGCCATGAACAAGAAAACGAAATTACGTTATAGGGCGGTGTTATCGCTCATGTTATCCGCAGTGTTGTTCTGTATGCCTGTGGCGGCGTTTTCCATGAATGGGAACAATATCATTGACGCAAAGGCGGAAGAAGAAACGGAAAGCAGTGCGGAGGAAAAGCCTGCGGAGCAGGAAACGGAAAGCGGTGCGGAGGAAAGCTCCGCAGGAGAGGAAACGGAGAGCGGTACAGAGGAAGATCAGGGAGAACAGACAGAAAACGGTGCGGAGAGCGGAACCGTATCGGGAAATGACGCAGAGCCGGTGTGTACCTGTGAGGATAAATGCGGCGCTTATGAATATGACCGTAACTGTAAGGTATGCGTGGAAGATTACAAGCTCTGCGCCTATAAAAGACCGAATGTGTCGATCAGCATCAACAAGCCTGACGGATGGTTTAATGATACAGTAGCCGTTACGTTCAGAGTGGCGGATGTGGCGCATACGGGGAATTTTGAAGTGGCGAAGATACAGGCAAAAGTCGGGCAGAATGGGAGCTGGACAGACGTGACGGAAGATAAGAAGCTGGATATTTCGGAAAACTGTACCGTCTATGTGCAGGTCACAGACCAGAAAGGCAATACATACGAGAAAAACCGGGCAATCAAATGTTTTGACACCACAAGGCCCACGCTCAATGCTGCGGTCAGTGACGGGCTTTTGAGTGTCCAGGTGCATGATACCGATTCCGGCGCAAAAGCGGTCTATGTGAACGGGTATGAATTTAAGGAGCTGACGAATGGAACGCTGAATATCCGTTTACAGCAGTTTGACGCAGGGTATGAGTATTTTACCATTTCCGCAATGGACAATGCCGGGAATATGTCGGAAGTCTACAAGACGAAAAACCCGTATTATAAAGACCCTGCGGATGAGAGCGACGAAAACCCGGCAGGGCAGCTCCCGGCAAATGCCGAAGCCACCAAGCCGGGGAGCGCAACAGGAACCGTCACGGAGCATACCAAGACCGACAGCAGCGGGAACACGGTTTCCGGGAACAGCCTTTCCGAACAGAAGAAGAAAGCAATGGCGGAAGCGGATGCTGCGGAAAAGGAAGAAAGCGGGGATAAGGAGAAAGAGCAGACCGGGCAGGGGAAGGAATTTTATACAATCCAGACAGCATCGGACAAAGTTTTCTACCTGATCATTGACCGTGACGGAGAGGAAGAAATGGTATATTTCCTCACGGAGATTACGGAAAATGACCTGTTAAACGTAACTTCCGATAACAGCGAAACGCTACCGAAGAACTCCGCAGCTTTGGAATCCGCAATCCCGACAGAGGAAGGCGCACTGCCGAACAATAACGGGGAACTGCCGGAAGATACGGAGCAGGCAGAGGAAAACCCGGAAGGGGAGGAAGATACAGAAAATCCGGAAGAAACGGAAGGCACAGAAGAACCGGAGGAAAAAGCAAAGGAGCCGAACCCGATCATTTCCTATATCCTCATGGGCGCACTTGTAATAGCCTTTATCGGCGGCGCTTATTATTTCAAAGTTGTCCGTAAAAAGAAAGAGGACTTCATCGAGGACGAAGATGAGGACGAGGAAGATGAGGAGGAATTTGAGAACGAAGAGGAAGAACCGGAGGAAGGTTCCGGAGATGATTTTTTTGAGAATGAGGAGGACGAGTAACCAGCGGTATGGGAATTGTGAGAGCCTGCACATGACATTGGAGAATGGCAGACGGAAAGGAAGCAGGCGGGGAGCGCAAACGGTGTCGAATAATATCAAAACTTGCGGCGGGATTGCATTGACTTATTCACTTCTTATAGCATAAAATTTATAGATAGAAAGATACCTATAAAAAGTTACACAAAAGAAAGGAAAAGAAGATGAACAGGAAAATTGCGAGAAAGGCCATTGCACAAATAGCCAAAATGGAAGGAATCAAAGAAAGTGAAGTCAGAGCGGAAATAAACAAGGCAATCCTGGAAGGCTACAAGAACAGAGAGACACGGGGAAACTGGAATGCTATTTTTGGAGAAAATACAATCCCCTCTCCCGAAGAATTTATTACGGTGATAGGGGGGATTGTGGCAAAAAAAGAACAATACACTTTATAGGGCATTGTTCCTTTAGCGGGGCTTATATTCGAGCAGGTCTGAAATAGAGCAGTCCAGTGTATCGCATATCCGTATCAATACATCAATGTCTAATCGAGTGATGGTATTGTTGAGATAGCCATTAAGCTGTGAGCGTTGTAATTCTGCTCTCTGGCAAAACTTGTTTTTGCTCAGTCCTGCCTTTTCAAGCAACTCTTTTAGATGGATTTCGATAGTACCACGTTCTCCGTTCAATGTAGGCACCCCCTTATATTTATTATGTATATTATAGCTTTTTTAATTCTGTAAAATCAGTTATAATAAGTTAATGATAAGCTAACAAAGATAAGAAGTTATACAAAAGGAGGATTTCAGGTGAAAAATATGGGTGAAAGGAAAAGTATGAGGTAAGACAGGACGAATAAAAACGGAATATTGTTTTCTTTTGGTAGCGGTTTATCTTAACGGAGAATCAGCTACCTTTTTTATTTTAGCAGCTATCAACACAGAAAAAGCAAGGAGGAAATATTTATGCAGTTAGTGATAACAGAAAAGCCGAGTGTGGCACAGGCGATTGCCCGTGTGATCGGCGCTGGTGAGAGAAAAGACGGGTACATGGAAGGGAACGGATACATTGTTTCATGGTGCATCGGGCATCTGGTTGAGCTTGCACAGCCGGATGCCTATTCTGATACATGGAAAAAATGGAGCTATGAGAGCCTGCCCATGATACCGGAAGAATGGCAGACAGAAGTGAAAAGCGATACGGCGGCGCAGTACAAGGTATTAAAAGGGCTTATGCACGATGCAAGGGTGGACAGCGTTGTGTGCGCCACGGATGCAGGCCGGGAGGGGGAGCTGATCTTCCGCCTTGTGTATGACCAGGCAGGATGCGGCAAGCCCATAAAGCGGCTCTGGATTTCCTCTATGGAGGAAAGCGCAATCCGGGAGGGCTTTGAGAACCTGCTTCCGGGAAGTGATTACGATAACCTCTACCATTCCGCACTGTGCAGGCAGAGGGCAGACTGGCTTGTGGGCTTGAACGGCACAAGGCTCTTTACAGTCCTGTATGGTGGCAAGGTGTTAAAAGTCGGCAGGGTGCAGACACCGACACTTGCGATGCTGGTGGAGCGTGAGGAAAAGATCCGGAATTTCAAGAAAGAACCGTATTACATGGCGCATATCCTTATGGACGGGCTGGATGCGGCAACGGAAAGGATTGATGATAAGGCACAGGCAGAGAGCATCGCTGCAGCGTGTAAAGGCAAAGCCGCTGCGGTTGTTTCGATCACAAAGGAAAAGAAAACCGTACAGCCGCCGAAGCTCTATGACCTTACCACGTTACAGAGGGATGCAAACCGTTTATTCGGATTTACCGCAAAGCAGACCCTGGAATACACGCAGAGCCTTTATGAGAAAAAGCTGGTCACTTATCCCCGTACTGACAGCCAGTATTTATCGGATGATATGGAAGATACGGCAAAGGGCGTGATTGGGGCAATTTACAAAGCAGTTCTCTTTGAGGAACCGTCCGGGGCGGAGCCGGATGTGAAAAGGGTAATGGACAGCAAAAAGGTGACAGACCACCATGCGATCATTCCCACAATGGAGATTGCAAAAGCTGACCTTTCCGCTGTGCCGGAGACAGAAATGAAGATACTTTCCCTTGCCGCAAACCGCCTGCTGTGTGCCACCGGGGAAAAGCATGAGTATGAAACGGTCAAGGCAAAATTTCACTGTAATGAAACTGTTTTTACGGTTTCCGGAAAGTCTGTGACAGAGAATGGGTGGAAAGATTTTGAAGCGGCTTTCAGGCGTTCTTATAAGACAGCGGAAGATAAGGAAAAAGAAGAAAAGAAGCTGCCGGAGCTTTCTGAAGGAATGACGTTTGAAGGAGTGCAGACAAAGGTATCAGAGCATTTCACCCAGCCGCCGAAGCATTTTACGGAAGATTCTCTGCTGTCAGCAATGGAACGTGCCGGAGCAGAGGATATGGGCGATGAAGTGGAGCGCAAGGGGCTTGGTACACCTGCGACAAGGGCAGACGTGATCGAGAAGCTGGTCAAGGACGGATTTGTGAAGCGGGAGAAAAAGCAGATGCTCCCCACGGAGGACGGAGTAAAGCTCATCACGGTGCTTCCGGATGTGGTAAAGTCACCCAAACTTACCGCTGATTGGGAAAATGCCCTTACCCTTGTGTCAAAGGGCGAGTGTTCCATGCAGGAATTTATGGGCGGCATAGAGGATATGGTAAAAGAGCTTGTGCAGACCTACAACAGCATCAGCGATGAGCAGAAATCCATGTTCGGAGGCGGCGCACAGGAATCTCTTGGAAAATGCCCGAAATGCGGCGGCAATGTGGTGAAAGGGAAATTCGGCGCTTACTGTAAAAATAAGTGCGGCATGAACGTGTCACGGGCAATGGGGGCGGCGCTCACCGACAGCCAGGTAAAAAGTATGCTGGAGGGGAAAAAGACCCTCGTAAAAGGCTTGAAAGGGAAAAAGGGCAGCTATGATGCGTACCTTATCCCGGAGGGGATTGAGGACTATTCCTATATCAAAGACGGGAAAGAGGTCAAAGGCACACAGTATAAGGTCAAGCTGGAATTTCCCAAAAAGAAAAAATAACAGGGAGGTGATCTGTTTGTATGCAGAAGAAGCATCTTCCGTAATACAGAGTGGGCAGGTATGGAAGAGAGGAGGGAACCATTTGTATGGAATGGACTGTATGGACATACTGCCCAAACTGCCCGGTGAAAGCATAGACCTGATTATCGCTGACCCGCCGTATTACAGAATGAAAGGCAGCTTTGACTTTGTATTCCGTTCAGAAAAGGAATATCTGGAATGGTGTTCCTTATGGGTGGCTGAGTGCTGCCGGGTATTGAAGCCGACAGGGGCATTTTACTGTTGGGGGAGCTGCCTGATGATAGATAAACTTTCCGTCCTTGTCCTGGAACGGTTTGACTGGACAAAAAGGAACCTGATTGTGTGGAATTATAAAACAGGGCGTCCGGCAAAAACAGCATACCGCAATGAAACGGAACTGCTGTGGTTTTACAGTAAGGAGCTGCACACGCTCAATCTTGATGAAATCAGGATTGCTTACAGCAAGGGAAGCGAAAAGGACAAAAGAAAAAACCCGAAAGGGAAGTCCTGCGGGAACGTGTGGGAATTTTCACGCATTATGCCCAATTATAAAGAATGGACAGGTCATCCCACGCAAAAACCGGAAAAGCTGGCAGAGAGAATCCTGCTTGCAAGCAGTAAACCGGGTGATTTAGTGCTGATACCTTTTGCCGGAAGCGGAACGGAGATAGAAGCCTGCATCAGAACCGGACGGAACTGGCTGGCGGCAGAGAAAGAAGAACAATACATACAGGAATTTATATTACCGAGGATACAGTCGGTTGTGTAAAACACGCATACAAGGCGCAGGGGTATAACAGCTCTCTGCGCTTTTATGCAGAAATGGAAAAAGAAGTAGGAGAAATAGGAGGAAAATAAAATGAGTGAAGCTATGGAGAATGCAACAATGAATACATCTGCAGAAAAGGCAGAGGAAAGCAAAGCGGAGAAATTTATCCGTCTTGGGGAGTACCGTATCAATAAGGCGATTGACGCTATTGGGAGGATAGAGAACCTTGCCAACAGATCAGCTTATGACTATACGCCGGAGCAGGTGGAAGCCATGTTTTCGGTTCTGGAGTCTAAGGTGGCAGAAGTGAAGGCAAAGTTTACGGCAACAAAAGCGAAAGAAAACACAGCTTTTTCTTTCGGGAGCAAGGCAGAATAGGAGGGATTGATAATGGGAACAGGAGTTTTAAGCACAGGCGATAAGATTTTAAACATGATGAAAGACATGGATATGAGCATACCGGGCCTGGTGGCGCTTTCCGGCGTCCGTGAGAATACGCTGTTAGACATCATGGCGGGCATCCGGGAACCGGACATAAGCACACTCTGCCGGATTGCGGATGCGCTCGGTGTCTGTGTGCGGGAGCTGTGCCCGGATGAAGAACAGTATACGCTCCCGGTGGAGAAGAATACCCTTGCAAAGCTCATTGTAGTCAGTGAGATAAACGGTGTGGAGCTTAATACGCTGGTGGCTTCCATTCTGGAAAAGGGCATTGAGGAAAACGGATTCTATGATTAAGGAGGGCGCTGATGGCTGGAGAATATCTCGTTTCAAAGAAATACCATGAAATTTCCATGCTTGCGGGGGAAACGGCAGGGCGGATATCCAAAAACGGGAAGGAATGGACAAAATATCTGGATACCGCCGCAAGGCTGTATAAATACCCGTTTGAGGATCAGATGCTCATCTATGCACAAAGACCGGATGCCAAAGCCTGCGCCACTATGGAAATATGGAATGAAAAAATGTTCTGCTGGGTAAACCGTGGAGCAAAGGGGATTGCGCTTTTTGACCGGGAGAGCGAGCGTCCGAGGCTGAAATATGTATTTGACGTGTCGAACGTACATAAGTCAAGAAGGATAGGGAAAGACCCGTACCTGTGGGAGATCCGGGAAGAACACAAGGACGTTGTGCTTGCACAGCTTGAAAAGACATACGGCGCAACCGACAAGGGAAATTCCTTTGAGGGCAGGCTCATGGAGATTGCCAGGAGGATTGCGGAAGATTATTACACGGAGCTTCTGCCGGATTTGCTCTATTCCAAAGAGGGCAGCTTTTTAGAGGAACTTGACGAGCTGAATGTGGGGCTGCGCCTGCGGGAAACACTTTCCGCAAGCATCGCCTATACGATTTTATCCCACTGCGGCGCTGACATGGACTTGTGGAAAGATGACCTGAATTTTGACTATATCAGCGAGTTTAATACTTCAATGGCTTTATCCGTGGTTGGCAATGCCACCACGGATATGTGTAAGCCCCTGCTTATGGAGATCGGGAAAACGGTTGCGGCTTATGACCGCCAGATTGCCCGGAATAAGGCAAAAGAAAAGGCAAATGCGGTACAGGCCGACACCACTGAAAAAAATCCTGAAAAAGTGCTTGCAAATATACCAGACACACGCTATAATGCTTTAAAGCGTGAAAGCGAAAACGAACCACAAACGGAAACAACTACCAACCACATAGAAACGGAGGGCATAGCGCATGGAACTGACATACGAGAAGAACGGGGATTATCTGATACCGAACCTGGTGCCGGACAGCGAGCCGGAGGAACCGCTGACCAAGTACGGGCTGATGCGGAAGAATTATCTGAAGGAACACCGGAGGGGGATTTACAGCGGTCTGCTGATGACGGGAAAACTGAAAGAGCATTGTCTGGAGATACAGAAGCAGGCAGAGGAGCGGATGGACTTCCTGACGGAGCAGATGGCGAAAGCCGAGGGAGTGAACGAAGCACTGAAAGCGTCCGATCAGATGAAATGGGTGGCGAAGATGAACAGCATCAGGAACTCAGCGGAGGAGACTGTACTGGCGGAGCTGGTGTACAGCCTTTAAGCAGTGAAGAACAGCAGAATAAGGGAGCAGAGGAGCCGGATAATGGAGAGGATTCATTATCCGGCTCCTTTTTGGATAATCCGGACTTTGCAGAAAAAACAATGGAGGTTCAGAAAGGGATTTTATGCTCTGACAGCTTCCTTATCCATAAAAGGCCGGAGATTGCGGGTTATTTCGCAATGGAGACAGACACAAGGCTGCAAACGGAATATTTCAAGAACAGTTTCCATTTCGGTACATATTATGCCCTGAATGTGGCTGGCACTTCCGTAGGTTTTCATGCCAATGAGGAAGGGCTTCACATCAATATGAGCGGCAAGGCGGGGGCGGAAAATGAAACTCTTTTATCATGGGAAGATGCCCGTTTCCTTGTTAATTCCTATATGGAGGATGATGTATACCTGCTTCCGGGGGAAAAGGCGGAGCAGATTGACACAAACGGGATGTATCAGCAGCTTGATTTGTTTTCCCTGTTTTCGGAACAGGTAGGCAGCATTGCCATAAAAGAGGCGGAGCAGGGCATAATCCCGGCAGAAAAGATAAGCCCCGAACCGCAAAAGGAAGCGCTGCCCAAAGAACAGCTTGACACAATCCTGCAGAGCGGGGGCGGCAGGGATAACAGCCGCAAACGTATTTATGCCAAGTACCAGCAGGGAAAGACACCGGAGGAAATGGCGGAGTTTCTGAAAAAGGAATACGGAACTACCGGAAAGGGTTTTGGATTTGACGGGAAACAGGTGTCTGTGTGGTTCAATGAGCAGGGAATGATAGCCGGATATGGCACATCTGCATTGGAAAATCCCCGGTTTACCATGAGCTGGCAGGAGATTGAAACGGTAATACGCTCCCAGGTGGAAAGCGGCGCTTATATGGGCGCAAACGAAGCCTATCTTGTGGACGAGGTGGAGCGTGGCCGCATTGCAGATCATCTGTATTTCTTTTTCCGTGACGGAATGGGAGAAATGCCGGAAGAACTGGAGATAAAAGCTGCCGGTTATCCGGATTCCCATGCAAGGTTAGTGGATCTTTTATCGACACCGGAGGGTGTGGATATGGTTGCTTCCCATATGGATAAGGCAATAGGGCAGCTTGAAAGCGGAGAGAAAAAGCTGCGTTTCCGTTCCGTTGTGTCAAAAGAGGAACTGCGGGCAGAGCTTGACAACCTGCTTTTAGAGAAGAAAACTTTCCCGGTATCTGACCATGTGGAAGTAAAAAAGGAGGACTTCATCACCCAGGACGAGATAGACCACAGGCTCGGAAGGGGAAGCGGATTTGAGCATGGCTCTTTCCGTATCTATGATTATTTCATGGAGGGGCATGACAGCAAGGAAGCGGCGGATTTTCTGAAAAAGGAATATGGAACAGGCGGCAGCACCCATGCGCTTGCGGGAGCTGACCACAGTTACGAGAACCATGACGCAAAAGGAATCAGTCTGGAAAAAGGCAGCATCATGGAACCATACACAAAAATCCTTTTATCCTGGAAAGTGGTGGAGAAACGTATCCGCAAACTCATTCAGGAAGATAAATATTTATCCCCGAAAGGAAAGGAAGCCTATGCGGAGTATAAGGAGGAACAGGCACAGAAAGAGCTTGAAAAAGCACAGGCAAAGATGGAGCGTGACACAAAGGTTTCCTGCAAGGATGCCATTGACCGGGCTATCGCTGAGAATTTTGACGGATACCGCCTGCCCAAAGGAACAGCGGAAGGAGTGATAAAGGAATACGGCATCGAGCGTGTCAGCTATGTGCTTGCCAATACCATTATGCACCGCAGGCAGGAGGAAAGGATTTCCCCGGAAAATAAGGAATGGGCAAAGTCTATTGAGCCTTACGCCATGTATGAGAGCCGGGATATTGTTGCCGCTTCCCACCCTGCTGTGCTGAATGGTTTTATCAATCAGGCAAGAAGATATATCGAGCAGGAGAAAGAGCTTGCGGCACAGGCGGAAGCAGAGCAGGCGCAGGAGCCGGAGCAGAGTGATGTTTCCGATATTTCCGAGGGGGAATTAGACTGGCATATCGTACATGACATGGACGATGATAACGGACAGCCCACGGAATGGAGCGCAAAGCTGCCTGACGGGGAATTTCTCTGGATTGACAAAGAAACAGAGGGGTACGCCCTTTATAACACCCATATGACGGATGCAAGCCCGGTTTCTGTGTCGGAAACACTGGACGGGGCAAAGGAGAGCGGGGAAGATTATGCTTTCGAGATTGCCCATATGGAAGAAGTGGAGAAGATCACGGTTGCCCTGGAATCAACAGAGGATTTTTCAGAACCGGGGATAGGTTTTTATACACATTATTACGCTGATGGCAGGGAAGGTGTGCGATACCGCCTTGTAACAATGGGGGAGGACGGGCTTCTTGTACCCTACCCGGAGCATAACCGATTTTTTATCAACCGTGAGCTGGCGCAGGAGTACATAGATAACCATGCAGATCTGATTGATGTGATTGGATATGATGAGATGGTATACGGCTCCATGCGCAAGCAGAGCGAATACAAAAGGGAACAGATACAGAAAGAAACTTCTGGACATGATGTCCAGAAGTCCGAGGATACGATTTCCATTGACGGGCAGGAGTGCATAAAGACAGATGAATGGAAGGCGGGCGATAATAAATATGTGCTTGGCAATTCCGTGGAGGACAGCGATTTCTTCTATGCAGAGGTAAACGGGGATACACATTTTGAGTATGACCATAAACCGGACAGGGAGGAAGTGGAAGATGATTTCATAGACCTTGAAGCCATGAGGGATATTGACCGCCACGAAGCGGAGGTTTTTTCCCGTTTTGAGGGAAGTGATGATTTCCCTGATATTGACGTTGACGAAAAGCCCCTGACCGCAGACGATATTCAGAATCTGGTCTTGATAAACAGGGAATATTTTGCAACTTCCCGGACTACGGTCTACGACTTTGAATGTGACATTCGTGGGGAGCATGATTCCCTGCAATATACCCTGGAGTATCATGATGACGGGGAAGGCTTTACCATTCATACGGAAAAGGATGATATATGGGAGCGAATGCTGGAGCCGGAACTGGAGCGTCTGGAGGGGATTCTCAGCCGGGAAGCAGTGTACTTTAAATACCATGAAAAAATAGCAGGAACGGAAAGCCTTGAGGATTTGAAGGAGCTTGAGTATGAAATCATGGAAGATGAATCTCCTGAATTTCCTGCTGTTTCGGAGAGGGTGTGGAAAGATTTTTCACAAAAAGAGCGTGAACTGTCAGCCCCGGAGCAGGAAACTTCTGGACATGATGTCCAGAAGCCAGGAACTGTACCAGAATATTTTTACCAAATAGAAGCCAATCCCCGCACCGAGAGCGTAAATGACCGTTTTTTCCTACAGGCATACGAGAATATAGGGAACGCAAGGGCAATCCCCCGTGATGTGCTTTTTGTGGGAACGCATGAACAGTGCCGGGAATTGAGAGGGAAGCTGGAAAACGGGGAACTGACACAGGAACAGGTAAAGGGGATATTTGAACAGGAGCAGGAGCCGGAAAAACCAACAGCCAGCGAAACAACTATATATCCGGGCGAAAAAAACAACCTGCCTTATGATGTGGTCGTTGAGAAGCTGCATTTTGGGGAGCCGGAGAAAGTCGAACCGGAAAAGCCGGATTACAAGGTTGGAGATATAGTGACCATTGACGGAACGGAGTTTATGATTGACGATATTTCCGACGAGGAAGTGCAGCTCCGTGACCCGACATTGTTTTACCCGATGTTGCGGACAGAAAGCCGGGAGAACTTTGAGCGTCTGTTGGCGAGGGAAGCGGAAAATGCCTTGCCGGAGCCGGAAAAGAAAAGCCCTGCAAAGCAGGCAGAACCGAAGATTGACAAGTCCGGAGCCGTTAATTTCCATATCACAGACGATGCCCTTGGCATTGGCGGCGCAAAAGAGAAATTCAGGCGGAATGTGGAAGCAATCCGCACTCTGGAAGCGATTGAAAGTGAGAACCGTATTGCCACACCGGAAGAACAAAAGATTCTATCACAGTATGTCGGCTGGGGCGGTCTTGCCGATGCCTTTGACGAGAGCAAAAGCGCATGGGCAGGGGAGTATCAGGAATTAAAAAGCCTGTTATCGGAAACAGAGTACGCTTCCGCAAGGGAGAGTACCTTAAATGCCCACTACACAAGCCCGGTCATTATCCGCAGTATCTATGAAGCCTTAGAGAAGATGGGATTTGAAAAAGGGAATGTACTGGAGCCTGCTATGGGCATCGGGAATTTCTTTGGTATGCTGCCGGAGAAGATGCAGGAGAGCAGGCTGTACGGCGTGGAGCTTGACGGGATAACCGGGCGGATTGCAAAACAGCTCTATCCGAAAGCCAATATTAAAATCTCCGGCTTTGAAAAAACAGACTATCCTAACGACTTCTTTGACGTGGCAGTGGGCAACGTTCCTTTCGGCCAGTACAAGGTGGCAGACAGGCAGTATGATAAAAATAATTTCCTGATCCATGATTATTTCTTTGCAAAAACTCTGGATAAAGTGCGTCCGGGCGGCGTGGTTGCCTTTGTGACAAGCAAGGGTACCATGGACAAGAAAAGCCCGGAAGTGCGGAAATACCTGGCACAGAGGGCGGAGCTTTTAGGGGCGGTCAGGCTGCCCAATACCGCTTTTAAGGAGAACGCAGGAACGGAAGTCACTTCTGATATTTTATTCTTGAAGAAGCGTGACCGGGTTATGGACTTGGAGCCGGATTGGGTGCATCTTTCGGAAGATGAGAACGGCATCGCCATGAACAGCTATTTTGCCGAACACCCGGAGATGATCGTGGGCAATATGGAGATGGTTTCCGGCCCTTATGGTATGGAAAGCACCTGCCAGCCCGACACCACAAGACCCTTTGCGGAGCAGTTAAGGGAAGCAATCAGCCGCATTGACGGGGAGTTTGAGGAAGCAGCGCTTGACGAGCTTGAAGACGAGTTTGCAGACCAGACCATTCCTGCAGACCCGTATGTGAAGAATTACAGCTATACGCTTGTGGACGATAAGGTTTATTACCGTGAAAATTCCGTTATGAAGCCCGTGGACATGAAAGATTCCATGCTGGAACGCATTAAGGGCATGATAGCCATAAGGAACTGTACGCAGGAGTTAATCAATGTGCAGTTGGAGGAATATCCGGATACCGTTATTTTGGAGAAGCAGGCAGAATTAAATTCGCTGTATGACGCTTTTTCCAAAAAGTTCGGCCTTATCAATTCACAGACCAACAAGCGGGCATTTAACCAGGACAGCAGTTATTGTCTGTTATGCTCCCTTGAAAAGACAGACGAGGAAGGGAAATTCGTCGGCAAGGCGGATATGTTCACAAAGCGCACAATCAAGAAAGCGGAGGTTGTCACCAGTGTTGACACGGCAACCGAAGCGCTTGCGGTATCGCTGTCAGAAAAGGCGAGGGTTGACCTTGACTATATGGCGGAGCTGACCGGGAAAAGCATTGACACGATAAAAGAGGAACTGACCGGAATCATTTTCCAGAATCCGGTAACGGACAAATGGGAAACGGCAGACGAGTATTTAAGCGGAAATGTCCGTGATAAACTGGAAACGGCAAAGGTCTATGCAGAGAACCACCCGGAATTTACCGTGAATGTTCAGGCGCTCACACAGGTACAGCCGAAAGAGCTTGACGCAAGCGAGATCGAGGTGCGTATCGGCGCAACCTGGATAAAGCCGGAGTATCTGGAGGATTTCATGCGTGACATTTTTGAAACGCCGCAGCACTTACTGAACAGGGACATCATGGGCATACAGTATTCGGACATCACGGGGCAGTGGAATGTGAAAGGCAAAAATGCGGATTACGGAAATTCCCTTGTAAACATGACTTACGGAACCAGCCGCAGGAACGCCTACCAGATATTAGAGGATTCCCTGAACTTAAAGGACAGCCGGGTATATGATACCGTAGTGGAGGACGGGAAGGAAAAAAGAGTCCTCAATAAAAAGGAGACTACTCTTGCGGCACAGAAACAGGATACCATACGGGAAGCCTTTAAAGACTGGGTTTTCCGTGACCCGGACAGGCGGCAGGATTTGGTAGCAAAATACAACCAGTTATTCAATTCCACAAGACCGAGGGAGTATGACGGGGCGCACTTAAAATTCCCCGGCATGACACCGGACATTGAATTAAAGCCCCACCAGAAGAACGCAGTCGCACACGTTTTATACGGGGATAATACCCTGCTGGCGCACTGTGTAGGGGCGGGCAAGACCTTTGAAATGACAGCAGCGGCAATGGAAAGCAAGCGTTTGGGATTGTGCCAAAAAAGTTTATTTGTGGTTCCGAACCATTTGACGGAGCAGTGGGCAAGTGACTTCCTGCGGCTCTATCCCGGCGCAAATATCCTTGCGGCAACGAAGAAAGATTTTGAGCCTGCCAACCGGAAGAAATTCTGTTCCAGGATAGCCACAGGCGATTATGATGCGGTTATTATCGGACATTCGCAATTCGAGAAAATCCCCCTTTCAATCGAGCGGCAGGAAGCTATGATTGAGCGGCAGATCAGCGAGATTGAGCTTGCCATAGAGCAGGCAAAAGCTGACAACGGGGAGCGGTATACCATTAAGCAGATGGAAAAGACAAGGAAATCACTTTCAGCAAGGCTTGAAAAGCTCAATGACGCAACAAGGAAAGACAATGTAGTGACCTTTGAGCAGCTTGGTGTTGACAGGCTCTTTGTAGACGAAAGTCACAACTATAAGAACCTCTTTTTATACACAAAAATGCGGAATGTGGCGGGCATCGCACAGACCGAAGCACAGAAATCTTCGGATATGTTTGCAAAGTGCCAGTACCTCGATGAAATAACGGGCGGCAAGGGCGTGACCTTTGCCACGGGCACACCGATCAGCAACAGCATGACGGAGCTTTACACCAATATGCGCTATCTCCAGTACAGCACGTTACAGAAACTTGGGCTTGGACATTTTGACAGTTGGGCATCTTCATTCGGAGAAACGCAGACAGCGATAGAATTAGCCCCGGAGGGAACCGGATACCGGGCAAAGACAAGGTTTGCGAAGTTCTTCAACCTGCCGGAGCTTATTTCCCTGTTCAAAGAGAGCGCCGACATTCAAACACCGGATATGCTAAATCTCCCTGTGCCGGAGGCGGAATATGAAAACGTGGTGCTAAAGCCCAGCGAGTACCAGCAGGACATGGTTTCCTCACTTGCCGACAGAGCCGAAGCGGTACGAAACAGGCTTGTGGAGCCGTATCAGGACAATATGCTCAAGATAACCAACGATGGGAGGAAACTGGCTTTAGACCAGCGCCTTATCAATGATGTGCTGCCGGACAGTGACACTTCCAAAGCGGCAACGTGCGTTGAAAAAGCATTTGAGATATGGGAACAGACAAAGGAGCAGAAGTCCACACAGTTAATCTTTTGTGACCTTTCGACACCGAAAGGGGATGGCACATTCAATGTTTATGAGGACATAAAAAACAAACTGATGGAGAAAGGAGTGCCACCGGATGAAATCGCATTTATACATGAAGCGAATACGGAATTAAGGAAAGCGGAGCTGTTTGGCAAAGTAAGGAGCGGACAGGTTCGCTTTTTATTAGGTTCGACGCAGAAAATGGGTGCTGGAACCAACGTGCAGGACAGGTTGATCGCATTACATCATTTAGATGTGCCGTGGCGTCCGTCCGATATTGAACAGCAGGAAGGCCGTATTTTGCGCCAAGGCAACCTCAACCCAAAAGTGAAGATTTTCCGGTATGTGACGGAAGGTACATTCGACAGCTATTCCTGGCAGCTGATCGAAAATAAGCAGAAATTCATCGGGCAGATCATGACCAGCAAATCCCCAGTACGGAGCTGTGAGGACGTGGACGAAGCGGCGCTCACCTATGCGGAAGTAAAAGCACTTGCAACGGGCAATCCCTATATTAAAGAAAAGATGGATCTCGATATTCAGGTGTCAAAGTTAAAGCTGATGAAAGGAAATCATACAAGCCAGAAATACAGACTTGAGGATGATATCTTAAAGCGTTATCCGCAGCAGATAGCCGTTCTGAAGGAGCGGATCAGCGGCATGACAGCAGATATCCAGACCGCAAAAACAAATCTTCCGGCAGACAAGGAACAGTTTGTTATGAAAGTCGGGGATAAGGTTTATATGGATAAAAAAGAGGCCGGAACCGCACTGGTAGAAATGTGTAAGGAGATGAAAACGCTCAACGTGCCTGCCACAGTCGGGGAATATGCCGGGTTTAAGATGGCGGTATCCTTTGATTCTTTTAATCACAAATTTGTTATGAACTTAAAAGGGCAGCTTTCGCATAACCTTGAGATCGGCTCTGACCCGCTGGGCAACATTGCCCGTATCAACCATGCACTGGAATCCATGCCGAAACAGCTTGCGGAAGCGCAGACCAAACTGGAAACGGTGGAGCGGCAGCTTGAAACTGCAAAAGTGGAGGTCACAAAACCATTTGCACAGGAAGCAGAGCTTGCGGAGAAGCTGGAACGACTTGCCGCCTTAAATGCCCTGCTCAATATGGACGAAAAGGGAGATGATGCACTCGGTATGGACGATGCGCCGGGGGAAGAAAACGAGAGCCAGAAAACTTCTGGACATGATGTCCAGAAGTCTGCGGCGGGGTATGGTAGTCTGCAGAGGCTCAAACCTGCGGCGGCAATGGCGGATAAGCCCGTACAGAGGACATCATTAAAGGAAAAACTGGAAACGTTCAAAGTGAGGGCTGCCGGGGGAAATACGGAGAAAACCATGCCGAAAAAGGCAAAGGACAAAGCAGAAACTTTATAACCATTCAGGAGAGGACAGCCGCAGGGCTGTCCTTTTTCCTGCTATTTTCAAGGAAAGGAAAAGGAAAATATGGCAGATGCAAAAACAGAAAAGCAGAAAGTAAAAGAGATCACTGACAAGCTGGAGGAAGGCTTAAAGGAACTTTTTGAAAGTGAAAAATACAGAAGCTATCTCTCCACCATGTCAAAATTCCATAATTACAGTTTTAATAACACGCTTTTAATCGCCATGCAAAAACCGGAGGCAACCCTGGTTGCGGGGTACAAGGCATGGCAGAAGAATTTTAACCGCCATGTAAACAAGGGGGAAAAGGGAATCCGTATCCTTGCCCCTGCCCCTTATAAAATCAAGGAGGAACGGAATAAATTAGACCCTGTGACCGGGGAAGTGATGCTCGATCAGGACGGTATGCCGCAGACAGAGGAAGTAGAGGTAAAAATCCCCGCCTTTCGTGCCGTGTCCGTGTTTGACGTATCGCAGACGGACGGGGAGCCAATCCCGGAACTGGAAGCAAAGGAGCTTTTATCCACGGTGGAGGGCTATGAGGATTTTATCAAGGCAATCACTTATGTTGCGCCTGCCCCAATCGGTTTTGAGGACATTCCCGGCGATTCAAAGGGATATTTCAGCCCGACGGAAAACCGGATTGCGGTGCAGGAGGGCATGAGCGAGAGCCAGACCTTAAAGACAATGGTGCATGAAACAGCACATTCCATGCTGCACAATAAGGAAGTCAATAAAGGGGATATACTTGCCCCGGTAAAGGACAGGAACACCAAAGAGGTGGAAGCGGAGAGCATCGCCTATACGGTGTGCCAGCACTTCGGCATAGACACATCGGAATATTCTTTCGGGTATATTGCCGGGTAATACCGATATCGGTATTACCCGGCTAATTCCGATGTTTTATTTATTCCGATAGAGGCGCTAAAAGCGCCCCTATTATGCCTTTGATAA
>QXWR01000054.1 GCA_009911065.1 Clostridiaceae bacterium | reverse complement strand
AGAAATGTCAGATACCGTGGCAGCTCATTCTTTAAAAGCATTATCTCATTATCTTGCCAGGTATTATGGGAAAAAGGTGATTATTCTGCTGGATGAGTATGATACGCCGCTGCAGGAAGCCTATATTGGTGGATATTGGGAAGAACTGACAGGATTTATCCGTGGATTGTTCCATGCAGCTTTTAAGACAAATCCGGACCTTGACCGGGCGATTATGACTGGAATAACCAGGGTGAGTAAGGAATCCATTTTTTCGGACTTAAATAATTTAAAGGTGGTGACTACTACTTCGGAAAAATATGCGACCTGTTTTGGCTTTACCCAGGAGGAAGTGTGGGAAGCCTTGGAAGAATATGGTTTGTCAGAACAGAGACAGTCCGTACAGGATTGGTATGATGGATTTACTTTTGGAAAAAAGAAGGATATTTATAATCCCTGGTCGATTATTAATTATCTGGATGAGAGGCGATTATCTGCCTACTGGGCGAATACCAGCAGCAACCGTCTGATTGGGAAATTGGTTCAGGAAGGGAACGGGGAAATCAAAATCGCAATGGAAAGTCTGTTAAGGGGGAATTTTATTCTGGTTGAGCTGGATGAACAGATTGTTTTTAATGAATTAGGCGAAGATGAAAATGCTATATGGAGTTTCATGCTGGCTGGGGGATATTTAAAGGTAAAAAATCACTTTTGGGAAGAAGAGGATGGAATAGAAAAATATGGGTTAGAACTAACAAATAAAGAGGTTTACATCATTTTCCGAAAAATGATACGGAATTGGTTTTCCAAAAGCTTTTTCGTTTATAACAATTTTATCAAGGCATTGCTTATAGATGATGTGGAAGCTATGAACCACTATATGAATCAGGTGGCAATGAAGACTTTCAGTTACTTTGACACAGGAAAAGGTGCTTTGGAGGAAGCAGAGCCAGAGCGATTCTACCATGGATTTGTACTTGGATTGATGGTAGAGTTGGCAGGTCGGTATGTAATCACTTCCAACCGAGAGAGCGGCTTTGGCCGGTATGATGTAATGTTAGAGCCTCAGGAAAGGAAAGATCCGGCGATTATTCTGGAATTTAAGGTGCATAATCCGAGGAAGGAAAAAACACTGGAAGATACCGTGAAAGCAGCGTTAAAACAGATTGAGGAGAAAAAGTATGGGGAAGCTTTGGAGGCAAAAGGGATTTGTTCGGAGCGGATACGAAGCTATGGATTCGCTTTTGAAGGAAAAACTGTAAGGATTGGATAAAGCTTCTTTTTTACAACCGGATATTCGATGATTTCTTAATAAAGTAAGAAATTCCCAAAAAGTATACTTTTTGGGAATTTCTTTTTTTCTATGAACAAATTCGATTCTAGCACAAATATCACTAAAAATCAAGAAAATACAAAAACTTTTCCGGGGAATTATTGGGCAATAGTAACATATGGGAATTTTTCCCAAAACGTATACGTTTTGGGAAACGAAGTTGGAAGTTGAACAGAGGAAATCTGCTATGCCGCCAGAAACCATATGTAAGATCGTCCGCCAATATAATAAATTCCCAATTTCTAAGGAAGACATGGAGAAATTAAAGGAGATAGCGGAAGATTACGGCAAGGTAAAAAACTATGTATACCAGCGTTACAGCGGAATGAAAAGTCTTCCTAAACTTTATCCAGGCTATACCATCCAAAATGAGATGACCCGATGCGGCATGAGGGAAGGTCTTCAGATGCCCTCAGTGTACTTTTATCTTGCGGTGTTTGACGCAATCGGGGCGATTAAAAGCCGATGGACCAAAACAAAAGGGGAGATTTTAAAAGCAATCCGCCAAAATGAGGGATTTACAGAGGAAGAACAACATTTTCTGCGCTATGTGTTGAAAGTAAACAATGCCTTTGAAGCAGCATTAAACGGCTCTTTGCTGAAACTTCCCAAAGAAGTACAAAGACAGTATGACTTTCTGGCAGGAAAGGTAGATGTCCACAAAATGGAAAATTATCTGCGCAGACAGGTAAGACGTTACCACCATCCGCCTCATGCGGGCAAGCCAGATGGTTTTTCTATAACCGCAAAAGCCTACCGATATGGAGATGAAGGAATTTATATTTCGGTAAAAGAAAAACGAAAGAGAATCTTTATTCCTCTGACAGACCATAACACTTATACAAGGCAGCTGTTTGTCCGTTTGTATCCAGAAGAGAGAAACGTGGAGCTGCAAATACCTGTGGACCGGACTGTAAAAAAACATGAAGATTATAACCGTCATGTAGGAATATCCATTGGGATGCTTACGATGGTGGTTACGGATGAGGGACATTGTTACGGAGAAGAGTTTGGGGAATATCAAACCCGGCTTTCTGACTGGATTCGTAAGCAGAGTGTAATATACAGCCAGAACCGGGAAGCCAATCCGGGAAGAAAGAAATACGATGCAGCTAAGAAACGGTTAGAGGAACAGCTTCACAGTTATATCAATCAGGAGCTGAATCGTTTTTTGAGAGAAGAAAAACCAGGAAAGGTTTTTATCCCCAAATTGCCAAAGCCCATGGGAGCGGGAAAAGGAAAGAAAATCAACCATTATGCAGCAATGTGGCAAAGAGGCTATATACGGGAACGTCTGATGATAAAATGCCGGGAACAGTCTGTGGAAGTGAGAGAAGTATTTGGAAAAGACATCAGCAATCAATGCAGCAGCTGCGGCAGTTTGGGAAGGAAGAAAGACAGTCGGTTTGTGTGTAGCAAATGTGGCTATGAGGCAGATGTAAAACAGAATGCAGCACAAAATGCGAAAAACCGGGGAGAAAATATTGAGACTTTTCCGGACTACAAGAATTTGAGACTTAGAAAATTTCCGGATGATGGGAAATAAGAACAGATCATAAGAACAGATAGCTGGATAAAGGAAGGAATTACCTTCATTTGACCTTGAAGAGGACCAGGATATGTGTTCCTGATATAAAAAACAATTTACGGCATTAGAAGGCGGAAAAAAGGCTCCGCGCATTGGGTATGCCAAGACCCTGGGAACACAAGGAAAAAGTAAAGGTGACGTACCAGGGAGCGAAGCAGGGATGCCTGCATTCCCTATAAACAATATAGGGGACCAATATTTCTTATTATATATAAACGCATACAGAAATTACAAGAATTTATTAAAGACAGGGATTTTTCGAAACAAGGGAGACGGCAGGCAGATCAATTGGTTTGCAGGCAGATGTTGATTGATGGAACAGGGAGACAGATAGGCGATGAAAAAGGCACAGAAGGAACAGGCGGAAAAGATAATTCGTTTGCTTGAGCAAGTTCATAGCGGAATCAAGAAAGCGGTTGAGAGAGGCCAGAGTGAGACAGCCATGGAACTGTTGTCCCAGTGCCAGGAAAGCGCCATTGAACTGGGAGAGAGCATAGAAGAGGTAGAAGGGGAAGGCTTTGTAACGGTAAGCCTTTTGGAAAATTATTGTGAGGCCGTATATCAGGCATACACCCAAATAAGTCAGGTGAAGGGAGTAAATGCCTTAAAAGTACAGAAAAATCTAGGAAAAGCTCTGGTTTGCGTATCAAACAGTATAAAAAATGACATAAAAATTCGAAAAGAAGTGGTATTCCTTCCATATAAAGCGTGTATGTGGGATTCTCTGGAAAGTGTGTGGAAAGCGGCAGAGGAGGACCCAGACTGTGATGTATATGTGATACCGATTCCTTATTATGACAAAAATCCAGATGGAAGCTTTCGTGAAATGCATTATGAAGGAGAACAGTACCCAGATTATGTGCCAGTGACTTGGTATGAAGATTATGATTTTGGAGAACATCAGCCAGATGTAATATTTATTCATAATCCATATGATGAATGTAATTATGTGACAAGTGTTCATCCGCTTTTTTATTCGAAAAATATAAAACAGTTCACAGAAAAGTTAGTATATATACCTTATTTCATATTGGAAGAGCCAGAACCAGAAGATGAGGAAGCTGTAAAAAATATAGCTCATTTCTGCACGCTTCCAGGTGTGATATATGCTGACCGAGTGGTAGTGCAATCGGAAAAAATGCGCCAAATCTACATAAAAGTTATGATGGATTTTACAACAGATCATATAATTTCTGAAAATGGATTAAAAGAGGATGGAAGACTAGATAATACAAAAATAAGAGCAAAAGCAGTGGTAAATCAGGAATATTGGAAGAAAAAGATTTTGGGTATTGGATCGCCAAAAGTAGATAAACTTCTTGGTACTAAGAAAGAAAATTTGGAGATTCCCACAGAATGGATACGAGTAATTCAGAAGAAAGATGGAAGCTGGAAGAAAATTATCTTTTATAATACCAGTGTTACGGCATTGTTAGAACATGGGAAAAAAATGCTTGATAAAATGCAGGAAGTATTCCAAGTGTTTGAAGAAAACCAGGATAAAGTGGCGTTGCTGTGGCGACCACATCCACTGATAAAGGCAACAATCGAGAGCATGAGACCAGAGCTTTGGAAAGACTATGAGATAATTGTAAAGAATTACAAGAATGCAGAATGGGGAATATATGACGATACAGCGGATGTAGACCGGGCAATGGCATTGTGTGATGGGTATTATGGGGACCCTAGTTCACTGGAATCTCTATATAAAAAAGCAGGAAAAATAACATTTCTTCAGAATGTCAGTATAAGAAATCATTTGTTTTTTCATGATGCAGTAAACGTAAAAAATGAAATATGGTTTTCTGCAATTAATACAAATGGACTGTATAAAATGAATGAGATAACTAAAAAAATACAGTTTGTTTGTTTTTTTCCTGATGCAAATTTTGAGGGGATTTTTCTTCATTCAAAGGTTTTTCATTATAAAGATAAATTGATATTTGTTCCATTTCAAGCAAAGAGTATATCAATTTTTGATTTGAAAACAGAAGAAATGGTTTCTATTAAAATACCTGATGATTTATCTTATACCGATTACAGTTTGTTTTATACTGCGATCCAAGATAAAAACATTATTTATATGATACCTTGTAGATGCGAACAAATGATTAAATTTAATGTCCAAAATAATGAAATAGAGTTAATTGATGTAATACTAAATGACAAAAATCATAAATGGAACAGAGAATTTCCTTTTGTTGTAAAGGGAGCATACAAAAGAAATAATTTTATTTATTTTGGAAGTTACATATCTAATTTTATCGAGAAATTTGATTTGGAATCCGGCCAGGTAGTTTATTATGATATTTCTGCTGATATTGGTGGAATATCCCATATGGTTTGTGTAGATCATGTGTTTTGGCTAATTGGAAATAATGGAAAAGTAAGCCAATGGAATGAAGAACAAGGATTAATTAATACCATTTCTATTGAGAAAGAATATACAAAAGGACAGGCATTTTTTGATGCATTCCTATATGAAAATACAATTTTTTTGACAGGCGGGATGTCACAAACAATATATATGCTTAATATTCATACGGGTGATGTGGTAAGTGTTTGTATTGGAAATAAAATACCAGAAAAAGAATTAAAAATATTTTGGGGTAGTTATACATCACTATTCATGTTAGATGATAAAACCTTAGCTGTGCTATGCGCAAAAGATGGTGTGATATATAAGATTGATCCTTTTGGAGTGGTAGACACAATATGCAATACCGAATATCAAGTGGAAAATATTATTTTAAATCGTATTATACATTATCAGGAAATAAAAGAAAATGAAATAAAAGAAAATGAAAATTTTTCAGGAAGCACGATATATCATGAATTAATTTGATTATTAAGAGGAAATTAATGAAAAATATCAAAAAAGTATTGCTACTTTGGTACATGGAAGATGATAATTTTGGAGATGTTCTGATTTATGATACGGTGAGTAGTTATTTACAAAAAAATGAATATATCATAGAAAGTCATGAAGTGGGAGATAGTGCTTTAAAAATTATTGAACATGCAAATCAATGCGATTTTTTAATGTTTGCAGGAGGGGGAATTATTGAAAGATACATTCCTGAAATTATAAGAAAGTTTGATAAAAATTATAATTATCTTCAGGTTCCTTATGGAATTATAGGATTTGGAATGGGTAATTTTGATTATAGTAACTTTTATACTGCTATAAGCTTTTGGGTTAATCAGGCAGAATTTTTTTATGTCAGGGATGAAAAAACAAAAGAACAGTTAGATCACATTTCCAAATCTTCTAAAGTGATTTTCAGTGCAGACTGTGTATTTGGAAACACAAATATAGAACAATATGCAGAAAATATAGATAAAGCTTTAATAAAAAATAAAGGGGCTAATTTTAGAGATCTTCCTTATAAAGATTTAACAGGGGATTTTGACTGGAATGAAGTAAATTTTATTTTACAGAAAATAGGATGTAATACGATTATACCTGATTCAAGCAAAGAAATATCTCAAATACGTATTAATGAGAAACCATTATTTATGGATCAAACGCAATTTTACTCACCAATAGAAAAAGCATATATGACAGTAAATGTAATTAGTAAATGTGAGTGGATTGTAGCTATGAGGTTCCATGTAATATTAGTAGCTGCATTATTAGGGATACCCTCAATTCCTATCATGTACTGTCCAAAAGTGAGGTATTTGGCTGAGCAACTGGGAATTATAGATTTAGCACTGGAAACCTATGAGTATAGAAATATTTCTGAAAAAATTAATATCCTAAATAATGCAAGAGAAGATTACGTCATTAAAATTCAAAAAAACATGGAGAGAATGAGGAAAAAAGCACAAATTATGTTTGAGGAAGTTATTCAGTATTTGGATAGAATATAAAGTTGATGGATAGATACGATTGTGATAAGAAGAGATGAAATACAAGTGTAATTAATTGATTTAGGAGATAATCTGAAATGGTAATAAAAAAAGACTGGAAAAAGTTTGAAGAAGAAATTATTGCGAAAAACCAGAAGTTTTATATTTACGGAGCGGGGCTTATTTATCAAAAAATAATTCCTATTGTAGGCGATTTTGTATATAAAGTACTGGATATTAGGGCAGATACTATAAATGATATAAAATTTGGTGTTTCTATCGTTAAACCAGATGAGATTGCAAAAGAATGCCATAAAGATATTTCGATATTAAGTTGTCTTAATCCATTTCAAGATTATTTACAAAGAACAGATGAAGTTGCTGATTTTTTAGAACAATATGGTAAAAACATTAGTTTATATTATTTGGATTATAAGGAAATAGAGGAAAAAGGAATTTTATTCTGGCATGGAAAGGAATTGTTGATCAACAATTTAATATTCCTTGTCAACGAAGGGTGGAAAAGACCTTTTGTGAGACTTGCATATACTGGAATTTCTGGATATGGCTACGAATATATGAAAAAATTATATGATGAGCCGATTGATTATATTTTATATGAAAGAGGTAAAATTGGATTAAAAGATTATAATAATGGCTTGATTATTCATAAAAATGGCAGGAAAGAAACTACTGGTTCTAAGGGTATTTTAAATAGTCATCGTATATGGTTGTTTGGTGATTCAAGAGTTTCTGGAATGTTAAATTCCAGTGATACAACTTTTGCTAGTTACTTACAAAAGAATATATCTGAATGTGGTAAATTTTATTATGACGTAATAAATTGCGGTATACCAGGAAGAGATATAGAACGAATGCTATATCAGATTCAGACAGAAAATTTGGGTCCGAAAGATATTGTTATTCTTGCAACTGGTTTTTATGAATATGAAGGAAACGTATTAGATAATGTGTTTTTATGGAGTGATTATATTAAATTGATGAATGAAGAATGCAAGAAGAAAAATACTGAGTTTATCTATTTGAATCTTCCAACAATTTTAGAAATGGATGTTAAATCAGAGCTTGAAAAAGAGATGTTAGCATTTTTTAATACAACTGAATTTACAGAATATAATGTGGAACAAATGAAATATTGTAAAAATATGATTCATATTATATGTGAAAAAAACGGAGTATTATTTTTTGATTTTGCTGAGCAATTTAAAGACAGAAAAAAATATGGTCATGTTTTTATTAATCTCCATCATTATGGACCTAATGGTAATAAATTGATTGGAGATGGAATTTTTGAGATTTTGGATACGCTAGAAAAAATCAATACTGCAAAAAGCAGAGATATTGAGAGATTAAGAAGTATAAAAGACGAAACTCTGAAAGAAAAATTGAAAGAAAAGGAAATAGAGAGCAAGGATTTACAAGTATATTTAGACGAAATAAAGAAGAAACTAAATGCTAAAAAGTTTGAAAATAGAAAAATAGGAAGCATTGTGATGAATGCAAATCCTTTTACAAATGGACATTTGTATCTTGTAGAGGAAGCTATCAAGAAAGTAGATTTTTTAATTGTATTTGTTGTATCAGAGGATGTGTCTTTTTTTAGTTTTACAGAAAGATATGAGATGGTATATGAAAATTTAAAAGAAAACAAAAAAGTTCTGGTCGTACATAGTGGTAAATATTGTATCTCCAAACAAATATTCCCGGATTATTTTAAAAAGGAAGATTTACAGGGAAAACAAACAACAGCAGCAGGAGATTTGGAATTGTTTGCAAGCCGAATTGCACCAGAACTTTCTATAAACATTCGATTTGTTGGAGAAGAACCAGAAGATACAATTACGAAACAATATAATATGGAAATGAAAAAAATTCTTCCTTCATATGGAGTGGAAGTGATTGAAATTCCAAGAAAGAAATTACAAAATAATACGATTATTAGCGCATCACGGGTACGTAATTTTTTTAAAGAGGATAAGTTTGATGAAATAAAAGCGTATGTATCAGAAATCACATGGAATTTGTTAAAAAAGTATGCTAATTCAAAGGAGATATGATTTTATACTCATCTATTTTGACTTGAAAATATGTTAAGTTTTAGGTTTATAAATGTAGGGAGGTAAAGATGA
This sequence comes from Clostridiaceae bacterium, assembly GCA_009911065.1. GTDB lineage: Bacteria > Bacillota > Clostridia > Lachnospirales > Lachnospiraceae > Brotaphodocola. The sequence goes on along the minus strand of QXWR01000054.1, from coordinate 18,416 downwards.
AGGTTTTACACATTTTTCCGTTCACTGTGTTTGCGATAAACTATATAAAGGGATTTGAAGAATATCCCAATCATGTAGAACATATTTTTTGGCTATATGGTTCACAAGCGACTAGAGAGGAACGAAAAATCACTTTTTCTAATACAAGTAATATTATTCAAAAAGAAGACCAATTTGAAGAGCTTGAGTTGGTATATAATTCATGTGATATTTTTGTGATTCAGTGTATACCAGAAAATCTTAAATTATACGAATCCCTATATCATTGTTTTATAAATAATCCAAAACCATTTGTTATAGTTCCATGGGGAAGGGAAGTATTTAAAGAATCCGATTTATACAAATTTGGAGAAAAAACAGTTATTGATCAAATAGATAAATATAAATCTTTTTTTATAGAAAAATGCAGCTATATGGTGGTTTCAAAATGGATGTTTTCTTACATAGAAAAACATTATAAAACAAAAAGTAAGCATTCTTATTTTAATTGTTTAAATGGGTTTTTAATTGATGATTATTCGAAAGAAATGAAGAAAAATGAGGTTAAAAAAGGTATATTAGTAGGGCATAGAGGTACTATTACAAGTGGACATTTAGAAGTGCTACACAGAATGGAAAAATGGAAAAAAAAGATAGATATTGTGCTTTGTCCCTTGGTTTATGGAAATCCTGATTATATAGAAGAAGTAGAAAAGTCAGGACAAGAGTTATTTGGTGAACAGTGGAAATCCATTCGAAAATGGATGGATAAGAAAGAATATTATAATTATTTGGAAGAAACCATTGACATTGCTGTTTTTAATACAAATGCAAGTGAAGGAAATAATACTGTATTTTTCTTAATCTATGCAGGAAAAAAAGTATATGTTAATAAAAATAGTGAATTGTATTGGGTTTTGAAAGAGTTAAATCTTGAATTTTATGAGTGGAATCAAAATATGGAAGAAGAAGTGTTTTTTGAACCATTAACAGAGGAGCAAGTAAAACATAACCGAACTACGATGGAACAATTTGGAAACATGCAGATCGTATATGGAAAATGGAGAGAAATATTTGATTTTTTGTACAAAATAGAAAATAACTAGAGAAAATTTGAAATAAATGAGGATAACAAAATGATTGCATTTAATCACCCACCTTTTGTTGGAAACGAACTGGAATATGTAAAAGATGCCATAGAACAGTTACATATTTCGGGAGACGGCAAATATACAAAATTATGTAGTTCATGGATAGAAAAAAGAGCGAATGTAGAAAAATGCTTGCTTACTACTTCCTGTACTCATGCATTAGAAATGACAGCAATGCTTTGTGATATAAATCCAGGAGATGAAGTAATCATGCCTTCTTTTACATTTTGTTCGACAGCAGATGCATTTGTATTACGAGGAGGAAAAGTCGTATTTGTTGATATTAGACCAGATACAATGAATATGGATGAGACCTTAGTGGAAAGTGCAATTACAGAACATACAAAGGCAATTATCCCGGTTCATTATGCTGGAGTATCATGTGAAATGGATTCTATTTTGCAAATAGCCAAAGAACATAATTTGATGGTGATAGAAGATGCTGCCCAGGGAATGTTGAGTAAATATAAAGGAAAACAGTTAGGAAGTATTGGTGATATGGGAACTTACAGTTTCCATGAAACAAAAAATTACAGCATGGGAGAAGGCGGAGCTATTTTGCTTCAGGATAAGAAATACATAGAAAGGGCAGAAATAATTCGGGAAAAAGGAACAAACAGAAGTAAATTTTTTAGAGGAGAAATAGATAAATATACATGGATAGCTGCTGGTTCCTCCTATCTTCCGAGTGATATGAATGCTGCCTATTTATATGCACAACTAAATGTTGCTGACCATATTTTTGAAAATCGTATGGAAACATGGAATTATTATTATTCAGAGTTAAAAGAAATGGCGAACAAAGGTCAGATTGAAATTCCTGTTATTCCAAAAGAATGTGAACATAATGCTCACATTTTTTGGATAAAATTACGTGATTTAGAGGAGCGTACAAAATTTATACAATATGCAAAAGATTATGGCGTAAATGTGGTATATCATTATGTTCCTTTACATTCATCCAATGCAGGCCGCAAATATGGAAAGTTTCATCTTAAAGATACTTATACTACAAAAGAAAGTGAACGTTTAGTTCGGCTTCCTTTATGGTACGGTATGGGAAAAGAAAAAGAAAAAGTAATTCAATTGATTCATGATTTTATAAAGAAAGTGAATTTAAAATGAAAAAGATTGCAATATTACAATCCAATTATATCCCTTGGAAAGGGTACTTTGATATGATCAATATGGTAGATGAATTTATTCTATATGATGATATGCAATATACCAGACGGGATTGGAGAAATAGAAATAAAATTGTAACAAAAGATGGGCTGTTATGGTTGAGTATACCAGTTATTAGTAAAGGAAAATTTTATCAAAAAATAAAAGAGACAAAAGTTTCAGATAACAACTGGGCGGATAATCATTGGAAAGCTATACAATGTAATTATTCGAAAACAACATATTTTGATCTATATGCAGATCGTATCAAGAAAATTTACGATCTTTGTAAAAATATCGATTTTCTTAGTGAAATAAATTATATTTTTATGAAAGAAATCTGTGATATTTTGGGTATTCAAACAAAGATAACATGGAGTTCTGATTATCATTTGGTAGATGGAAAAACAGAACGATTGGTTGGACTTGTAAAAGAGGCTGGGGGAAATATTTATTTGTCAGGCCCATCAGCAAAAAATTATATTGAACCAGAGTTGTTTTGCGAGGCAGGTATAGGATTGGAATGGATGGATTATACCGGTTATCCTGAGTATACTCAACAATCCGATGAATTTGAACATCATGTTTCGGTTCTTGATTTGATATTTAATGAAGGGATAGAATCTAAGAATTTTATGAAAAGCTTCATGAATGTTTGAAGAATAGGGAAAGAAGTAAAATGGAGAATCAAAAGAAAAAGTTAAAACTTATATTGGCAGGTTCTGGAAAGTTTGCATTACAAATAGTTGAAAAAATTCAGAAGGATGAGCGTATTGATTTCATAGGAGTGATTTGTGATCAGGCTGCTGGAATTGAAGGAAATACAATATTTTTAAATAATATAAAAAATTTAGGATTAAAAGAAATTTTTCTTGAAGAAGAATATTTAGAACAGAGTGATATTATTTTGGCTTGTGAATACAGGAGAGCAATTCCCAAATGGTGTGTTGAAAAATATAGATTTTTAAATTGTCATGTGGGACTTTTGCCAAAATATCGAGGATTTTCTGCAAATGCATGGGCAATTATAAACGGAGAATCGGAAATAGGATATACAATACATCAAATGGATGAGAAATTTGATAATGGAGATATTTATTATTCAAAAAAGTTTGTTATTTCTAAAGAGCAAATATATGCTGATTTATATGATATTATTTTAAAAGATATAACAAATAATATTTGTGATATTTTGATACAAGTATACAAGAACGAATTACAACCCGTTAAACAAACTGGTAAAGGGTTATATTTTACCCGTTTTTATAAAGAAATGGGTGATTTAAAGGATTTTAGTGAAAATTCCGAATACATCCGAAATTTACACAGAAGTATGGCACGGCCACTGGGAACAGGGATTTATTTTTGGTTTAAGGGAACAAAATATTATCCAGGTAATGTGATAACTGGGTCAGATATAGGGATAGAAGACTATATAGGAATACCGGGAAAATTAGTAAATCGTGAAGAAAAAACAATATGGGTAAAAACAAAGGATAATCTTGTGATTTTATCAGATATTCAGACTGAGGATGGAAAAAAGATTGATGATAATTTTTTTAGAATAGGAAATAAGCTTGGAAAGTAAGTAAAAAAGATTAATATTTAAAATATATAGGAAGGAATATAATTCATATTTTGTTAAAATGGATGAAAAAATATTAGAACAAACAGAGGAATATTATGGCCGTAAAGTTCGGGAGTTTGGAGCAACCAGTAAAGGAGTAGATTGGAATTCAAAGGAATCCCAAAGAATCCGATTTAAGCAACTGGAAAAAATACTATGTGATGAGAAAAGAAATAGATTTTCTATTTGTGATTATGGCTGCGGCTATGGATATTTTTCGGAATATTTGAAAGAAAAGGGATATTTGTACGATTATACAGGAATTGATCTATCTAAAGATATGATTCATTGCGCTGTTAAAGAATATGGACTTCAGGAAAATGTGGAGTTTTATTGTGGAGCAGAAATAGAAGGTATATATGATTATATTATTGCAAGTGGAGTTTTTAATATACGGCTAGAAGTAGATAACGAAAAATGGAAAGAATATATGATTCGTATATTAGAGCAGTTCCATAGATGTAGCAGAAAAGGATTTGCGTTTAATTGTCTTACAAAGTATTCGGATTTAGAATATATGAAGGATTATTTATATTATGGAGATCCTCTCTTTTATTTTGATTATTCGAAGAGGCACTTTTCACGTAATGTTGCTTTGTTGCATGATTATGATTTATATGAATTTACGCTATTAATAAAAAAAGATAATTTATATCACAAATTGTTGTAATATCAAATTTAACAATTCAAAAATAGTCAAATGGATTGATCAAAAGGAGAATATAGACATGAAAAAAGAAACAATGTTGTTTAGATTTGTTCCAACTATGAGATGTAATTTCAGATGTGAGTATTGCTTTATAGAGAATCCTGTTAAACAAAATGGAAATACAATGTTTGATGTTTATTCCGTAGATCAATGGATAGAAGCAATGAGGAATTATAGCCAATATAACATTGAATTATATTTTTGGGGAGGTGAGCCATTTTGTATTCCGGATACCTACAAATTGTTAAATGAATGGACAAAAATGGATCATATTATTCCTGGAATCCGAATTGATACAAATGTTTTTTTTGCTGAAAAGATCGCAACTCAATGTCCAAGTAATAAAATAAAACTAAATTGTTCTTACCATATGCAATATCATACTTTAGAGGAAGAATTTAGAAAGGTAAAACTCTTAAAAGATTTGGATATGGTTGCAATGGTTAATTTTGTGGCCAGTAAGTATAATTTGATGCATCTAAAAAGCGAATATGGTATGACTGTGAAAGATTTAATTGAAAAATTTGCAGAGATTGATGTGTTTGTCAATATTGCAGGGGATTTTGCATATACAAACGATAAATCTTATGAAAGATATGAAGAATATCGGGAATTTATCTTACAATTTATTACTCCAGAAGAATGGAAATGGCTGCGAGGTGTAGAGGAAGCAAGAAGATGTACAGCAGGACAAAAAATGTTTACCATACAATATAATGGAGATTTTACAAGCTGTATTTCTGAACGTATTTATGGAAACTTCTTTCAGGGGAAATTAGAGCCAGACAAGGAACCTGGAATGTGTGAGAAAAATTGTCCGTCAATTGTTTCTTATCCGTTCCGATATGATAATGAGTATCCAACCATTAACAGTCTTTTGGAATATATCAAACGAAATCAAACCTATCGGGAAAATAATGTGAAACCGTATCAGGATTTTGAATTTTAAAGCGATTCAAAATCAAATACCTCGCGACAAACAACAGGGCATGGAATTTGCAGCGCAGAAATAAATATAGAAAAGGTTAGAATATGAAAGTATTAGTGGTTTTTGGAACCCGTCCGGAAGCTATAAAAATGTGTCCGTTAATCATACAAATGAAGAAGACTCAAAAAATAGAGTGTTGCGTATGCTTAACAGGACAGCACCGTGAAATGCTGCAACAGGTGATGGATATTTTTAGGTTACAAACTCAATACAATTTAGACATTATGAAAACGAATCAGACGCTCTCAATGATTACGATTTCTATTATTGAAAGAATCGAAAATATAATAGAATTTGAGAATCCGGATTTGGTTTTAGTACATGGAGATACTTCTACATCTTTTGCTGCATCTTTAGCTGCATTTTATCAGTCTGTTCCAGTAGGTCATGTAGAGTCCGGACTTCGTACTTATAATTTAAAGTCTCCATTTCCGGAGGAGTTTAATCGTCAGGCAGTCGATTTGATATCAGAATTATATTTTGCTCCAACAGAATCAGCACGACAAAATCTTTTAAGAGAAGGGAAGGATGCATCAAAAATTTTCGTTACTGGAAATACAGTTATTGATGTCTTTCCCTTTACGATAAAATCAGATTATCAAAATGATCTTTTAAAATGGGCAGAAGGCAGCAGAATGATTCTTTTAACAACACATCGCAGGGAAAATATTGGAGAACCAATGGAGCATATATTCCATGCAGTAAAGAATATTATAGAAGATTTTCCAGATGTTAAGGTGATTTATCCCATACATAAAAATCCAAAAGTTAGAAAAATAGCCAATGAGATTTTTCAAAATGTGGAAAGGATTCAGATTACAGAACCTTTCGATGTAGTTGCTTTTCATAACGTTATGTCACAAAGCTATTTGATTTTAACGGATAGCGGAGGAGTGCAGGAAGAAGCGCCTTCATTAGGCAAACCAGTTTTAGTACTGCGGAATACTACGGAGCGTCCGGAGGGGATAGCGGCAGGAACTTCAAAATTAACAGGAATAAGTGAAACAGATATTTATCAACAAATAAGAAAACTATTAATCGACAAGAATGCGTATGAAAGGATGAGTAGCGCAGTTAATCCATATGGGGATGGACATGCATCTGAACGCATAACTGAGATAATACTGCAGTATTTGCTTGATAAGGAGGTAGAAAATGCCGAAGGTGTCAATTGTCCTTCCAACATATAACGGTGAAAAATATATTCGAGAATCGGTTGAGAGCATTATAAATCAGAGTTTTACGGATTGGGAATTGATTATTGTTGATGATTGTTCCACAGATCATACAGCAATGATTGTAGATCAATATGCGTCAGAAGATTTTAGAATAAAGGTAATTCATAATAAAAAAAATCAGAAACTACCCCAATCCCTGAATATTGGTTTTGGGATTTGTGAAGGAGAATATCTTACCTGGACATCGGATGATAATTATTATAAAAAAGATGCAATAAAAGAAATGTACAATTATTTGCATGAAAATGAAAAAATTTCTATGGTATGTGCGGATATGGATGTGATTGATGATGTGGGAAAAAAACTGTATGAATTGAAAATGTTTGATGAATTGGATGTTTTTTATAATAATTGTGTAGGTGCTTGTTTCATGTATAAAAGGAAAGTACTGGATGAATTAGGTGGCTATGACGTAGATATGTTTTTGGTTGAAGATTATGCATATTGGCTGAAAATATTAAAACGGTATGAAAGGATAGGATATATCAAAAATATTTTGTATGTATATCGTTTACATGAAAATAGTCTTACAACGCAAAGACAAATGCAAATAAAAAGCCAGTTATTATGTTTGCGGAAAAAGAATATAGATTTGATTTTAGAACGCTTAAAGGAACATAAAAAAATAATTTCTTATATATATTATGAATTTTTAGAAATGAATGAAGAAATGAGTTCTATCGAGGAGAAGATATTCAATAGAGTTCCAGAGCTTGCAATTGATCGAATCACGGAAGCTAACGAAAGAGAGTTTATTATTTGGGGAGCAGGAAATTATGGGGAAAAAGCATTTGAATATTTACAAGGAAAGGCAGCATATTTTACGGACATTGACAAAAGCAAAATAGGAAAATATAAATGCGGGCTGAAAATAATATCAAAAGAGCGTTTCTTAGATTTGCATAAGAATTATAATCTTCTAATTGCAGTAAGTTACGAAAAAGTATATGACATATTACATTTTCTGTATTGTTACGGAATTAAGAATTGCGTTACTTATCAAAAACAGATTTGGTATAACCGTTTGAAATATACAAAGTAATAATTATTATGTGGAGCAAAAAATGAATCAAACACCCCTAACCGTTTCCGTCATCGTACCAATTTATAAGGTAGAATCTTATTTACAACAATGTATTGACAGCATTCGTACACAGTCTTATTCACATTTGGAGATTATTTTAGTAGACGATGGTTCGCCAGATAATTGCGGGAAAATTGCTGATAAAAATGCACAGGAAGATTCCAGGATTATAGTTATTCATAAAGAAAATGGCGGTTTATCCAGCGCCCGTAATGCCGGATTGAATGTTGCTAAAGGTGCGTATATTTCCTTTATTGATTCCGATGACACAATCCATCCACAATTTATTGAAATATTGCTTCATTTATGTAGGCAATACGATTGTGATATTTCCCAATGTGATTATTTAACCGTTGCAGATTATTCGGTAAAGCTGCCATTAAATCCACAACAATCTCTTTTGATTTATAACAGCAGACAGGCAATCTACCAGTTATGTTGTACCAGAAATGCCGTAAGATATGTAATTGCATGTAATAAGTTATACAGAAGAGAGTTGTTTCATGGGATTTCCTATCCAGTTGGTAAAATTCATGAAGATGAATTTACCACCTATAAACTTTTGTGGGCGGCTAATAAAATCATTGTTACAAATCAATATTTATATTATTACTTACAACGGCCAACCAGTATTATGGGAAATCCATTTTCCGTTAAACGGCTGGATGTTTTGGAGGCATATAAAGAGCGGCTGGCCTTTTTAAAGGATAAAAAACTGGAACCAGAATATTGGAGTATTTTGCAAATTTTATATCACCGCATACAGACAGACTGCACATTGTTGAGAGAACATGTTTCAGATTGTGAGAAAATACAATTTTGGATGAAAGAAAGAGAAAGGATTGGGAAGATTCTCAAAAAGTCTGAACTGCTGGAAAATCAGATGATTAAAAACTGTAATTTCCCTCCAAAATCTCAGATTGTATTATATGGAGCAGGGCATTGGGGGCGAATTATTTATAATAAGATTTGTGAAAATCAGCAGGGAAAAATTGTAGGATGGGTAGATAATGCCTGGGCAAATTTAAGTGAAATGGAATATCCAATTATGCCTGTAGATACATTGTTAAGAACAAAATTTGATTTTGTTTTAATAACCATAAGAGAGAAATTAATACAGGAGGAGATCAGAGAAAATCTTTTGTCCTGGGGGATACCAAAATCAAAGATTATTTCCATTGATGTGGTTGAATAAAAGTTTTAAAACAGCAAAGTCTATAAGTTTTATGGGAGGAAAATGGTCTGTGAAAAAGGAAAAAATATACGATAAAATCAACCGGATTCAGGCAGCATTGCAAGATGAACAATCCAGAAATTTATTTGATGCAAGATTACATTACAGCATTACCAGAAATAATAAGACATTTTATGATGCGGTAGATTTATGTGAAAATCAATGGCATTGTTCTGGATTAGAACAATTTCTGTCGCAAACAAATGGCAAAGGGATCATTCTATGGGGATGCGGATACCATGGAATGGAAACAAAACGGGTTCTTGATTTATTTCATTGTAATATAGACTATTTTTGTGATCGAGATCATCGGAAAATTGGTACAAAAATTCATGGGATTCCAGTGATTTCGCCAGAAGAAGTCTTTGATCAATATTCGGATTATTCCGTGATTCTTGGGTCTGGAATTTATAAAGATGAGATGAGACAAGCACTGCTATTCCATAATTTTCCTGAAAATAATATTTTGTATCCAAATTATTCTCATTTACAGGCGTGGTCAGATAAGAAACAATATTTTGATGTTTTCAAACCAGAACCAAATGAACTGTTCATTGATGCTGGATCTTTTGATGGAGAAACTATACTGGATTTTATTGATTGGTCAGGGGGAAATTATAATAAAATTGTTGCTATGGAACCTTTTAAGGAAATGAAAGAAAAGATTGATAGGTTATGCAGTGAGAAGCATTTGAAACGTGTTTTTGTAGAAGAGGCGGCAGCATGGGACCAGGAAGAAGAACTGTTTTTTACAGAAGATCGGGCAGGTTCCAGAGTGGAAACCGATGGAATGATCCGTATATGTGGAAAGTCCATAGATTCCCTGAAAATAAATGATAAGGTAACATTCCTTAAAATGGATGTAGAAGGGAGTGAATGGAAGGCATTGAAGGGAGCTAAATCAACGATTCAAAGAGACCGTCCCCGTCTGGCTGTCAGTCTTTATCATAAACCGGAAGATATTGTGGAGCTTCCTTATTACATTTTGGAATTGGTTCCAGATTATAAATTTTACATCCGACATTATACTTCCGATTTGAATGAGACTGTATTATATGCTGTTTTATAGTAGAGGAGTTATGATAAAAATATCTGTAGTTGTACCTGTTTACAATGGAGAAAAGTATTTGCAGGAATGTTTGGACAGCATCTTAAATCAAACTTTAGAAGAAATCGAAATCATTTGTATTGATGATGCCTCCACGGACCAAACCTCTTCCATTTTACAACAATACAAAAGCCAGCAAAGCAGAATAAAAATAATCACAAACCCAATAAATTCCGGACCTGGGGTATCGCGCAATAAAGGTCTGGACAAAGCCACAGGAAAGTATGTGATTTTTTTAGATGCGGATGATATTTTTGAAAAAGATATGCTGAATCAGGTTTTTCAGCGGATGGAACATGATTCAGCAGACATTTGTACTTTTGGTGAAGATGAGTTTACCGAATCCATCCATGAATGTAAACCATATCCCTATCCTTATATGTGGTGGAAAAAGTTAGAGGAAAAAGGAGCGTTTTCTCCAAAAGATATAAAGGATGTACTTTTTAATATCTGGAATGGATGGCCCTGGGACAAAATGTTTCGGAGAGAATTTTTATTGGAAAAGGGGATACGTTTTCAGGAAATTCCTTCGTCAGAAGACGGATTATTTGTTCATGGCGCTTTGGCAGTTGCCGAGCGGTTGACTTGTTTGAATCAATCCTTTGTTCATCACAGGATGAACCTTTTTTCCAGTCTTTCAAACAGCCGTGATCATTCCTGGGAATGTTGTTATTTATATTTGCGGGCATTAAAGAAATATCTGGTGGAACAGAATCAATTTGATACGTTTAAACAAAGTTTTATCAATTGGGTTCCCAATTTTTTATATTGGAATTACTGGACATTAAAGGAGCAAAACCGGAACCATTTGTATGATGCAATAAAGCAAGTTTTATTGGAAGAATTTGATCTTCTCCAGTATCCGTCGGACTATTTTTATAACGGTTTTTACTACTGGTTTATACATGAGATAGCAGAAAGCGAAAATTATCTTTGTTGTAATATTCCCATCGATCTGACCGGACGATGGATGAAAATGCTGGAACAAAATGACAAAAAGTTGGCTCATTTATTTGACTACATAAAAGAACACCAGTATGGTATCGGGATTTGGGGTGCAGGTGAGAGAGGAAAGGCATTTTTATCCCGGTATGGACACCGAGAAGAAGTGAAAAAGGTTTTTGATCAGAATGATAAAATAGAAGGCTGTAAAATTGGAAAAAATCATGTGATTGATTTATTTAACAAAGAGACATGTAAAGACATTGATTTCATTATTGTCACTAATACACTGTATTTTCAGGAAATCGGAAATACAGCAAAAAGCATTGCACCAGAAATAAAATTGTTTAATTTAGAAGCATACCAGGAACCTTATTTATCCTTTCCGTTGTCCATAGAGGAATGTATGATATAAATTTCATTTGTTTTTTATAGATAGAAAAGCAGATGTTATTGATGTAAAACGGAAAGATGAGAAGAATGCCGCAGCAAGCAGAGGTCTGAAATGGAAAATATTAAAGTATCGGTATTGGTTTATGTGCTGAATGATAGGGAGCATATTCAAAGGTGTGTAAACAGTGTTATAAACCAAACATTGCAGGAAATTGAGATATTGGTGATTGATGGAGGAAGTGTAGATGGCACTTTGGAGGCTGTAAAAACAATATCAGAAAATAATTCAAAAATTCGAATCCTTCCTTCCAGTCCAGGTGTTGGATTTCAATTTAATACTGGATTGCAGGCAGCGCGAGGAGAATATATTGGAATCTGTGAATCGGATGATTATTTGCTGCCGGATATGTATGAAAAGCAATACAAAACAGCTAAAAAATATCAGTTAGATATGTTGAGAGCTGATTCCAAACATTTTATTGAAACCAAAGAGGGAGAGGTTGCTTTTTTTGTTGCTTTGTCCAAAAAACAGGAGTTATATGATTGCATTCTTGACCTGACAAAAGACAATCGTATTTTACAATTAGGGGTCAACAGCTTTTGGAGCGGATTGTATCGCAGACAATTTTTGCTGGAACAAAAATTGTTTATGAATGAGACAAGAGGGGCAGCATATCAGGACACGACTTTTTCATTTTTATCCTCCGTCAAAGCAAAACGTGTTATGTTGTCGCGGGAAGCCTTTTATTGCTATCGGTTGGACAACCCAAATTCTTCTGTAAATCGTCCTCAGAAAATCACAATGCTGATGGAGGAATACCGTTTACTGAAACAACGATTGAAAGAAGAAGGCTTGTTTGAAACCTATAAAGAGATCTATTTGTCCTGGAAAATCAACGGATGTCTGGGATTTTTTGACAGCCTTTCACAGGAATTAAGAGATTCCTATGTGGAACTGATGTATCAGGATCTAAGAGAGGAATTGGATTCTGGAGAATTTGAGGAAAAAGAACTTTCCGGAAAAGGGAAAGAAACTGCCAGCATGATAAGACGATCCATTTCTGATTTGCGCAGATATTTATATGGAATGTATGAAGGATTTTATCATACAAAAGAAGCATTGGAAAGGATTGGAGAGCAGGAATTTGTGATTTTGTTTGGCTGTGGGGAGATGGGAAGACTGGTTGATTCATTTTTGCAGCATAAAAGCAAAAGGATCATGGCATATATGGATAACAACACCAAGTTGTGGGGAACAAAAATCAGAGATGTACCTGTAATGTCTCCCCAATCGGCAGTTTGTCAATATCCAAATGCGGTATATATTGTAGCAAACTTAACATATTTTCAGGAAATGAAGGAACAGCTAAAGAGTCTTTCTGTAAGTGAAGAACAAATCATTATCTGTAATGACTATGGATTCTTCTTTAAACATATTTTGCTTCATTCTTTAAAAAACAAGGGGCAGGTCGTATGACAGAACAGATTTTCTCGGAACGACAGATGATACGCCAAATAAAATCGTACCCCACGCTGATTCTCTATGGCGCTGGCATGGTGGGGGAGCTGGTTCTTTCACGGCTGAATGCCCATGAACTGAAAAACCAGGTGGTGGGAATTGGCGTTACGAAAAAAGGAAAATCAACACAAGAAAAAGATAGATTGTGCGGCGTTCCTATTTTTGAAATTTCGGAATTAAAGGAGTATCGCAAAAATTCTCTGGTTATGGTTGCCACTTTGCCTAACATACAAAAAGAAATCAAAAGTGTTTTGGATCAGCTGGGATTTGAAAACCAGATTTTTATGACCATAAAATTATATATGGAATTGGGAAGATTTTATATGGCGGATTTTAATCAACATCATCCCATAAATTTTCCCAAATCTTCCAAAGCTAAAATCGTAATTATGGCGTCAGACAATAACAAAGTTTCCGGAGCGTTTCTTTGTCTGGCAGAACTGTGCAGTCAACTGCAAAAACGGGGCATTGGAGTTTTAGCAGTCCTTCCTCATCATGGCTCCGGAGCTTCTCTGTTGATTGAAAAAGGGATTCCCCACACCTATATTTTATCGAAAGATTGGGGATATCCCATTGCAGAAGATCACAATTTATGGAGCAAAATCAGGTTTGGAATCTATCTGCTGTCGAATTATAAAGCCAAGAAAAAACTAATCCATCTTTTTCGGGAAAACAAAGTGGATCTGGTTCATTGCAATACTACATTTACTTATATAGGTGCAGCAGCGGCAAAGAAATGTCAGATTCCTTTTGTTTGGCATCTTCGTGAAAATATGGAAAACCTGGGATACCGTATTTTTTGTTTCCCCAAAGCTTTTGGTCTGATGCAGAAATCCAGTCAAGTGATTGCTGTGTCTGATTACATCAAAGGGCTGATGCCGTTTCAAGAAGAACAAGTATGTACCATATACGATGGGGTGAAATGGGAGGAAAAAGCTGGTTTTCAGAGAAAACGGTTTCACCAGAAGATGGTGAACATGATTCTGGTTGGAACTTTGGAACCGCACAAAGGGCAGAAAGAAGCCATTGTCGCCTGTGGCATTTTAAAAAATAAAAATTGTTTGGATTTCCAACTGATTTTGGTGGGAAGGGGAGAAGAAGCCTATATTCGTGAGATTACGGAAATGATTCATCAATTAGGTTTGGAAAATCAGGTTTTATTGTATGGGACAAGGGATGATGTTTTTGACCTTTACAATCAGTCGGATATTTCCCTTGTATGCGGTGGGAAAGAGGCTTATGGAAGAGTGACGATAGAATCCCAGTTGTCAGGATGCCTTGTGATTGGCGTAAATTCTGGGGGAACTTGTGAACTTATTCAGGATGGCAAAACCGGATACCTCTATCAGGCAGGAAGTGGAGAAGACCTTGCTGAAAAAATCACAAAGGCAGTATCAGAACCAGAAAAATCGGAGAGGATTGCAGCATGGGGACAGGAGTATGCAAAGGAAAACTATACAAGCGAAAAAGGGATTGAGCAAGTGATAAAAGTTTATGAAAAAGCAATTAAAAGAACCTTATTCATGTGAAAAGATGGATAAAAATCGGAAGAGCCTTAAAAATCAAAAAAGAATGGATTAAAAAAGATAGAGGGATTTGTATGCCAAAAATATCGATTATTATGCCAATGTTAAACTCAATCAAGTACCTTAGGGAATGTATGGACAGTGTGATCGGACAGACCATAAAGGATATGGAAATCCTTCCTGTAGATGCAGGTTCTACCGATGGAACAAGGGAACTTCTTGAAGAATACGCCAGAAAGGATGATCGAATCCGAATTTTGCATTCGGACAGAAAAAGTGCAGGATACCAGTATAACCTGGGAATAGCAGCTGCCCTGGGGGATTACATTGGATTTGTAGAATCGGATGACTTTATTGTGCCGGAAATGTATGAAGTACTTTGGAACTATGCCGAAAAAACAAAAGCAGACTGGGTGAAGGCAGATTATTTCTGCTTTATGGATTGTTTCAAAGGAGGCAGGCAGAAAATTCCGGTACACGACCGAAAATTCTGTCCAACTGGAGTGGTTTTTGATCCCCATCAGTATCCGAAACAATATGTACAGGAAATATTTATGTGGCGGGGAATTTACCGGACCCAATGGATCAAAGAAAACCGTATTTTATTAAATGAAACGCCAGGGGCATCATTTCAGGATACAGGTTTTGTTCTACAGGCATTTATGTGTGGAAAAAAAGGTCTTTATATAGAGGATTGTTTGTACTGTTACCGCAGAGACCATGAAGGTTCTTCTTCCCATCAGCCAAATACCATTTGTTATGAAATGGATGAGGTGGAATACATATCAAAAATCATTGAGAAGAAGCCAGATTTCAAAGAATCCTTTTGGAATGTAAATTACAAAAGGGCCTGGGAACGTTTCCTTTCTGCTTACGAAAGAGTTCCTGAATTAAAAGATTGTCCGGCAAAAATCCGTCATGCAGTGGACCGTTACCGGAACTTTTTACTGAAAGAGAAACAAAGGGATTCCCTGTTTTGGGAAAACCATGAAATGTCCCAAATTTTTCCCAAGATTGTGTGGCTGGAGGCGGGGTTGGAAGTGTTTGACCGGGAATATCGCATCTTAGATAGGGAAAAAGAGTCTGTTTTAAGAGACGGAATCCGTAAAGTGATGATGCATAAAAAAGTGATTGTCTTTGGCTGTGGAGACAATGGTTCTGGAATCATAAGCCTTTTGCTAAGGCTGAACCAAAACGAAATCGTCTGTTTAAGTGACAACGATAAAACCAAATGGAATCAGGAGTATATGGGAATCCAGGTAGTTCCGCCAAAAGAGCTTTCGGTGGATGATAAGACCGTGATTTTAATTGCCAATCAGACTTATTTTTATGAGATTCGGGCGCAGCTGATAGGGCTTGGAATTTCGGAGCGTCAGATCTGGCTCTGCCCTCAGATTATGAGATTTCGCGGGACAAACCTGCTGCCGGAAGGGGAGATTCTTCCATTAAAATAGAGAAGACGGGATTAACCATGTCAGATAAAGGAGCGGATATGAACCAATTATATGAACAAATCCGAGATAAAAGAATTGTCTTGTGGGGCGTGGGAATCTTCCAGAGGGATTTGGAAAACTTATATTCGTTTCCCCGGTTATTGTATTATGTGGAGGATTCTCTGGAAGAGAAAAATCAAATTAACGTATCCAGAAACCAGATTTTTTCTTCTAAGAAACTGGAAACAGAAATCCGGAAGGATTTGGTGGTGATAATTTGTTCGGAAGTGCCAGACGAGGCCATTGCCAGCCTGAAATCTATGGGATATGGAAAGGAATATTATGTTCTTGGGAAAGAGCTTTTTTTTGATTATCCTCTTTATGAACGCCTTTGTGGAAGGGACACTTACATTTGGGGCACAGGAGGGTCCTACTATTATAAAGAAGTTGAAATCCGCAAATATTTGCCTGACTTAAAAGGATTTATTGAAACAGAAAAACAAAAAGAGACGTTTCAGGGCCGCAAAGTCTATTCTATGGAAGAGGCAAAAAAACAATGTTCTCACGGTTTTATTGTGGTTGCCAGCATTTATTATAAAGAAATTTATGAAGAACTGACGCAAATGGGATTTCGTCCGGGAAAAGATTTTCTTCACCTGGAGACTCTGGTGACTTTGGGAAACCTTTCTACAGGGATTTATGTGGATTATCAGCTGGAGGATCGAAGCAGAGAAAAAGAGGATTTACTGATTGTCTTGGCAGGATATAAAGAGTTTGTGTGGGAAAGTGTATTTGAAAGGCTCTATTCCTTTGCGCCTAAAACCATGGATGTGTGCATTGTCACCAGCGGAATGATAAAGGATCATCTAAGAGATTTGTGCAAAAAAAATCAGTGGTCTTATTTAAGCACCGAACGAAATAATGTTTCTCTGGCGATTAATCTGGCTATTTGGCTTCATCCAAAAGCAAAGTACATTTACAAAATGGATGAGGACATTTTTGTTACAAAAAAGGTGTTTGAAACCTTGAAATTTACTTATGAAGAAGTGGAGAAGAAGGAGAGACACTCTGTAGGATTTGTGTCGCCATTGATTCCAGTGAACGGATATGGCTATGTGCGTTTGTTAGAAACTTTTGACTGTGTGGATTTGTGGGAAAAACAGTTTGGAGAATTAAAGTATTCGGATTGTTTTTACCATCACAGAAGCATTTGGAAAGACCCAAAAGCTGCCTGTTTTATGTGGGGAAAAGACAATCCCAAGATGGAAAGTCTGGATTGGATGGAGGAATTTCTCCAGAAAAAAGATTTTCAATATTCCGTTTGTCCGATTCGATACAGCATTGGATTTATCTTATTTCACAGAGATAATTGGATAAAAATGGAGACATTTCCTGTGCTGGAATATCGGAATATGGGAGCAGACGAAGAAAGCTTGTGTCAGTTTTGCATGATGCAGGGACGAGCGATGATTATTGCAGAGAATGCAGTGGTAGGCCATTTAGCTTACGGCAGGCAAAATAAAGAAATGGAGCAATACTATTACGAACACAGAGAAAGATTTTTACTGCCATAAAAGTTTTTATGCAAAAAGAACATATATTTGAAAATTTGCCAAAGACCCTGTGACAGGGAAATGGGAGGCCGGGATGTATTATGCAAAAGATCTGGTACATGAGTTAAAACAGGCCAGACAGATCGTTGTGTTTGGAGCGGGAATCATGGCTTTGGGAGTAGTCAGCTGTCTCATGGAACCGCCGTACGATCTGAACCTTAAATGTTGTCTAGTATCCGATAAAAGGGGAAATCCGGATTTGGTGGCAGGGGTTCCTGTTCTTGATTTTCAGGAGGCGGAAGGGAAGCTTGAAAAAGATGTATTGGTGGTTATTGCAGCTGTGGATAAGAACCTGGCTTCCATGGAGAAAAGCCTTCACGACCACGGTTATAACCGATTGATTTCTCTTACCTATGAAGGGGATCTTTGGAGTCTCATTCGGGGGAATCTTTACCGGGAATGGCGGAAGAAGGAGGGAAAGCCTTATTTGACCCTGGAAGAGGAATTGGGGAAAAGGGTGGAATCTGCATGGGAAAAAGAGGGTGAGATGCAGAGGGAACCTTTTTCTAAGCCGGGAAAGGTGGTTCATGTTTACCGGGTATGCTGCCATGTGGACCGAAGGTTAAAGGAAGATTTATCCAGGTATTCCTGGGAGATTCCCATCCAGGCAGGGGCTGGGCTGACTGGGGAGCGAATTTGTGAAATTTGCGATGACACAGGAGAGCATATTTCTTATAAAAACCGACAGTACTGTGAGCTGACTGCACT
>QXWR01000053.1 GCA_009911065.1 Clostridiaceae bacterium | reverse complement strand
ATACCAGAAGTAAAAAGAACTAAAACAGAGGATAAGGCAGACCGGATTTTCCACCGGTCTAATTGTCGTGGGAAAAATTCATACCAAAAATTTATTTAAAAACCTGCTAAAAAGTCTTGACTTTTGTTAGCAGGTTTTCATGGAAAATTGAGGCCATAAACTATAATGGAAGAAAAGAATACGAAGCTTTAGGAACTCCCCGCCATGTCAGCCTTCTTGGTGTTATGTCGCGGAGCTGCTATATGGGAAAATTTCGAAATCAGATAGAATATCATAAAATATCAGCCAATAAACCTGTACAAAGCAAATCGCCCCTTGCATTGAGATTAGCAGATCAGGCACAGTGCAGATATGAAAAGCAAGTCAGTACTTCATTGCATTAATTTTTGAGTAAATCCCACTCGCTGTTTGTGCCATCTACTTACCTGCAAAAATCATCGTAGCCACTATGCTTTGATTTTGCAGCCACACAGCAGATACGAATAGCAAGCGCGATTTACATCAAGATGAATCAAAGCTGTACTAGACAGGAGGACAATGAAATATGGAAGAAATAAAGCGTAATAAAGATTATGCTGGACAAGTAGTAGACATTTCCCGGTCAGGGCAAAGAATTTCATTTAAGGATTGTCTGCAGAAAATGACAGAAAAAGAGGGGGACCCATATCTTAATGTTTTTGCCCCGCAGTCAATTTATCTGATTACATTGTTTCAGTTTGATGAAAAAAGTTCTGTAGTTGCAAATTTACCTTTACGGGATATACCGCTTATAAAAATGAAAACCCAATGTGCAGAAACAGAAATTTTTAATTGTCAGAAGAATATGGAAATTCAAGTGGGAAAGGAAGAACGGGATAGAAAGCCAGCTAACATTCCATTGGCATTTACATTTTTAAAAGCAGGAAATTTTGCAGGAAAAACACCAGGGGATATTTTGCTCACTGCAGATGATCCAGATAAAGCAGTAAATGACTTGAAACGGCAGATGGGATTTCTGAAACGGAAACTATCCGTTTACCCGGCAAATCAGCTTCAAATGGATGCCATTGAAGATGCCATAAATTCATACGAATTGGGAATCCTGGAAGATATGAAACCAAGGACTATGATGGAAGAGAATGAATTATGTGAATCATCCAAGACTTTAAATACGTATATCATTTACCAGACACCAATTAAGCATCAGAAGAAAATGAATCCGTCTGGAATAAAGAATGCATGTTATTCCATTGTGATTACCTGTACGCCAGCAAAGCAATATCCATATCATATCGATATTATGAATTGTTATGCTCCTATAAAGAAATTGAAAAATGGTTTAATGCCGGTTTTAATGGAGCAAGCAGAGGATAAGAAAAATGATTCGATTGATTTAACAGAGGCAGAATGGCTTTATATTATATCTTGTTTAGATGAAAATATGCAAAACGCGAAGAAATTGTGGTATCAGGAAATGCGTGGGAATGATGATTCCAGGCGTTGGAAAGGTACCGATTTCCGTGAAGCATGAACCCAAAAATGTGTATGTATGGATAATTGTTAAAAGTGACGGCCCATAGACGCTTAGAAATATCTGCTTTTTCTCTTAATAATAAATATTCAAAATCATAATTATTGTATAAGATTATAGATATTTGAGAAAATCAAAATAATTATGATTGTTTAATCTTATCTGAGGTGACTGCCTTTGCATCATTAACGGAGGTGGCAGAAAGCTCACTTCCAAATTAGAAAGAGGATGAAAACTCCCATGATGTTCAAAACTTCGACAAAACGTGTGGTTGAACTGGCAACCATAGCAGTGCTGACAGCGATGGCAGTCCTGACGTACATCCTTTTGCCGCCTTATGCAAAGACATGTACTAAGGAGAAAGAAGCCATGCATGAGTGGACCGACCTAAAGTTTTGCTGGACGGTGCATCAAGTGACTTATGGGGAGACAGAGAATGAAACAGAAGGGAAATGACAGCGGCAAGAGAATAGTCTGGAAAGAAAGGACAGAGGTTTTTTGCATGGTAAAAAATCGTACGGTTTTGTTGATGTTATCGTTCGATATGTGTATAATGATAATAGGAAAAAGAATTGGAGGTAATTTTGTGTCTATTACCGCAACCGAATTAAAGATGAATTTGGGAAAGTATCTTCTTATGGCAGAAAAAAAAGATATTTATATTACACGGAATGGAAAAATCGTGGCGAAACTTTCTAATCCATACCAGGATCGTGTGGATGTGGCAAAATCTTTGTTTGGGATTATTCCTGATGAAATGACATTAGAAGAAGCCCGTGAAGAAAGGCTGAGAAAAATATGAGGGTTTTGATTGATACTTGCATTATTATAGAGGCGTTACAGTCCCGCCTTCCCTTTAAAGATCATGCACAGGAAATTTTTCTTCTTGCTGCGAACAGATAGTTTGAGGGATTTATTACTGCAATAGAAATTTAACATTGCTTACAGATGACGGAAAGATCAAATTGTATGAAAGTGTAATGGGAGAGTGGTAGAAAAATATGGGATAGGAATAAAGAACAGAAAGGTCGCAGGAAACTGTGGCTTTCCGTTTATCTCTATATGTGGAGGATGAGTTACAGTAGACGAGTCTTATAAGAATCCTAGCTGCTTGCGAGATAGAGAAAATCTGCCTCAATCGGCTTCACTTCGATTCCAGCGCTGTACCTTGGGAGAACCTGTATTATATTATTCTCTACGCCATTCTGCTTGAGGAACTGGCCACAAAAGATTATGAAAAAGTCCAAAAGGATAATCTGATGTCGCAGTACCTTTATAATTTTCATTTTGACATTCACTATCCAGAATCTGGGGAAAATACATATCCTATGACCAAATTTATGGCTACAAGAAGCCATTAGAATCATAATTCTGCAATAGAAAATAGAAAGAGGCTGGTGAGTGTGTCAGCCTCTTTCTATTGTTGTTTCAATTGACATGATAAAGTTCCAAATATTTTTAGTAATAGAAAGGTTATGGCATATGTGACATCGCCGGAAAAAGAATCCAGCAGCAGATGCCTGTTTTTTAGCCCATTATTCCTTCCCATAAACACTCCCATTCTGTGCATTAACCACAAGAAGAAGTTCACTTTTACCCCCATTAAGAGATGTCCTGGGGATCATAAGTTCCACACCGTTCTGATCTTGAAATCCTCTTTCCTCCCTCCCATAAAAAGCCCATACTGGAACCAGTTTTCCCGTTCTGCCGCCAGCTTCTCCATATTCCAATCCATAAGCCAGCTTCACTTCTGTAATCGTAAGATAATCATGTGGAACTGCCCCCGGGTATCCTTCTGTTAAGATAGAAATGTCGCTTTTCAGATCTGCCTCTGGGTTAATCGGACGTGTTTTCATACACTGTTCAAATACCTGGCTGACAGATGAAAAAGGCAGCAGAAATTCTGCATATTCTGACGTGACTCTTAATTCTTCCCTGCCGATATTTTTTACGGATAAAAGCGTTCCATCCTCTTTATATAGAAATTCCACATATTGAGCCGGATACCCCCATTCACTGTGGACAAGCATCATATCTTCCACCCTTCTTCGATAATAGAGCCGAAGTCCATACTTTCCTGACAGTGACCATGAGTAATCTTTACTGACGGAAAGCTGTCTCCAGCGAACCTCTTCCAGATGAAAATCTTTCATGCCCATTTCTTCCATAAGGTGTTTTGCCTTGCTTTCCATTTCCTGTTGAAATGCTTTTCGCTCCTTTTCCGACATGGAAAATCCAGAAAGATCCATGGTTCCATCTTCTTTGTTGCTGCTATCGGAGATACCAGGACAGGACAGCCACACCATAGGCAACTCTTGTTTGTTTCCTTTGGCCAGACTAAGGGTGTAAGTTTGATCTGGTGACATATACGTCTCCGGATTATCCTGGCTTTTTGGCGACCATTCTGTGATTCCCACTTCCTCTTTTAAAAGCTCTTTGATCGCTTCCAGCTCTTCTTCCGTATAGGATAAATATTGTACCTCTATTACAGGAATCCTCTCTTTTTTTGGTGTTTCCACATTGACATTCCCCATAATTGTAATGTCCTCACTGGGAATTTCCAGGGTATAAGTTTCTGGAACATCAGCTTGCTGTCTGACTTCCTTTGCATTTGCCAGCATTCCCTTTTTCTCTCCCTGGATACTTTCCTCCTTTTGAGGTTCCTGTGCCCCTTCCATCGTTTCTGAAACAATCGGAGTGTCTGTCTGCTTAACACAGCCTGCCAGAGTGTATAGGATGGCTCCTATGAGAAATGCTGCTCTTTTTACGGTCTGTTTCTTTTTCAAATCGATCCCTCCATCCATTGATTGTGTTACCCTTATCTTAGCAATTTTTCTCTTATAAATCTTTACCGACTTGTAATCAATTTGTAAAATTCGCTTTTTTCAGTTAGAGGAAAGAAAACAGATCCACACTTTTGTCCCCTCTCCCAGACGACTTTCAATCTCTATCTTGGCGCCATGGGCCTTGCTGATTCTCTGTACCAAAGCCAGCCCCAGTCCGCTTCCCTGTTGTCTGCGGCTTCTGGATTTGTCCACCATATAAAAAGCTTTTATAACATGGGGCAGGTCTTTTGACGGAATCCCAACGCCGTTATCCTGAACACAGACCTTGTGTTTTTCTGGGATCAAGATGATCTGAATCTTCCCAGACCCTTCCAATGCTTTTATTGAGTTAGAAACCAGATTACTAAACAGACTGACCAAAAGCATGGGATCGCCCTGTACCGCCATTCCTCTTACTCCTTTTTGTTCAAGTCCTATCTCTTTTTGCACTCCCGCACTATTTTCCAAAACTATTTTGAAATCAATGCCCTTGTCTATCAATGTTTCTCGGTTTTCCTCATAAATCCACATCATCACATCAACAAGTTCTACAGGCTTTTTCACAATCTTTTCATTTTCATAAAATCCCATAAGCTGTAAAAGTTTTCCTGACATTTCATCTAACCGTCCTGCTGAACGGCAAATAGCAGCCAAAGACTGTTCCTTTTGGTGATCGCTTAGTCGGACATGTAGCAGGGAATCGGTATATCCTATGATACTGGTTAAAGGGGTTTTCATCTCATGAGCCATAGAACCCAGAAGAAACTCTAAGTCCTCGATCTGCTGCTGAAGTTGATCGGACATACGATTCAGACTGTCCGAAAGATCTTTCAGTTCATCCTTTGACGTCAAAACCACCTTCTTATTGAAATCACCATTCTTGATTCGCTCCGCCTGATCCCTCAATTCCACCAATGCTTTCAGCATATGGCCAATCACAGCAGCAGCGATAGTAATAGAACATGCAAACACAAAAAGGAACACGACCAGATACCATTTGGCCTGTTCCTTTCCTTCCTCCCATGTTGATGTAATGTCCTGGACTGACAAAACCCAGAAATCTTTGAGAAAGGGGAGTTCCTTTTTCAAAATTAGAAGATACGTTTTCCCTAACGGTTGAACCACATAATTCTCCCCAAGAGCTTCCGGAGCCGTTATCTCGTATTTTGTCATATTCTTTATGCACTCCCGTCCCTTCAAAAGAGCGTATCCTTCCTGATAACAGCGTTCAAATTGGTACCTCAAATAGGCTTCCCTGGCCGCTTCGTCCATTGCATCCAAATCCTCTTTGGTTCCCACCTGGGAAAAAGCCCGCTCCGCCAGTTCAAGTTTTTCCATCTCGACGTCAGCCAATTTTCTTATGCTGGCGTTCATGTATTGATTGATGGCAAACGTTCCGCAAAATGCACAAGCGCCAAAGAGCACTCCTGCCACCAGACCGATAATCTTTGTTTTGATCTTCATGACGTTTTCACTCCCTTCTTATGGTCTCGTCATCTACAAACAGATATCCGCCCCTGGGCACTGTGATAATCGCTTCACAGGCTTTCAATTTTTTCCGCAGTTTTGCCACATGGACATCAACAGTCCTGGATTCCCCTAAAAATTCTTCTCCCCACACCAAATCAAGGAGTTTGTCTCTTGGAAGCATTACATTGCGATTTTGCAAAAATACAGTGAGAAGCCGAAACTCCATTGGCTTTAAATGGATTTCATTTTCGCCTTCCCATACTTTGCGGCTTTTCAAATCTACCTTAAGTTTTTGAAATCTCAATGCGCTTTTTTCTTTTCCTGTCCTGGAAAGAACTTTTTCAATTCGAACTAAAAGTTCTAATACCTCAAAGGGTTTCACCATATAATCTTCTGCACCCATTTTTAATCCCTGTACTTTGCTGACTACATCTCCTTTGGCTGTCAAACAAATCACAGGAATCTGGCGTCTGGTTAGAGGTTCTATCAGAGAAAATCCATCTTTTTGAGGCAGCATTAAATCAAGAAGGGCTAAGTCATAATCCACACTTCTTTCTATAAATTCCTCTGCCTGACTTCCGTTATAAAGAGGCGTCGCCTCATATCCGACCGCCTCTAGGTTCATACAGATCAAATTTGATATATCCATATCATCTTCGATCACCAAAATCCGATTTTTCATCTGGATACCCTTTCTGCTACTCATTCTCCGCGCCTGAAACGGCGCTTTCCGCTGCTTTTTGGATATTATACTACAATAGATCGTAAGAAGTCTTTACCGATTTGTAAATTTGATTTTATATCAGTGAAAAACTTTTAACCGTTTTATCAAGTACAAAAAAATCTATTTCATTTTGGGGAATAAAATGCTGTAATAAAGGCCATTCCTAAATCGGAAGCTGGAGGTTTGTCAAAATGAGTTTTTTTGATATAATTGTAGGAGAGAGTGGATAATTGGTAGAATTACGTTGTCATAATTCTTTCAATGAGAAAATCTATACAGATATTATAAACTATCTAAATAAATATTTGCCCCAATGAAAATCGACTGGTTTTATACCCGTTGCTGATGCAGTATCTATCCTCAACTGAATTGATGAGTTGTCTGGTGGAAGTCAATTTTGGAGTGAAGAAGTGGAATTGCGAGTGGAAGATGCTGTATTTGAAATACAAGAAATAATTCGTACATTAGCGGCAGATTGCTTTGTGAATAAAATTGAATAGCGTACATGTCAAAAGGTATTTCATCTTTTATTTAGGTGGATGTCCTTTTATATCTATTGTACGGAATAAAATTCTTGATAATGCGCACAATGCGTATTGCAATATAATCAAATTAACGGAGGAGAGATGCCATGAATGAGGAGGTATTGGATTTTTCCATATAAATTGGTTTTAAGAAACTTTTAATTCTTTTGTTAGATTTATGTTATTTGTTTATGTCATAATAACAAAGTGTTAAAACTGTGAAGGAATGGATGAAAAGGAATGAGATTTTTAAAAAAGCTGATATGTTTAACGGCCGTGGTGTTTGCCATTTCCTGTATGTTAAGTGGAATATACATATTTAGACCGGATATTATGGATCAGATAGAGTTATTTTTAGATCCAGAGCAGAAAGATGCTGAAACCATAACAGGGAACCATGACCCGCAGGAGGAAACAGTCAGTCATACCGATGAAAGCGCAGAGAGGGAAGAAACCAGACAGGAGTCAGAGGAATATGAGACGGGTGAAAAGGAGCCTTTGGAAAATGATGTCATAGGGGAATCGGTTGTATCGGATTATATTTTGCCAAAACAGTCTGAAATAGTTGTCCCTGAGAATGTATCGGGTAGAAACGGATATCAGCAGATACAAGAAAAAAGGGAACAGATTGATGATGAGGATGCAAAGGAACTTCAAAATCAGATTGACACGGGATACACAGGCGATGGATTGGATTTTGACGGTGCCCAGTATCCTTATTATGCCATGTTGGATGACAGAGGAAAACATATTTACCGTCAGATTTATGCCAATGCCAATGAACGATATGCTGCGTTTATGCCAGTGGAGCCAATCACATTAGGCCAGCTAAAGAATGTGTTTTTGGCAGTTTATAATGACCACCCGGAACTGTTTTGGCTGGAAACAGCGTATTCCTGCAAATACTTAAGGGATGGAAGGTGTGTGGAGATTCATCTGGAATTTAACCGCACTGCGCAGAACATAGAGGACGCAAAGGCTGTTTTTCAGGAGAATGCCAGTCAAATTGTTTCAGAAGCCCGGAATTTGTCCAGTGATTATGAAAAAGAGAAATTTGTCCATGATAAACTGACTGAAAGGGTTTCTTATGATTTGGGCGCGGAAATGAACCAAAGCGCGTATAGTGCGCTGGTAAATGGGCGTACCGTATGCGCCGGATATGCAAGGGCTTTTCAGTATCTTTTGCAGCAACTGGGTATTCCCTGCTACTATTGCACTGGTTATGCAGGAGAAGCCCATGCATGGAATATCGTTGCATTGGATGACGGGTACTATAATGTGGATGTCACATGGGATGATTCCGATGGGGGACGCTATGATTACTTTAACAAGACAGACACGGATTATGCAGACAGCCATATCAGGCAGGAATTATCCGTCTATCTGCCGCCCTGCAATGGTTCTGTCTACCGCAATCTGGAACGAAATCCGGAAGACAGCAGTTTGAGGAGTATTGCAGATTTCGGAATGACAGAGGATCAGATTCTTACGGACATGGACAGTTATTACAAGGATTGTTATGACCAGATATTACAAAATGGCAAAGGAAGCTATACGTTTTATAATGTAATAGAAAATGAACAGCTGCTGGAGGAATGGCACCGGGCCTATGAGGCGGAACACTACAAACAGGCATATATGGAAAATGCCATGATCCAGTTAGGAATATCTTCCTGCGAGATGAAAATGGAAATAGAAGAACTGCGGGACGGGAAGTTTTTGATTACCCACAAGGTTTCTGTCCGGTAAAAATATTTAAGGATACCCTCAGTGGACAAGGGGCGTGTGTCTCCTTGTCTGCTGAGGGTATTTTGTTATGAGGAATCAAATGGGAGAAAGAATCAAATGAGGGAAAACAACTGGGAATATAGGAATGTAAAAGAGGAATTTAGAACCCACACTTATATACATGATACATTATTTAATTGGATAGAACGATTGAATAGAAATAAAATGGAGTCAGAAATCACAGAAAAAATTTGAAGAAATTTGAAGAGGATTAAAATATGTGACATGAAGCAACGGAGTAAATTTTGATTCGTTTCTATAAAGAACGGCTGCTGTTGCTAAGGTGGAGTTCCACGCAGAAGGTATTAATTCCCTCCCTGCTCTCTGCCCATATGTTCCCTTTATGCCGGATTATGATGGTTTCCGCGATGGAAAGTCCAAGTCCAAAACTGCCGGTTCTGGTTCTTGTTTTGTCAATTTGATAAAATCGTTTAAAGATATTTTTTAAATCCTGTTCTGGTATTGGTTCTCCTTCATTGGCCACAGACAGCAGACAGCGGTTTTTTCCCTGCTTTCGTAACGTGATCCATGTGTTTCCCTTTTGGCAGGAATATTTTCCGGCATTGTCCAGCAGAATGTCAAAAACCTGGTGCAGCTGTGAAGGGTTGCCTTTAACCCAAAGGTCTTTGACAATGTCCGTGTAAAGAGTCAGGCCATTTTCAAAGAATACAGGTTCAAAAGGGAGAATTGCGTCCGAGATAAGGCGGCTGAGATCAACTTGGGAAAAGACGGTTTCCGATTGGATATCATCGGCTTTGGCAAGTTCTAGCATTTGCTCTACCAGACGGGACATTTGTTTTGCCATGACCAGAATGTTTGAGGAAAAGGTATTTTGCATAAGCTCTGCATTGGTCATAATAACGGTTAAGGGCGTTTTTAATTCATGGGATGCATCAGCCACAAACTGACGCTGCTGTTTCCATGCCTTGTCAACAGGACTTACCATCCAGTCAGCCAGATGGATACTGATAAAAAGAAAAACGAAAAAGCTGACAATGCCAATGAGGATACAGTTTCTCATTAAATCTCTAAGAGTTGTCAGTTCGCTGGAGATGTCAGTGCAGACCAGAACCTGGCCCCTGGGGATCTCCAGACGAAAAAAACGGAGATTATATGGATCTATGGTTCCAATAAAACCGGGAACGGAAAGGGCGTCTTCGATTACATTTTCTAAAAAGGCTTCATCAGAAAGGTCATAATAGGCGCCGCTTGCCGTGATGAGTCTGCCCTGAGGGCTAAGCTGAAGGACAAAGTAGGGGAGATGTAAGTCATTGGGGTGTTCATTGGGAAAGCGCAGCAGAAGAGGATTACTCGCAATGCCTCTCATCATATGAATATTGTTGTTTTCCAGATTTATTTTTGTAAAGAAATAGATCATGGACATAATGATACAAAGCATAATCGTGAGAATACTCATGGTGATGGTAATAAATTTTAACCGAAGTTTTTTTGTCATGTCTCATGCACCTCTAAATGATATCCCATTCTGCGGATGGATTCAATCCGGACATCGGAGCCAATGCTTGCCAGCTTCTTGCGCAGGAACCCTACATAAACCTCAACGTGATTTTCCACAGCGTCTGAGTCATATCCCCATACCCTGGAAAGAATCACTTCTTTGGAGAGATTGCGGCTGCCAGATTGGAACAGGAACCGCATAATGTCAAATTCTCTGGCGGATAGACGGACGGAACTGGTTTTGCATACCAGCATGCCGGAGGATAAGTCCAGAGAAGTATTGCCGTAGGTGACTTCATCTACCTGCGCTCCTTGGCGGCGCAGCAGCGCGTTTATGCAGGCTAACAGTTCTCTGGAGTCAAAAGGTTTGGTCAAATAATAATCCGCTCCGGAATTTAAGCCGGTAATGCGGTCTTCCAGGTCGGATTTTGCCGTCAGCATTAAAATGGGAGTTCCGCATTTGCCGGAGCGAACT
Organism: Clostridiaceae bacterium; assembly: GCA_009911065.1. Taxonomy (GTDB): domain Bacteria; phylum Bacillota; class Clostridia; order Lachnospirales; family Lachnospiraceae; genus Brotaphodocola. The sequence goes on along the minus strand of QXWR01000053.1, from coordinate 18,435 downwards.
TTTCTGGCTACTTCGTAGCCGTTCATTCCGGGTATCATCACATCCAGAATCAAAAGGTCGTAGATTCCCGATTCCCCATAGCTTTTCCCGGTTTCTCCATCATAAACGATTTCGACTTCAAATCCTTTGTTTTTCAATAAAGTTCCGATGGAATCTGCGAGTAGTTTTTCGTCTTCAATGATCAGTATTTTCATAAGCGTTCGCTCCCTTAACTCTTTTTTATTATAATACATTTTTAATCTGAAATGAAGCTGAAAAGAGAAGATTTTTCTATGACTTTCAGTGTTGTTTCAGTAATGGGGATTATAATGAAAAAAACAGGAAGATTTCGGCTTTTTCAAAAGGATATAAGCAACATACTTTCGAAGGTGCAGGAAATTTGAAAATGACTGAAATGTAGATGAAAGGAAAGAAAGCCAATGAAATGGATGAATCAAGGGCCTGTAATAAATATGGAAGAAGACAGGGAGAAAAGAATTGGGACGAAAAAAGGAATGGACTGGGAACCGGATAAAGATAATGGATTTATGGATAAAAATCGGCAGGTTTTATATGAAAGTTTTTTAGATATTATCAGGGATTTAACAGATATAGCACACAAAATTGCGCAGGTAGAGGAGGAAAAGGCGGCGGCTGTGTCGCTAAAACATCATGAACTTTTGGAAGGATTTATGAAAAGGGAGCAAGCCGGTATTTTGAAACTTCGGGGTCTGGATCAGCACAGAATACGTCTGGCAAAACGGTTAGGCTGGGATTCTTTGACTTTTTCGCAGATTCTGGAAGAAGTGAATCTAGGGCAGAAGGAGTATTTAAAAATGTTGTTTAGGGAACTGGAACAGGAGTTAATGCAACTGATTCAATGGAAAGAGCTTGCTGAACGGATTATAAATGTTCGGATTTATGAATTACTGATTACAGTAGAACGAAAAACGGGAATACCTTATGACAATACAAGAACCGTTCATTTAGACGAGTGTTCGTATGTGAATTTGTGTGACCGATATATTTGATTTTTATACATAATCCTGTCTTTAACACTTGCAAGAAACAAAAGTGGCGTTTTTCCTTGATTTTATGGGGACTTGCGCTACTTTTTTCATTTTTTGAATATTAAAGATTGGACCCAAGGCAATTCCCGTTTCGGGATTGTATGACATGATGAGACAAAACTTCAAAGTTTCATTGACTTGGATTTTACAGTCTTTTATAATGGGGTAAAAAAAGGAAAGAGGGCAGATATGAAAGCAAACAAGATGCGTCGCAGGTTTTCTCTCTGCTGTGTGGCAGCAGCTACTCTGTTGCTGGTCGGCTGTAATCCGGAGTCAGGCGCGGCCACTTATGAGGTTATATATCCGTCTGGTTACACAAGAGATTATACTACCTACCATAAGGAAATCCCTGTTGAAGGGGCATCTTGTTCCCTTCAATGGGAGAAAGCGAAAGATTATGAGAAAACCTATGAATATGATCTTAGAATCCTTGATGAGAACGATTCCGTTTTATATGAATATCCCAATATGGGCAGCGATATAATGCGCGGGGTGATGCAGGAGGAGAATATGGTCTGGATTTGTGCGGAGCACTGGACATCGCACCATCATAGGGGATATCTTGAAGGTTGGCTGAAAGAAAGCGATGTGTTTCTGATTAATCTTAGGGATGGCAAAATTCTGTTTCAGGGCAGGGCAGGAGAAAATGAATTTTACCTTACCTCCAATGGTACACGATGCTATTTTTATGCACCTGGAAAAGAGGAGCAGGAGAAATTGTTTGGACTGGTGAAGATACCTGCCGAACACGCGGAGATTTATTACCGGGATACATTAGACTGGGGGAAGGAACACACCGTTTACACCTTTGATTATGTGGCAAAGCCTGATATTGACACAAGCGGCGGAGTTGAAACCCGTATCAAATTTTATATATCGGAAACCCAACTTAAGGTGGTCTGGACATCCTATGAATCGGTCGGCAATGGAAATTGGGAATACCTGGAGAAAAAGGCTTATGAAATTCCTATTGTCGAAAATATCCCATGAAGCAGTGATCATTTTCAAGTATAAAGGAATTTGAACAGAATGAAAAAACAGAGAGGTATTAACATTGTTTGAAATAAATGGAAATGATTTAGACAAATAAGGATCGATTGACAATCAAGTAAAAGAATATGGTTATAACAATTTAAAGAATAAAATTGTTCGTTTTTTACGTAAGGCTGTCAGGAAACAAATCCGTCATGGGACAAAGGTATAATTGACACAAATATCAGGCACTTGGTATATGAGGATTGAGAAAATGCAATGGTGTAATAGATACGTGAAATTTTTGTGATTTCATCAGAAAAATTCAGAAAAAACATTGTATAATTAATAGATTGGCAATTTATTTATATTGTGTTATATTTATCAAATGAAAGAATCTAAGGGGATTTTATGTGGTACAAAAAATGATGGAAAATAATCGTGTATTTACAAATGAGAAAAGGAATGGGGAAAATGCAAAACGTTCCGTGGCAGGCATCTTGTGGAACAGTATGGTCATTGCCTTATCTATGTATTCACGGATACCGGTTCCTTTTGTAGAGTGGAAGGAAGAGGGGATGAAATATGCTCTTTGCTTTTTTCCGCTTGTAGGGGTGGTTTTAGGGGGGATGATGACAGGGTTTTGCGTGCTTGCAGAAAAGATAAGCCTTGGTATAACGGCATTTGCCTGTATTGGTGCAGTTTTGCCTCTGGTGATCACCGGGGGGATTCATATGGACGGGTTTTTGGATGTGGCAGATGCTCGAAGTTCTTGTCAGACAAGGGAGAGAAAACTGGAAATCTTAAAAGATCCCCATACCGGAGCTTTTGCTATAATAAGATGCGGGGTGTATCTTTTATTGTATGTGGCAGTGTTTGGTGAATTGAGGGCAGAGGTATTTCCTGGCGCAGGGGGGATTTATGTGCTGGAACGGGCTTTGAGCGGATGGTCAGTGGTTGCTTTCCCAAAAGCCAAAAGAGAAGGACTGGTGAGCACTTTTTCAGGAGGAGCACAAAAAAAGGTTGTAAAGGTTGTCATGGCTGGGTGGGGAATGGGCGCTGTTTTGTTTTTAATGTGGACCCAGGGTATGGTGGCAGGAGGAATGACGGTGGTTGCTGCTCTGGCCGTGTTTGGGTGGTATTACAGGATGTCTATTCAGGAATTTGGCGGAATTACCGGAGATTTGGCAGGATATTTTTTGCAGCTGTGTGAGTTGACTATGTTTGGGGTACTGGCGATTTTTAGATGAAGGATATGGATGGAATGGAGTGGGACATTTGGAACAGAAAAAAATGGAAAAAATAAGAGAACAGGTGGAAACGTATACAAGGGTGTATGCCAGAATTGACCTGGATGCGGTTGCGTTTAATATGGAATCAATGAAAAGGAACCTGGCGCCGACAACTGGAATGGTAGGTGTGGTAAAGGCAGATGGATATGGCCACGGGGCGGTTCCTGTGGCTTTGACAATCGAACCTTATGTAAATGCTTATGCTGTGGCCACGGCGGAGGAAGGATTGATGCTGCGCCGCCACAACATTACAAAGCCGATTTTGATTTTGGGTCCAGTGCATCCAAGATGGTATAAAGCTTTCATTGAAGAGTCCATCCGTCCGGTGATTTTTACCATGGACCAGGCGAAAGCATTGTCTCAAGAGGCAGTAGACATGGGAAAACAGGCAGCTTTTCATTTGGCTGTAGACACAGGTATGAGCCGAATTGGGCTGGAAGCCAATGAGCGGGGGGCAGATTTGGCGGTGCGGATCTGTAAATGTTTGGGCCTTCGGGCAGAAGGGATTTTTACTCATTTTGCCAGAGCGGATGAGACAGATAAGGCTTCCGCCCATAAACAGTTGGCACGTTTTTTGGATTTTGTGGAGATGTTGGAAAGAAGAGGAGTGGATATTCCTGTAAAACACTGTGCGAACAGTGCGGCTATTGTAGATTTGCCGGAAACCGGGCTTAATTGGGTGCGGGCCGGAATTTCCACCTATGGATTGTATCCGTCAGATGAGGTGCAGAAGGAGCGGGTGGCTTTGAAGCCAGCAATGGAGTTGAAAAGCTTTGTGACTTATGTAAAAAATGTAGAGCCGGGGTGTGAGATCAGCTATGGGGGAACCTTTACCTCCAAAGGGACTATGAAGGTTGCCACCATACCAGTAGGATACGGAGATGGTTATCCAAGAAATCTGTCCGGCCAGGGATATGTGCTGGTTCGGGGGAAAAAAGCGCCGATTTTAGGACGAATTTGTATGGACCAGATGATGGTGGATGTAAGTGGCATACCGGATGTAACGGAAGGACAGATGGTTACGCTTTTAGGACAGGAAGGGAAAGAAAAGATTCAGGTGGAGGATTTGGCTCGGTGGGGCGGGGGATTTCATTATGAAGTTGTCTGCAACATTGGAAAGCGGGTGCCTCGGATTTATATAAAGAGCGGGGAGATAATCGGAAGCAAAGATTATATGGGAGATGTTTATGAGGACTTTCTCTGAATTGTTTTTCCTCTGCACTCTGGGAAAAGTTATCTTTGCTGAAACATAAAAGGCATTTAAAACGGGTTATACGAATATTTCACACCGAAATTTCATTTCCGTCATAAATTAATAGAAGAAAGAGTATATACCGGAAGAATCCGGGAAATACTGCAGGTGTAAGGAATTGTTCCGATGATTTTGAACGGTTCCCTAAAAATGGCGGACTGACAAGATACAGGGAAATTTCTCCGACTATATGTATGGGGCAGTCCAGAGCGCGGGAATATGATTGACGGAGTGTGAGCAGGTGTGATTATAAAACGAGGAGATATTTATTATGCAGATTTAAGGCCAGTGGTGGGGTCCGAACAGGGAGGCGTTCGTCCAGTGCTGATTATTCAAAATGATGTGGGAAACAAGCACAGTCCAACTGTGATCTGTGCGGCGATTACATCTAAGATGAATAAGGCAAAACTTCCTACCCATGTAGAGCTGGATACACGGAGATGTGATATGATAAAAGATTCGGTGATTTTGCTGGAACAGCTTCGGACCATTGACAAGCAGCGACTGAAGGAAAAAATTTGCCATATTGATGAGGAATTGCAACAAAAAGTGAACCAGGCGTTACGGGTAAGCCTTGAGCTGGTTACATAGGAGATCACAAATCCAATACTCATTGACGAAATAAGAGAAATCGAGTACAATGGTTGAGATACAAAGAGGAATATGTGGCCCAAACCGGCACAAGATAAAGGAGTTATTATAAAAATATGGACGATGGCTGTTGGCGATTATGGATTTTATTCGGGATCTTTGTTTTTGTGTATGCAGCAGCAAGGCTGGGATTTTTGTATTGGAAATCCAGAAAAGACAAGGTGACAGAAGAAGATATAAAAACCATGGTGGATGAGGGCCATGAGCAGGGAGTTTTGGAAACCAGAGAAGCAAAAATGATCCGCAATATTTTTGAGATGGATGAAAAAGAGGCAGGGGACGTGATGACTCACCGAAAACACATTACGGCCCTGTCCGGCTCCATGTCTCTGCGGGAGGCGGCGTTGTTTATACTTGAGGAGGGGAACAATACCCGCTATCCGGTATATGGAGAAGATTTGGATGACATACTTGGTACCATACATATGCGGGATGTGCTGGTTCATGCAAAGAATCCCAATGAGGCAGATTTAGAGCTGACCCGCGTTCCCGGAGTGCTGCGGGAGGCCCGCTTTATACCTGCAACCAGAAAGCTGGATTCCCTGTTCCGGGAAATGCAGTCTACGAAAATCCAGATGGAGTTTGTAATTGATGAATATGGACAAACCGAGGGGCTTGTGACCATGGAAGATATTCTGGAAGCGATTGTGGGAAATATTCTGGATGAATATGATGTGGAGGAGCGGTTTATTGTCCATCAGGAGAACGGAGAGCTGGTGATGAGCGGGATGACTCCTCTTTCACAGGTTCAGGAGGCGTTGGAAATTGGTTTTCCAGAAGAGGATTTAAACAATTTTGATACCATCAACGGACTGTTGATCTCCAAACTGGATCGGGTTCTTCAGGAAGGGGAGCGGCCGAAAGTGGTCTGTCAGGGCGTGGAATTTTCCGTTATGAAGGTGGATCATAAGATGATTCAGACCGTTGGCGCCAGGAAGCTTGTAAAAGAGCCGGAGGAGAACAAAGAAGAGACATCAGAGGAAGAACCAAAGAAGGATTCGTAAAGCCAAAAATTGAATTTGAAAAGAGATGGCAAAGCCAGAGGATGTATAGAAAAAGAAATCAGAATTTATTGCCGGAAAAATCAAATCGGATAGAAAATAAGACAGAAAAAAACGCCGTTGGAGGGCGTTTCTTTTCTCTTGAAACAGAAAGAGGAATTGTATGGTGAAAGTGATTGAAGATACAAAAGATATGATAAGAGATCGGATATTTTTGCGGAAGGCACTTTTGATCGCATTGCCAGTGGCTCTCCAGGGAATGTTAAATACCATTGTAAATCTGGTGGACACTTTGATGATCGGGCAGCTGGGAGAGACCACCATTGCAGCGGTAGGGCTGGCAAATAAAGTGTTTTTTGTGTTTTCTTTGCTGGTATTTGGGGTGGTCAGCGGTTCCGGAGTTCTGGCTGCTCAGTACTGGGGAAACCAGGATGTGAAAAATATCAGGAAAGTGACCGGACTGGCCCTTTTGATTGCATTGACTGGGTCCATTTTGTTTGTGGTACCAAGTATCATCTGTCCAAAGATCGTTATGGGGATTTTCACCAACAGTCAGGGAGCCATTCAGGTGGGGGCGGCCTATCTGGCTGTGGCAGCTTTGTCTTATCCTTTTACGGCCATTACCAATACTTATGTAGCCATGCTGCGGGCAGTGGGACGGGTGAAAGCGCCGGTGGTAATCAGCTGTATGACCATTTTAATTAATATTGGGTTAAATTACACTTTGATTTTTGGACATTTCGGTGCGCCGAAAATGGGAGCAGTAGGCGCAGCCATAGCAACCCTGACCGCCCGGATTGTGGAGTCCGGAGCTATTTTGGCGGTGACTTATGGTTCCAAGTCTCCGGTTGCAGGAAAACTTGGAGAGTTGTTTGGATACAGTAAAACATTCATCCATCAGTTTGCTGCCACAGCAAGTCCGGTCATTGCCAATGAATTTATATGGGGGCTTGGCACTACCATGTATTCTCTTGCCTACGGACGGATGGGAGACAATGCAGTGGCAGCCATTACCATTGCCACCACGATTCAGGATATTGTGGTGGTGCTGTTTCAGGGATTAAGCGCTGCAACAGCAGTGATTTTGGGCAATGAGATGGGGGCTGGGAAGCTGAAACAGGCAGAGAAGTATGCGAAAAATTTTTTTATTTTACAATTTTTTGTGACTTTGGCAGCTATGGGAATCTGTTATGGTATCCGGCAGAATATTATTGATCTGTACAGTATTTCGCCCCAAGTGGCCAGAGATGTGAATTTGTGTTTGATTGTGTTTATTTTGTATATGCCTTTTAAAATGTTTAACTATGTCAATGTGGTGGGTGTGCTGCGAAGCGGCGGAGATACCCGCATGTGTCTGATTTTGGACACCAGCGGCGTGTGGATGATCGGAGTACCCATGGCATTTTTGGGGGGATTGTACCTGCAGCAAACCATTTGGGTGGTTTATGCCATGGTGATGACAGAGGAAATTTACAAGGCAGTTTTTGGATATATCCGGTATCGCCAGAAGAAATGGCTTCGGAATCTGGCAGTGGAGCTAAATGGGTAGAAGGTACATGATGCAGGAAAGGCAGAAAGAATGACAAATCAGTTTTTGGAAATACCAGATTCGTTCTGGAGTCTGTTTCGCTCCAGAAACCGGCAGGTTTACATAGAGGCTCTTTTACAGGTCAATGAAGAGTATCAGTACAGCAACTATTATTTAAGCCGGGAGATCTGCATTCGGGCTTTGGGAGATTATTTTACAAAAAGGAAGGTGACTTTGGAGCAGGAGGAGACGGAAGATGATCTTGATCTTCTGGAACCGGTGGCGTCCCGGATTCTCAACTGGCTTTTGCGGACTGGGTGGCTGCGGAAGGTGGAGGATTATTCTTCCATGACGGTTTTCATTGTCATTCCAGATTATGCGGCAGTTTTTGTGGATGCTTTTGCACGTCTTTTGGGAGAGGGAGAGGATGAGACCCAGGTGTACATTCAGAATGTGTATGCTATCCTTTTTGCATTTAAAAAAGACCCTCGCTCCAATATTTCCCTTTTAAAAACAGCTCTTGTAAACACGCGAAAGCTTAACAAGACCCTTCAGGATATGCTGCACAATATGGACCGTTTTTTTGCAGGGCTTTTAGAACAGAAAGCTTATGGAGATCTTTTAAAAGAGCATCTGGATGGATATGTGGAGGAGATTGTACGAAAGAAATACCATATTTTGAAAACTTCGGACAATTTCTATTTGTATAAGGCAGACATTAAACAGTGGTTAAAAGAGATGGGGGAGGATTTACCCTGGCTGGAACAGGTGTGTAAACGGAATAAAAGGCTCCGGGGAGTGGAGATTCAGGTGGAAGATCTGGTGGAACAGTTAGATCAGATTGGCCGTGGATTTGATGACATTGAACATCGGATTATGAATATGGACAAAGAGCACACCCGCTATATCCGGGCTACGGTTACACGGTTAAATTACCTTTTAAACCGGGAAGATAACATGAAAGGGCTGATCATTCAGCTGCTAAATCATCTGTCTTCCATTGAGAGAAAAGAGGACCGGGACCAGGAGGCAGACCGGATTGGAAGTAAAATGAATTTGTTTTCCATGGCTGTTTTGTCGAGAAACTCTCTCTATAAAAAACGGCGGGTCAAACAGGATTTTACGGAGAGTCTTATGCCGGAGGAGGAGACGGGAGAACTTTCTGGGGAGGAAATTCTTCGTCTTAACCGGGTGCGGAATCGATTCAGCCGCAGGGAAGTGGAGTCTTTTGTTTTGGAGCGGATGGAGAATGGGAAACTGGAAGTGACCAGAGATACCATCTGTTCGGAGGAGGATTTTGAGAAGCTGGTTCTGGCTTATGACAGTTCTACTCGAAAGGACAGCCCTTTTCAGGTAAAAGAGCAGGATACAGAGCTTGTGGAAAACGGGGGCTTTCGGTATCCCAGGCTGATATTTGAGAAAAAGAAACGGGCACAGGCTTCGGACGATAGCTTTGGGAGATAAAGAATGATGATTGACTATTATGAAGAATTGGGAATTGAGGAAAAAAGAAGAGTAACCGAGTCCATTCAGCAGCTTTACCGCCAGACGTTTCTTCTGGAGCGGCGGTATGACCGGAAGAGCGGGCGGTATCAGGTGAACCGGGACTATTATCCGTGCAGCAAACATCTGGAATTTATCCGGGCTTATTTTGCCATTATGGATATTGAGGTGGTGGAGAACAGCCAAATGGGAGTGATTTACATTCGGGGGGAGCAGGTGGCCGGAGAGAAGCTGTCCAGACTGGCTACCTTTTACATACTGGTTCTCAAACTGATTTATGACGAGCAGATGTCTGCAGTGTCCACTTCTGTCAATGCAGTCACTTCCATAGGCGAGATTCATGAAAAACTGGGAACTTACCGTCTGCTTTCCAAGCAGCCGTCTGTAACAGAAATCCGGCGGACCCTGGCTCTCTTAAAACGCTATCAGCTGATTGAGCCATTGGATGTGTTGGAGGACATAGACGGACAGAGCCGTCTGGTCATTTATCCCACCATTCATGTAGTGCTGATGGGGGAGGATGTGCGGGAACTGATCGGAACCTATGGAGAGGAGGGAGAGGAAGATGACGAATCCGGGCTTTGAGGCCCTTTCCAGAATCTGCCTGAACAACTGGCATTATATCCAACACCGGACATTAACGTTCCATGAAGGAGTGAATTTTTTCACCGGTCATTCGGGAAGCGGAAAATCTACGGTAATTGACGCCATGCAGATTGTGCTGTATGCCAACACAGATGGCCGGGGATTTTTTAACAAAGCGGCTGCAGACGATTCAGACCGGAGTCTGGTGGAATATTTAAGGGGAATGGTAAATATAGGGGAGGACAATCGTTTTTCCTATTTGCGGAATCAAAATTTTTCCAGCACTATAGTTTTGGAACTGCGGCGGACCGATACAGGAGAGTGTCAGTGCGTGGGAGTATTTTTTGATGTGGAGACCGGAAACAATGAAGTGTCCCGAATGTTTTTCTGGCATAAGGGAGAGCTTCCTTCCCATTGTTACCGGATAACAGAGGAAAACGCAAGCCGTACCATGTCCATTGAGGAGGGAAAAAGGTGGCTAATAGACAATTTTTCCAAAGAAGATTGTTATTTTGGCTCTCATAATGAGCGGTTTCGGAGACAGCTGTATGACATTTATCTGGGCGGTTTGGATTCGGAGAAATTCCCTTTGCTGTTTAAACGTGCCATCCCTTTTCGCATGAACATTAAGCTGGAAGATTTTGTGAAGGAATACATTTGCATGGAACAGGACATCCATATTGAGGATATGCAGGCCAGCGTTATGGAATATGGCCGGCTGCGTCAGAAAATTGAGGATACCTGTAAGGAGATTGAAAAGCTTGGAGAGATCTGTGGCCAGCATCAGGTGGTGATGGGGCTTGAGGAGCGACGAAAAGGGTACCAGTATTACATTGAAAAATTGGAGATTTTAAAGGGGCAGCAGGATATTTCGGAATGTCAGGAGCGAATTGTTGTTTTGAAGGAAAATGCCCGAAAAATGGAGGAGGAAGCAAGAAAGCAGCAGGAAGCCCTGGATTTTTTGACCCAAGAGGGGGACGAGCTTTTAAAAAAGATTTCCATGACTGGATATGAGCAGATGAAGGAGCAGCTGGTATCTTTAAATGATCTGATTCTGCGTCTGGAAAGCAGCCGGGGACGGTGGGAACAGACAGCAAGCCGACTAAAGGAGTGGGAAGAAGAGGATTGTGTCTCCAACCGTACCTTGTGGGATGTGGAGGCATTTGCAAAAGGGACGATCACAAAGGAAGAATTACAACGGCTGAAAGATGACCTTTTAGAGCTGCAAAAGGAGACAATAAAACAGCAGCAAAGTGTTCAGAGCGAACTTAGGGAGTTAAAAAAGCAGCTGGCACAGGAAAAGGAAGAATGGGAACAGTTAAAGGCAGGAAAAAAGGCTTATCCTGGGGAGCTGGAACAGGCCAGAACGTTTCTTCAGACTCAGCTTTACCGGGAGACAAACAAAAGTGTGACCGTGGAAATTCTTGCAGATCTTTTGGAAATTAAGGATGAAAGCTGGCGCAATGCCATTGAGGGATATTTGGGTTATCAGAAACTGTCGTTAATGGTGGAGCCAAAGTATGCCCGTGCGGCTTTGAAAATTTATAAAGATATGGACCGGAAAAAATTTCACCGCATATCTGTGGTAGACACGGAAAAGGCGGCCATGGACGCTCATCCGGCGGCGCCGGGGTCTTTGGCCGAGGAGGTGGAGGCAAAGCGTGATTATGCTCAGGCTTACATTGATTTTCTTCTTGGCAAGGTGATGAAATGCGATCATGTGGAGGAGTTGCGGAACCATAAAATCGGAGTGACCAGGGAGTGTGTGTCCTATCATAACTATCGGATTCAGCACATGAATCCGGCTCTGTATACTGCCTCGGCTTACATTGGAAAAGCCAGTGTCCGTCAAAGAATCCGTCTTTTGGAACAATCCATGGACCAGAAAACGAAAGTGATGGAGACAAAAAAAGAGCAGGCAGAGGATGCCAAAAGGATTCTAAAACGGGAGTATTTAAGTCAGGATTTGGAGGTTTATCTGGAGTGGAAAAAGGACATGGAGTCCTATAAGACCGAGGCTGCCAAGGGGGATAAGTTAAAGCAGAAGCTTGAGGACCTTTTGACGGAAAATGTGGAGGAGTGGAAGGAGAAAAGAGAAGCTGTTTTAAAAGAGTGGGCGAATAAGCAGGAGCAACTGCGCAGACATCAGCGGCGTATGGATGATCTGGAACGGGAAGAAAAGCGGGAGCGGGAACATTTGCTGGAATTAAACGGGAAACTGGTGGAGCGGGAGAAACGCTTTGCAGTCAGAGAACCGTTTGAACAGGAGCTTTCCAAGATTCTGGAGGAAAGAGGGCAGGTCCGATACGAGTCTCTTAGCGGTGAAATGGCTGGCAGGCTGGGAAAAACTCTGGAAAAACAGCAGGAGGAGAAAAACCGTCTGGTGGAGCTTCGGACGGAATATCTAAAATCTTATCCCAACCGGAATTTCTCCCCCACTTCCATGGAAAATGAAGAATACCAACAGCTGTTTGATCACTTAAATGACGACCGACTGGAGGAATTTCGAGTTCGGGCCTCAGAACAGGCACGGACAGCCATGGAGCATTTTAAGGATGATTTTATGTATAAAATCCGAAGCGCCATCAAGGAGGCCATACAGCGAAAGGATGAGCTGAACCGAATTATCAGCAGGCTGGATTTTGGAAAGGATAAATACCAGTTTTATATTGGTAGAAACAAAGGGGCGGACGGACAATATTATGATATGTTTATGGATGAGGCTTTGGAGATCAATCCTTCCGAGCTGGATATTGTGCCGGACAATCAGTTGAATCTGTTCACCATGGAACATGAGAATCATTATGGAGCTATGATTCAGGAACTGATTCGTATTTTTATTCCGCCGGAAAACGCCACAGCCGCAGAGCTGGAAGAGGCGAGGCGCAATATGGACAAATACGCAGATTACCGAACCTATCTGTCCTTTGATATGCAGCAGCTGATTCAAAATGAAGATGAGGTGATTCGAATCCGTCTAAGTAAAATGATTCGGAAAAATTCCGGCGGAGAAGGGCAGAATCCTTTGTATGTGGCTTTGCTGGCCAGCTTTGCTCAGGCTTACAAGATTGACCGGAAACCAGGGAGCTTTAAAAACCCTACCATTCGTCTGGTGGTGCTGGACGAGGCGTTTTCCAAAATGGATGGGGAGAAGGTGGCAAGCTGTATTCAGCTGATTCGGGGACTGGGTTTTCAGGCATTAATCAGTGCCACCAATGATAAAATACAAAATTATCTGGAATCAGTAGACAAGATTTTTGTGTTTGCGAATCCGAATAAAAGAGCCATTTCCATTCAGGAGTTTGAGAAGATGGAGTTTGAGGAGCTGAAGGAGGAAGGATAGGAATCGAGTTGTACTAGTATGACCCACACCAATTACCATTATGTTTCGCGCAGGATAAATTTTCATCCTGCAAGGCGGAGGAGGGAGGCGATGCGGTGGCATCGTTGACCGACGACAACGAAGCAGGGGGAAATTTAGACAAGCGAAACATATGGTTAATTGGTGTGGGTCATACTAGTGTTTCAGAATGAATGCAATGAAGTATTGGTACATCTTTGGGGAAATAGTACTTTCTTTATTTGTAAAAATTTGATAAAATAATAATATGACACTAGAGGCAAAAGACTTTTTGCCCCAACCTCATAATATCCTTGTTGTTTGGAAATTTTTTTGTAAGGAGAGATTTGTTATGGCAAATAGAATTGTGTTAAATGAGACATCTTATCATGGGTCCGGAGCCATTAGGGAAATTCCAGGTGAAGTGAAGACAAGAGGATTTCAGAAGGCATTTGTGTGTTCAGACCCAGATCTGTTGAAATTTGGCGTGACCAAAAAGGTGACAGATGTTCTGGATGAGGCAGGACTTACTTATGAAATCTATTCCGATATTAAACCCAACCCTACTATTGAGAATGTACAGTCTGGCGTGGTTTCTTTTCAGGCTTCCGGGGCTGATTACATCATTGCCATTGGCGGTGGTTCCTCCATGGATACTGCCAAAGCTGTAGGTATCATTATTGCCAATCCGGAATTTTCGGATGTGCGGAGTCTGGAAGGGGTGGCTCCCACCAAAAAGCCCTGTGTTCCCATTATTGCGGTTCCTACCACAGCTGGTACGGCAGCAGAGGTGACGATCAATTATGTGATTACAGATGTAGAGAAAAAGCGCAAATTTGTATGTGTAGATGTTCATGACATTCCGGTGATTGGGGTGATTGATCCGGACATGATGTCCAGTATGCCAAAGGGACTGACTGCCGCCACAGGTATGGATGCTCTTACCCATGCAATTGAAGGATACATAACCAAGGGTGCCTGGGAGATGACAGATATGTTCCACTTAAAGGCCATTGAGATTATTTCCAAAAATCTGCGGGGCGCGGTGCAAAATACTCCAGAGGGAAGAGAAGGCATGGCGCTGGGGCAGTATGTGGCAGGCATGGGCTTTTCCAACGTAGGGCTGGGAATTGTTCATTCCATGGCTCATTCTCTGGGGGCTGTATATGATACTCCTCACGGAGTTGGAAATGCGATTCTTTTGCCTACAGTGATGGAGTACAATGCTCCCTGCACAGGGGAGAAATACCGGGAGATTGCCAGGGCTATGGGGGTGGCGAATGTAGAGCAGATGACCCAGGAGGAATACCGGAAGGCAGCTGTGGACGCAGTGAAACAGCTTTCCAAAGACGTGGGAATCCCGGCAGATTTAAAAGAGATTGTGAAAGAAGAAGATCTGGACTTTTTGTCAGAGTCGGCTTTTGCAGATGCCTGTCGTCCGGGAAATCCTCGGGATACGTCTGTGGAAGAGATTAAGGAATTGTATAAGTCTTTGATGTAATGGTGTATTTATGTGCTGATTTACTGGTGAATATGGTAATGGAAGTTAGGCTATTATTCCATGTGTCTTCCGTTTTGTGGGAGATTTGGGCCAAATGGAAAGATGTGGCGGGTAGTTTTGTTGTTTCCCGATAGTGCAGGTGTATCGGTAAACAATGTTTCATGCAGCCTGCCATGCCCTTGCTTTTTGCCCTGCATTTTGGAAAAATATTTTGAAAATTTACACAGAAATTTTCAGTACAGAGTATGAAAAGCGGTAAATCCAATCATTATAACAGGAAAAGGAGAACCCATATGAGACAGGATATGATTGTTATTTTGGACCTTGGGAGTACGGAAAACACTGTGGTTGCCAGACAGATTCGGGATATGGGAGTGTACAGTGAAATTCACCCTCACGATATAACCATAGAACAGTTAAACCACATGGAGAATGTAAAGGGAATTATACTAAATGGCGGGCCGAACCGGATGGTGGACGGAGTGCCAGTAGAGGTGGATTCTGCTATCTATGATTTGGGGTGTCCGGTTCTTTCCATTGATCATCCTACTGCCAAATGTCAGAAGCAGCTAACAGAGCTTCCTTGTGAGAAAGAGCTTCGGGAATTTGTGTTTGAATCCTGCAAAGCTTTGGCAAACTGGAATATGAAGAATTTTATTGAGGATCAGGTGGAAGCAGTCCGCAAACAGGTGGGGGATAAAAAAGTTCTTCTGGCTCTTTCTGGTGGGGTGGATTCTTCTGTGGTGGCAGCTCTTTTGATTAAGGCAATCGGTCAGCAGCTGGTATGTGTTCATGTGAATCATGGCCTTATGCGAAAGAATGAGTCTGAGAGTGTGGTGGAAGTATTTCAGAATCAGCTTCACGCCAACCTGATTTATGTAGATGCAACGGAACGCTTTCTTGGGAAGCTGGAAGGGGTGGCTGACCCGGAACAGAAGAGAAAGATAATTGGTGGAGAATTTATTCGGGTGTTTGAAGAAGAGGCAAGAAAACTGGAAGGAATCGATTTCCTGGGTCAGGGAACCATCTATCCGGACATTATTGAGAGTGGAACCAAAACTGCAAAAATGGTGAAATCCCATCACAATGTAGGTGGTTTGCCAAAGGATTTGAAGTTTGAGCTGGTGGAACCTTTAAAGCAGCTGTTTAAAGATGAAGTGCGGGCCTGTGGATTGGAACTGGGATTGCCGGAATCTATGGTGTATCGTCAGCCGTTTCCAGGTCCGGGGTTGGGCGTCCGCTGCTTAGGAGCTATTACCAGAGACCGTTTGCAGGCAGTCCGGGAGTCGGATGCTATCTTACGGGAGGAGTTTGAGAAGGCTGGACTTGACAAGAAGGTATGGCAGTATTTTACAGTGGTTCCGGATTTCAAGTCTGTGGGTGTGAAAAATAATGCTAGATGTTTTGATTATATGGTAATTATCCGGGCGATTAACACAGTGGATGCTATGAGCGCCAGTATTGAGCGGGTAGATTGGGATGTGCTGGAGAGGATTACGGAGCGGATTCTTTCTGAGGTAGGAAATGTGTGCAGGGTTTGTTATGATATGAGTCCGAAGCCGCCGGCTACGATTGAATTTGAGTGATGAAATGGTCTTTAAAAAGCTAGTGTTTATGCGGGTTTTAAGCAAATTTGTTTAGGCTCTGGCAACGATTTGACAATGTTTTTCACATCACGCACGAAATAATTACATCAATGGCATAAGAAAGACTTGCTGATTTGCGCGAGCAATGAGGAAAGCAGTTCTGTCTTACCGGGCGATTGTATCTATGCAATTCGCTGATAAGACAGGACTGTTTGATGAATGCCGCGACAACCGCACGATAGTGCGGGTTCAGATATGGAAGTAGAACAGATGGCAGAGCGTGAAGGCGTGACCGAACAACTCAAAACAGATTATCAAATGAAGTGGGTTGCACAAATGAATAATATCCGAAGTAGAGTAGCAGAAATCGTGAACCACGATATGATTTACAACTAACACCAATGAATGAGGGCAGGGAATTTGATACTCCCTGCCCCCATTTATCATTTTTTGTTTGCCCAAAAAGTAAGATACATTTGAGCAACCGATTCAAGCAACACAAACAATATATGTAAAATAATAAAGATACAGATAGCTGTAATGTATTTTAATGTTACAATCGGTAAAAGATTCTGCATTAGAGAAATCACAATAAGCCCTACTAAATATATAATCTCAACAATAACATTGTAAGCTATATTAGAAAGTAAAATCTGAAATAAGGATAATTGCTTTCCGTTAACCGGCTTATATTGCTTTTTGTTTGACTCAGTTTCTTTTAGGCACTGTATATTATTGTTGTCCGCAGATACTAAAATTGTAATAATCGCCACAGAAAAAGAAATTAAAATTGCTACGATGTTTATCTGTGTATCTATAAACCCAGAAAAAGTCAACAAAACTTTTTCTGAATTGCCGATATTGAAAAATATTGCTAATAGCAATGCGGTAAAGGCAACCAGCATTGGAATGAGGAATTTGATAAAGACCTTTTTCCTTGAGATAAAATAATCTTTGATTGGAACAAAAATTATATTTTTCATGTCTTATTCCTCGTTTCTTCTATGAATTCTTGCGCTTTTCCAAAGAAATCTGAACTATTTACCTCGTTGGTTACGGCTTCAGCTATGACCGACAAATAATGTTTCATTTTCATAAGCTCAGTATCAACTTCAAATTGACCAGATGAATTAGTTCCTCTGATAGTGATTTTCTTGATTTTTCCTGTTGCCTTATTTTGAGAGTTATCATAATAGGCTTGTATCAGATTATTAGGAAATCTTTTAGCGCCTTTGGGACGTTTAAGACATATTTCAACTTCATCAGCAATGTCATTTCTTCCAGCAAACATCATAAAATCATCTTTGATATCTTCTTTGCTTACTACCAGTTTTAACACTGACATAGTTTTCGCCTTTTTAATTGATGAAAGAAAATCCTCTCCTGGCATGATTTCATATGATATTGAGTAATGATATTCATCGTCAGTATCTTCGTTATAGCTAATAAATTGAGTGTTTAAATAGTCAATGATACAATTTAATGTTATGCCATAATGATTACTTTCATGAACTGCAAGAAAGCGATACTCACCAGCATTATAACGAAGGCACAAATGTGTCTTCTCTTTATCGCCATCTTGCTGACGCTTGCGGGTACCCAGTTCGGTCATTGTTTCGGTATCAATTTCATTTCGGACATGATTGTATTTTGCGGACTTGAAAATAATATTGTAGTTTCCATTTTTCAAATTCTCAAATGAATCAAGCCATACAACCTTTTCTGAACTTGTGATGTCTTTCTTCCTATCGGTCAGATCTTTTGCAGTAATGTATGGTAATAATTTTGAAAACGAATCCACTATTTGTTGCATATCGTAAGTGGAAGAATCACTACTATCCTTTTGCTTTGAAATTGTAAGATAATAAAAGTAAATCGGAACATTTTTCTTTGGTTCTTGACTACTCATTTTTTATCTTTCCTCCCTTGCAACAGTGTACAAAGGGATACATATAAAAAAACAAAATAATGGACTGCCAACCTACTGAAAAACCGCTCTTTCACAACGAAGGGCGGTTTTTTCATGGGCGCAGGGAAAGGAGGCAACCCAACTACCGGGGCTTGACAAGAGAGGTCAAGCCCTTTTTAGTACCATATAAGTGTAAGAGATAAAGCATATCATTAGTGCTTTACCTTCTGCACTTATTTTTTTATGATAAGGGAGTAATTGGTCTG
>QXWR01000052.1 GCA_009911065.1 Clostridiaceae bacterium | reverse complement strand
ATCTTAGAATCGTTTGATGTTGAATATTTGATTGCAGGAATCTAGGATGACCAATATATCATATTTGAAATCGGTTATGTTTTAAAATCGGTTATGCGTTAAATGCAAAATAACACAAATATCACAAATGGAAACGTTTTAGAAAATGAGATGTTGCAATGTGCAAAAAGACACCTGTCTTTTAAGAAAGATATAAGACGAAAGGCAGGGAATGAGAGGCGTGGGTGAAGTGGGTGGAGGTAACAGGAAGGAAAGTGAAGATATATTATAGCAGAGTAGCATTTTAAAGTATATATATTTTATTAAATAATAATTAAGGCGTTAAAAGACACCAAGCATAACAGCTTGGTTGGATTAATGGTACTATATTATATATACTATGAGTTTGTTTGGTTTACTTAGAAACAGGTATTTGATGCTTCAATCATATAGTACATTTCATAATTTAGTAAAAAATATCAGCAAGTTTCAAATATAGTTGATAAATATATGTTCTGAATTTTTCTTGAAAGGCTAATAAATACAGTATTTCAGGACATATTTGATTTTGGGATTTGGATTCTTAGTTTATCAATCAAATACAATAAAATTAAATAAGCCAAAATCTCTTAAAAAATGTTTGAATATAGAAAAAGAAGACATGAAAATAGAAATAAAAGAAAGAAGACATAAAAGGCAGGATTCTTCTAAAGTATATATATTTTATTATATATAGAAATCGAATTTGGTGGTATTGAAATATGCTGCGGGTGAAAGTTTAAAGAAAAGTTCAAAGATAGAAAGAAACACAAAAATAGAAACCTGAAGAAACTATTATAAAAATTATAAAGAATTTAAAAACAACCAGTAGAATGGACAGACAGTATGGAAACAGAAAGCAGATTGAAAGCTATGGCAAAAAGAATGCGTCTGAAAGCGCTTGAAATGGCTTTTCGGGCAGGAAAAACAGGGGCGCATTTAGGAGGAGGACTTTCCTCAATAGAGATTCTGGCAGTTTTATATGGACAGATTGCTCGATTAAATCCTTCAAATCCCGGTTGGGAAGACAGGGACAGGATTTTGATTAGTAAAGCTCATTGTGTCTTGGCTTATTACACAGCTTTGAGTGAGATGGGATATATGGAAGAAAAGGAATTAGACGGGTTTGAAAAAAATGGGAGTGATTTAGTTGGGCATCCCATGAAAAATATAGAAAAGGGAATAGAATATGCAGGCGGAAGTTTGGGAATGGCGTTGTCAGTTGCAGCAGGTATGGCAATTCACGCAAAAGCAGTTAAAAGCCAAAGAACCATATATGTTCTTTTGGGGGATGGCGAATGCGAAGAAGGTTCTGTGTGGGAAGCCATGATGTTTGCGGCAGGATATAAGCTGGATAATCTGGTTGCTATTGTGGATCACAATCAGCTTCAATATGATGGTAGTATTTTGGAGATCGCAGGATTTCATAATCTGGCAGAAAAAATAAGAGGGTTTGGATGGAAAGTAGTAGAAACAGACGGACATGATATTGGAAAGCTGTTGTATGCATTTCAAGAAAGAGAACCAGAAAAGCCGCTGGCAATTATTGCGGATACAATCAAAGGAAAAGGGGTTTCTTTCATGGAAGGAAATCCGCTGTGGCATCATTCGGAACTAAAAGATGATTTATATAGACAAGCAGTAGAAGAAGTTCAACAAGGGGCATTGTTTTATGCAGGAAATCAACAAGCGAAACAGTAGGACATGGTCCAGACTGGGACAAAGAGGGACTGTGTGCGGAGTTGCATTACCTGAAATGCTGAAAGAGCAGGAAGGGTATTATGTTATGACGGCAGATCTGGCCCATTTGTCTGGATTGGACCGGATAAGGCAAAATTTTCCGCATCAATTTATTAATGTTGGAATTGCAGAACAGAATATGATTGGGGTGGCTTCTGGTCTGGCTTTTGAGGGAAATACCGTTTTTGTTACCACTTATGCAACATTTTTGTCTATGAGAGGGTATGAACAGATCCGGCACAATTTGGGATATCAGAGGGCGAATGTGAAACTGATTGGTTCAGCTTCTGGATTGGCAATGGGGATGTCAGGCAATACCCACTATTCGTATGAGGATCTGGCAATCATGAGGGCGATTCCAAATATGGTTGTAGTATCACCAGCAGACGCGGCAGAAGCATACCAGGCCGTATATTGTGCGGCAAATCAAGAAGGTCCGGTCTATATTCGTTTATCAGGAAACTTAAATGAACCTGTTATTTATTCGGAACCTTATGATTTTCAGCTGGGAAAAGGGAGGATCTTGAAACAAGGAGAGGATATTGTGCTTATTGCTACTGGAGGAGTGGTGGCGGATGCGCTTTGTGCGGCAGAGCGGCTGGATTCTTATGGAATATCTTCAGCAGTGATTAATATGCATACCATAAAACCCTTAGATGAAGAAGTAATAAAACAATATTTTCATGCAAAGTGGATGGTTACAGTGGAAGAACATAATGTGATTGGAGGCTTGGGAAGTGCGGTGGCGGAATTTCTTGCTTCTCAAAAAAATTCTCCGTTACAGGTACGGATAGGTGTGGAGGATCAGTTTCTCCATCCTGCGGATCATGGCTTTTTAAAACAAAAATGCGGTCTGGATGCAGATGGAATTTATAAAAAGATCATGAATATTTTAGAAAGAACCAGTGAATGATGAGTGAAAAAATTGTATTAACCTATGAAAGTATGCAGGAGTATTTTCGGCAGTCTGTAGAATTTATTTTTTTAGACAGGGTGGAAGTTGTATCTGGACAATCAGCGGAAGGAACAAAATTGGTGTCGGCGCAGGATTGGTATTTTAAATATCATTTTCCTGGGAACCCTGTAATGCCAGGGGTGTTTCAAATGGAAGCAATTATGCAGACAGGCGGATTGATTATTAATACACTAGAAGGAAAAAAGGAATTATCACTTCTTTTTGAAGGCTGTAAAGATGTCCGGATTTACGGAAGTGTCCGGCCTGGAGATGTTTTAAAAACAAATGCAGTGTTGCTTTCTTATAAAAGAGGAATTGCAAAATTTCGTGGAGAGTCCAAAGTGCGAGAAAAATTATTATGCACAATGGAGTTTATGCTGATTTCTCCCGAAGAGATGAAGAATATTATGGATAGAAGGGGAGAAAAGCAAATTGAGGTTATTAGACCATAAGAATGCGGTTGTTACTGGTTCAAACAGAGGGATCGGAAGAGCAATTGTGGAAGTTTTTGCCAAACAGGGGGCAACTGTTTTTGCCTGTGCAAGAACAAAAAATACAGAGTTTGAGGCAGATATGCATGGCCTGGAAGAGCAGTATGGATGTGAGATTATTCCCGTTTATTTCGATTTATGTGATTCAGAGGGATTGAAAGAAGGGGTAAAGAAAATCCGTGGGAGAAAATTATCCATAGATATTCTGGTAAATAACGCAGGTATTTTATCGGAATATAAAAGCTTTATGATGATGCCAATAGGAAATGTACGTAAGCTTTTTGATGTGGATTTTTTTGCACAGATGGAATTTACACAGCTGATTGGGCGTATGATGCAGAAAAATAAAGGGGGAAGTATTGTCTATATTTCATCCATTGCATCCATGGATGCCTTTTTTTCCTCTTATGATTATGTGGCATGTAAAGCGGCAATTAACGCGGCGATGAAACAGCAGGCAAGGGAACTGGGAAAGAGCAAAATACGAGTCAATGCGGTTGCACCTGGAATTGTACGGACAGACATGATTGAACATTCTGACCAGGATCATTTAGACAGTATTCTGCCAGCCATTATGCTGCAGCGGTTTGGTACAAAAGAAGAGATTGCCAACGCAGTACTATTTTTGGCATCGGATTTGGCATCTTATATTACAGGGCAGGTCCTGCGTGTGGACGGCGGAACCAATCCGCCCAGGGCAAATTGGTAAGGAGCACAGGTATGAAGACAAGGGTAGAACTTGAATCCATTGCAAAGAATATGCGGAAAGACATTTTTAAGATGGCTTTAAATTCCGGGACAAAAGGCGCACATCTTGGAGGAAGCCTGTCCGCAGTAGAGCTTTTGACGGTTTTATATGGGGAGATCTTAAAATATGATGTGCAAACTCCAAAGTGGGAAGACCGGGACCGATTTATTTTAAGTAAAGCTCATAGCGCAATCGGATTATATGCTGCTTTGAAATATGCAGGCTTTTTGACCGAAGAAGATATAGAAGGAGCCTTACATAATGATTCATTTTTATATAAACATCCCAGGTACGACCTAAGCCATGGATTTGAGTTTTCAGGCGGAAGTCTGGGACAAGGGTTATCGTTAGGGGTGGGAACTGCTTTGGCATTAAAATTACGCCAGAATAAAAAGGCAAAAGTGTATGTTTTGCTTGGCGATGGAGAATGTGATGAAGGGTCTGTATGGGAGGCGGCAGCATCGGTAATCCATTTTGATTTAAAACAAATAACCGTTATGATCGATCAAAACCGACTGCAGAATGACGGAACCACAGAACAGGTAATGAAGCTGGGAAATATGGCAGAACGTTGGGCGAGCATTGGTTTTGATGTGATAGAAACAGATGGCCATGATGTGTTGGAAATTCGAAAGGCTTGTCTGATGGACACAAAAAATCCTAAGGTTATTCTTGCACACACCGTAAAGGGGAAAGGCGTATCCTTTGCGGAGAATGTAGTAGATTGGCATATTTCTTACTTTACAAAGGAAATGTTTGATCAGGCAATGGAGGAGCTGGGGTGATGCTGGAAATTACGAGAAAGAGTGCCAGGATATGGTCAATGCTTGGAATGCGCAGAGTTGTGGGAATGATGCTTAGTGAGCTGGCCAGGGCAGATGAAAAATTCATATTTGCCACGGCAGATGTAGCCAGATACTTTGGCGTGTCAGAATTTCAGAAGAATTATCCACAACGTATGATTGACGTAGGAATTGCGGAACAGAATTTAATCGGGGTGGCTGCTGGAATGGAGAAAGAAGGATTTCATGTTTTTGCGGCAACCTATGCTACCTTTATTACGGCGCGGGTTCTGGATCAGGTTCGTGTGAATTTGGGTTATATGAAACTGGGAGTGAAGTTAATCGGCGTAGGCGGCGGACTTGCAGAAGGGGATTTAAGCGCAACCCATATGGGGATTGAAGATATTGCAGATATACGGGCGATTCCTAATATTGCGGTAATTGTTCCAGCAGACGGAGCAGAGACGGTAAAGGCAATGACTGCTTTGTTACATTATGAGGGGCCTGCATATCTGCGTTTGTCTGGAAAAACAAATATTCCTATGGTCTATATGGATGATTATGATTTTGAAATTGGAAAAGCCGTTTGTTTAAGAGAAGGAGAAGACTTGGCGTTGGTTGCCATTGGAACAATGGTTGGCACTGCGTTAGATGTGGCAAAGGAGCTGGAAAAAAGAAATATTTCCTGCCGTGTTGTAAATATGCATACCGTCAAACCATTGGATACAAAGGAGCTGGATCGGTTGGCGGAATATAAATTAATTGTCAGTATAGAGGAGCATATGGTATCTGGCGGAATTGGAAGTGGGATAGCAGAATATTATGCAGACAAAGAAAAGAGGCCGGTTCATCAAATAATTGGAATTGGGAATTTCTATCCGGACGCAAATGAATATGAAAAATTGTTGGATTGTTGCGGGCTGACAAAGGAAAAGATTGTCAGAACCGTTGAGGAAAAATATAGGAAATTAATGTTTGTTTCGGAAACCGCAAAAGAAGTATAGAGGAAGATTTTATGAAATAAAGGGATAATGAAAAGGAGAATTTATAATGAGTAATTATGAAAAATATGAAAAGGCATTTGTTGAAAGCTTTGAAATATCTCCAGAAGAAGCAAAGAAATTGACATATCAGGGGATTCCTGCATGGGACTCAGTTGGGCATATGGATTTGATTGCTACATTGGAAGAAACCTTTGACATTATGATGGAGACTGATGATATTATTGATTTTAATTCCTTTGATAAGGGAATTGAGATCTTGGGAAAGTATCATATTAACATGGATTGATGAGGGGAAAATGGATACGCAAATATGGGATTTTGAACAGTTTTTTGATCATATTGCTGTTTTAGATGAACACGGGAATCGTATGACCTATGGAGAATTATCCGAGGAAAACAACCATTTTGTGGAAAAAATAAAAGAACGAAGCCTTATTTTTATTTTATGTACAAATACAATCGGGTCCCTTATTGGGTATACGGGATGCATCCATAATCGGATTGTGCCATTGCTTTTGCCCAAGAATTTGAACCGGGAATTGCTGGATTCCCTGATAGATGTTTATAAACCGGATTACTTGTGGATTCCAAAAGAATTGTCATTGGAATTTGGTGATTTTTCTGTGGAACATGAGGCGTTTGGATACCTTTTATTGGAAACTGGGTATAAGCAGGAATATGTTTTGCATGATGAGTTGTGTCTTTTGCTAACCACGTCTGGTTCTACAGGAAGTCCCAAGCTGGTAAGGCAAAGCTATAAAAATGTGCTGTCCAATGCCCAGTCCATTGTGCAGTATTTAGAATTGGATGCATTGGAAAAACCAATCACAACACTTCCCATGAACTACACCTATGGGCTTTCTATCATCAACAGCCATCTGCTCGCAGGGGCTACTCTTCTATTTACAGAAAAGGGGCTGATGCAGAGGGAATTTTGGCAGTTTTTTAAGGAAGCGGCGGCTACTTCCTTTGGCGGGGTTCCTTATACTTATGAGATGCTGGATAAACTTCGGTTTTTTAAAATGGAACTTCCTTCTCTCCGTTCCATGACACAGGCAGGTGGAAAGCTTCAGCCGGAATTACATAAAAAATTTGCAGAATACGCAATGGAAAAGGGAAAGCGTTTTTATGTGATGTATGGGCAGTCCGAGGCGACAGCCCGGATGTCCTATCTTCCTTATGAAAAATCTCTGGAGAAATATGGAAGTATGGGGATTGCCATTCCTGGAGGAAACTTCACTTTGATTGATGAGACAGGGCGAAAAATCCAGGAGCCGGAAACGGTTGGTGAGCTTGTATACCAAGGGCCTAATGTGACCTTAGGCTATGCGGAATGTGGAGAAGACCTGAAAAAAGGCGATGAGAGATATGGCTGTCTGGAAACAGGAGATATGGCCTGGTTTGACACAGATGGTTATTACTATATTGCAGGAAGAAAGAAACGTTTCCTGAAAATTTTTGGAAACCGGGTCAACTTAGATGAAGTGGAACGGATGATAAAGGGAGACTTTGAAGGAATGGATTGTGTCAGTACGGGAAGAGATGACCGGATGTATGTGTTTGTGGAGGGAGGAGCCTTACAAGAGGAAATCCGTTCGTTCCTTTCTGAAAAAACAGGATTAAATCCCTCTGCTTTTGTGGTGAAATCCATTCCCATGATTCCAAGAAACAGTTCAGGAAAGATATTATATAAGGATTTGGAAATGTATATGAAAGAACCGTAATGGCCAGAGGAGTGCTGCTGAATGGAAGTAATGTTTGAGGACTTTTTAAATTGGGACCCCTATTCTCTTGAAAGGGGAGAAAAGGAAAAACTTTTGAGCGACCGTTTGAAATGGCTTTCAAAATTTCACTATGAAAGATGTAATGAATATAGAAAGATTCTGGATGCTTATGGTGTGAATTTAAACCACCTGGATTCTTACTATGAATTGCCATTTCTTCCTGTCCGCCTTTTTAAAGAAGTGAAGTTGTTAAGCGTTTTGGAAAGTGAAATTGTTAAAACTATGACATCCTCCGGAACCAGCGGACAGAAAGTATCCCAGATTTTTGTGGACAGAAAAACCGCTGGCAACCAGCAGAAAACATTAGTAAAACTGGTATCTTCGTTTACCGGAAGCAGCCGTATGCCAATGCTGATCCTTGACAGTCCTTCCGTAATTAAGAACAGAACTTTGTTTAGCGCCAGAGGAGCTGGTATTCTTGGATTTTCAATCTTTGGCAAGGATAGACTTTATGGGTTGGATGAGAACATGCATCTGAACATACAAGCGGTTGAAAATTTTCTGGAAAAATATCAGGGAAAGCGTATTTTTTTGTTTGGCTTCACATTTATGATCTGGCAGCATTTTTATAAGGAGCTTTTGGCGCTGAAAAGACTAGGAATACAGTTAGAGCTTTCCAACGGGGTTTTGATTCATGGGGGAGGCTGGAAAAGGCTGGAAAAGGAAGCCGTGGCACAAGAGGAATTTCGAGATGCCCTAAAGCAAGTATGCGGACTTAGGGAGATTTATGATTATTATGGAATGGTAGAACAGACGGGCTGTATTTATATGCAATGTGAATATGGACACTATCATGCAAGTATTTTTTCTGATGTGATTGTTCGGAATCCTATAGATTTTACCGTGTGTAAAACTGGGGAGAAAGGGATCATACAGGTGGTTTCAGCGATTCCAGAGTCATATCCAGGCCACTCATTGCTGACAGAGGATGAAGGGATGATTTTAGGAGAAGATAACTGCCCTTGCGGCAGAAAAGGAAAATATTTTTCTGTGACAGGACGTATAAAAAATGCGGAGATCAGGGGGTGCAGCGATACCTATGGAAATCAATTTTAAGATGTTGGAATTTCATATAGGAAATGTTTCGGTTTTGAAAAATATGCCGGACTTGCCTGCTGATCAACCATTTTCTGCCCAAAGGATTGATTTTTTTAATCAAGTATCCAGAGAATTGCTATCCGACAAAGAGGCAAAAGCTTATCCAGATGTAGTGACATTTGCTTTTTGGATTCGAAAAGGAAATATGGAAAAATACAAAGAGGAATTTAAAAAAAAGAATGGTTTGAGAATGGGACGTGGGATTGTATTTCATATTGCGCCGTCTAATGTAGCGGTAAATTACGCCTATTCTTTTGCTGTTGGATTTGTTTTGGGAAATGCAAATATTGTCCGGCTGCCATCCAGGGATTTTCCTCAAATCGAACGAATTAATGGTGCGGTACGAAAGGTTTTGGAGAGGACAAAAGAAGGGAAATTCTGGAAAGATTATATCGTATTTCTTCGTTATGGCAAAGAAAAAGAAATCAATGATTATTTTTCTTTTCTATGTGATGTGAGAGTCATATGGGGCGGAGATGCGACCATCCGGGAGATTCGAAAATCGGAATTACGGCCTAGGGTCAGTGAGATCACATTTGCGGATCGTTATTCCTTGTGCCTGATGGATGTAGAAGCTTATTTGTCAGAAACGGATAAAGAAAAGATTGCTTCTGGTTTTTATAATGACACATATTTGACGGATCAAAATGCTTGTACTTCGCCAAGAATGATATGTTGGCTGGGCAATAAGAAAGAGGCGGAAAAGGCCAAAGAAGTTTTTTGGGATCTTCTTTGGAATTTGGTAGAAAAAAAGTATGATTTTCAGCCGGTCCAATCCATGGACAAGCTGACCGAGGGGTGTATGGCAGCCATGCACATGGATGGCATTCATCGAATTAAAATGAGAGATAACCGTATTGTGCGGATGGAGTTAGAAAAAATAGACGTCAGGGTGCAGGAATATCGGGGGCATTCCGGTTTCTTTTATGAATATACAACCAAAGACATTACAGAACTGGTTCCTTTGTGTAACACAAAGCTGCAGACCATTGCATTTATGGGGAGGAAAGAGCAGCTTATGCCATTGATAAAGGCAGGAGTGAAGGGAATCGACAGGATTGTAACGATTGGAAGAACAATGGATTTTGAAATGGTTTGGGATGGGATGGATTTGGAAGAGAGAATGACAAGGAATATTACATGTACAGTAGAATGAGTTTGGGGAAAGGATTCATATGAAAATTGTAGATGCAGCATGGGAAAAACGGAATTTAGGAGTATCTTGTTATGAGATAAATGTAGAAAAGGAGGATTCTTTTTCTTTGTTGACAGATGCTCTTGAAAATTATAAGGCTGACTATATGGTAGTGAAACTGCCGGCCGGGATGGTGGAGCATTCCTTTTTTCTTCAGGATCATGGATTTTATTTTATAGAGACAATGACTTTGTGTCAGTATAATCTTCAAAGGCCAATGAATTTAAGTTCTCTTCAGCAACGGATGGTTTCTGATTTTACTTATCAGGAGATGAAAGAAGAAGATTTGCAAGAATTATTTGAAGAAATTAAAAAGGGAATGTTTCATACAGACCGGGTGGCCTTAGATCCGTTTTTTACTTCAGATCAGTCAACGAATCGATATATTGGCTGGATCAAGGATGAGCTGCAGCATCAATCTAGTATTTATAAAGTTGAAAACAAAAAGGGACAGAGTGTCGGCTTTTTTGGATATAAAGAAGTCAGAAAAGATACAGGGTGCAGTTTTTTGGGAGGTCTGTATACAGCTAAAAAGAATTTAGGACTGGGAACAAATCTTCATTATTATGCATGGCAGGAAGGCAAAAAAAGGGGACATAAGAGATTTGACGCCTTGTTTTCTAGTAATAACAGAGGAGCAACCGTGGTTTCTATGTCATTAGGTTATATGCTGGAAGAACAATATTATGTTTTTGTGAAACATGGAAAAACAGAGACAAGTAATTAGACAGGATGGTTGTTTGGAATGACATTAGGGAAGGATATTTTATGATGCGGGAGAAAGAAAAGATTATTATATTTGGAGCCGGTTATTTTGGTGAAATAGCGGCTATGACAATGGGATATGAAAAGGAAATTTTGTTTTTTGTAGATAATGATGAGAAGAAATGGGAGAAGACAAAACTTGGATTTTCGATAAAACCGGTAAGTGAAGCGATACTGTTTGAAAAAGAAAAGGTTCGGGTTGTGATTGCTATGGCAGATTATCGGGCAGCAGTTCTTCAGCTGGAAGCCATGGGAGTTCACAACTACGTTTATTTTGAAGATGTTTATGGAGATGATTTTTCTTGTAAAAGCAGAGATATTATGGATCGGGAAATACCAGATACAGAAGATCAGATTTATCGCAAATATGTGAAAAATGCATGGATGAATCATGTGACACAACATTATGATGGTGAGAGAAAGAATTACATCCCTTCCAATGGGAAATGCCTGGATGTTGGCTGTGGCTGCGGAAAGCAATTATTTCACTGGCTATGCAGAGGGTATGATGCTTATGGAATTGACTGCTGTAAGTGGAAGATGGAATTTTGCCTTCAAAAGATTAAAGATTTTTCTTTTCCAGAAACATGGAAAGATCATTTTATATTTGGAAAAGGGGAGAAACTTCCGTTTAAAGATGATGAATTTGACGCTGTTGCAAGCTGGCAGGTATTGGAATATGTGGATGATTGGAAAACGTGCATTCAGGAAATGCTTCGTGTCACAAAACCAGGAGGTGTTTTGTTTATCAATGCCCCGGATTATAGAAATTCATATGAAGAACATTACAGGATCGATTTTGGAAAGCCGCTGGTAAGCAATAGAAATGAGTTTAAAGAATTTCTGCAAGAGAATGACAAGGAAATGGATACCTTCTATGAATTGAATTTTATTACAACGCAGGATGTTTTAAATGAGATTAAACGATATGAAAAAGAGAAAAAACAGACTTTGGAAATCATAAATTATGAAGAATGTGATCCAGGGAGTGCAGTGATCCGGGAAAATGGCAAATTGTGTTTCCGACATCGAATTGATCTTGCAGTCAGGTTATTATAAAGTTTTTGAGAGGCTAAGGAAGCGCTTATGATACCTTTTAATAAAGCAGTATATTTTGACAGTATGAAAAGCTATGTAGGGGAAGTCCTGGAAAGCAGCAAAATAGCAGGAGATGGAGAGTACACCAGGCGTTGTGCTGAATGGATGGAAAAACGGTTTCAGGCTAAAAAAATATTGCTGACTACTTCTTGTACGGCTGCTTTGGAAATGTGTGCGATTTTATTGGATGTAGGACCAGGAGATGAAGTGATCATGCCATCTTATACCTTTGTCACTACAGCCAATGCTTTTGTCCTTCGGGGAGCAAAAATCGTGTTTGTGGACATTCGGCGGGATACAATGAATCTGGATGAGGCCAAGATCGAAGATGCAATCACAAAAAGAACAAAAGCAATCGTAGTTGTCCACTATGCGGGAGTTGCCTGTGAGATGGAAAAGATTATGCAGATTGCCCATAAATATTGTCTGCCTGTAGTGGAGGATGCTGCTCAGGGGGTGATGGCAGCCTATAAGGATAAGGCTTTAGGAACCTGGGGAACGTTTGGGTGTTACAGCTTTCATGAAACAAAAAATTATACAATGGGAGAAGGCGGAGCTTTAGTTATTAATGAGGAAGCTTATATTGAAAGGGCAGAGGTATTAAGGGAAAAGGGAACCAACCGCTCCAGGTTTTTTCGTGGAATGGTAGATAAATACAGCTGGGTGGATATTGGCTCTTCTTACTTGTCAAGTGAAATTAATGCGGCTGTTTTGTTTGCACAATTGGAACGAGCCGATGAAATCAATGATAACAGGCGTGCTTTATGGGAGAGGTACTATCAAAGATTAAAGGATTTGCCTATAGATTTGCCCTGTGTTCCTGATGGTTGTTCGCATAATGGGCATATTTTTTATATCAAAGTGGACAATTTGAAGGAACGGCAGAGAGCGATTACATACTTAAATGAACATGGCATAGGAGCGGTATTTCATTATGTACCCCTTCATTCTTCCGAAGGCGGAAGGCGGTATGGGCGATTTTTTGGAGAGGATTGTTATACAACAAAAGAAAGCGAACGTTTAATACGGATGCCTATGTGGTACGGCATAAAAGAGGAGGAGTTTGAAAAGATTGTCCGGACATTGGAAGAATATTTTCTGGATTCTGTAAGAGGTTAAGAATTTGCAGAAGGAGTAAGCCATGAAATTAAGTGAAGTAAGAATAGAAAATAAAATAGAAATCCAAAAGGAACCAGAGATTCAAGAGATAGAAAAGCCAAACAAAAGAGAACACAAGATTTCCTTTTTGGCAGGCTGCATGGTAGGGGAAGAATTATATTTTTCCTCCTGGTCAGATAAAGGCTTCTACAAAATGGATGTTCATACTGGTATAAGTACCTTTTTAGGGATGTTTGCGCGGGAAAAGGAAAGCACTCAGTTATTTGAACGGGCAATTTATTATAAAAATGCAATCTGGCTGACGCCAGCTGTATGGGGGGAACATATTGTTAAAGTTGATCTGGATACCTTGGAGATGACGTATCTGTGCCTGCCGGAAAGCGGCAGGGAGATTTTTGATAAAAATGGAGTGCATTATACCAAATTCAAATGCTGCTATAAGGAAAATGCCTCTGAATTATGGCTGGTTCCCATAGGATTTACGGCACTGTTAAAGGTGGATATGGAGTCTGAAACTGTGGAAGAGATTCACTCTTTAGAGCAATATATAGAGTTTCGGGAAGGTTTTATCAATTTTTCCGATGCTTGTTTTGTAGGAGATGAAATTTGGATATGTCCCTTTGAATCGGATAAACTGGTTGTTTTGGATACAATCCACTTACAGTTTCATGTTTCGGAATGGAAAAACAAGAGGAATGATTATAGGATTGTGAGAAATTATCAAAATTGGGCAGTTTTTGTTCCATTAGGAGCCAGGAAAAACATCCGGATGATTGAAAGAAATACATATCAGGAAAAGGAAA
Source organism: Clostridiaceae bacterium (assembly GCA_009911065.1). Classification (GTDB taxonomy): domain Bacteria; phylum Bacillota; class Clostridia; order Lachnospirales; family Lachnospiraceae; genus Brotaphodocola. Next base: position 16,190 of record QXWR01000052.1, on the reverse strand, counting down.
TTATGGTGAATGCCATATGGAAAGAGGAAAGGAATTTCATGCATTTGGCAGTCCATATAATCGATCAAACGATTTTATTTGCTCCGTTTTTTGCCCATGAATTTCTTTCGGTTGATCTGGAGACAGGAGAAACTCAGACCGATAAAAGTTTACACGAATACACACAAAGTATGTCATGGGGACCAGAACGATATCAGACTGAGATTCAATATGGTTCAAAAATAATTTATTTATCGGATATGCCAGATGTACCTTTGATGGTATATGATCTGGAAAAAAATACGGTGCGTTATATAGAAAAAATCTTGAAACAAGACAGTTATCACAAATTTTTAATGACATTATACGAGAACAATAAAACAGGTTTTATACAACAGATGGGAATCCAGGAGAGAAGATTTTTTGACGAAACGGATTTTCCTTCCCGGTTATATTTCCGAATACTGGAGGAATCAAAGAATGGGGGAGAAACGGATCGGGAAGATGGAAAAAAAGAAAAAAGTGTGGGAGAAAAAATATTGTCTGAAATAAAATAGCGAATTTTAGAAATAAATGGTCCGCATAGACCGTATTCGTAACAATGGGAGAGATAAAATGATTTTCTGGTATTTGAATGGAAAACCTCTTAAGAATTTTAATATCAATACAATGATAGAAGGAAAAACTGTAATTTTGTTTGGAGCCGATGAGGGAAGAAACAAACCGTTATTGGAAGAGATAGGGGAAGCAAACATTACCTGTATTTTTGATAATGATGAGAAAAAATGGAATAGGGACGATATAGGAATACCCATTGTAAAGCCATTTGATGGAGGAAAAGAAGCGGTTATCCTGTCTGGCATATATGATTGGAAAAGTATTATGAAACAGTCACACGAAATGGGGTATTCGGATGTCTATTTTTTCCTGACTCAAGAAGTTGAAGACAGAATGGGAAACTATGTAGCTGAATTTTCACCAGAAATTTATGACAATTCCATTCGTGAAAGTTGTGATTATAAATACATACATGTTATACCAGATGAGAAATTTTTTCTTCCTGTGACAGAATATATTGAATATGGATTCCATATGAAAGAACATTTTTTTGTTGTTTATATGAATTGCGGAAATAACAAGGATCGATATGGTGTTTGGAAAGTCTATAAAAGATTATCAAAACAATTTCACAATATTTATCTGTTGCATGAGGAATGTTTTCACTTGAATTTGTTTGATTGGGATGAGAATCAGAGGGAGTTAGACAAATTATTGGAGAATGCCGATAAAATCATATTTCATGGGGAATTTTTTGTGCCGGCCATTCATGGGTATTTTCGGAATAAAACAGATTTGATAAGGAAAAAGGGAATTTTCCTTCCATGGGCAGGACGTGTGGGAAGAAACCCAAACACAAATGTTTTTATAGAAGATGTTCTTCAATATGCCAGAGTGATTACCTATACCTATCCAATTGAGAAGGAAAGCGTAACAAAAAATTTTCCTTTGACAAAAAAAGCAGTTTGGATGAGGAATGGAATTTCTTATGCACGTTTGACTCAATTTGTCCCAAGGACAGAAAAAGCTGTGAAAAATGTGTTAATTGCACATTCTTGTCACGACTATACAAAAGCAATGGATACATTAAAATATTTGAGCAAAACTGAAAAAAATTACTATATCTATTGTATCACTTCTTATGGGCCGGAAGAGTTGAAAGAACAGATAAAACATTACGGGAAAGCTCATTTTGGAAGTTATTTTATTGCAGTTGATTCTTATATGGATTATACCCAATATGTACAATTCCTTTCTCAAATGGATGCGGCAATATTTGGAATGGAGACATTATCCGGAAGAGATACCTTAGAATTATTGTTCTGGCTGGGAGCAAAGGTTTATTTAAAACCGGATTCTGAGGCAAGTAAAAATATGAGATATGTTGGATATAAAGTAAATGATTATTATTCCGCAAACCGAGAAACACTGGAAGAATTTTTCTATAATCCGGATGAACCGTGGAATCATTCCATAGCAATGAAACAATTCGATTCTGCAGAAAAGGTTCATCAATGGAAAGAATTATACGAATATGATTTGGATACCAATGGAAACCATTAAGTAATGTATGGGAGAACAGGAATGGATGATAAGAAAAAAAGTATTGTCAGAAGTTTCAAACAAATACCGGAAACAGGAAAGAAAAATCACAGGATAATCATTTTCGGCGCGGGAAATTTTGGCAAATATGCCTGTCAGTACTGTAAAAAGATCTTTCCTGAAACGGAAATTTCTTTTTGTGACAATGACAAGGACCGGCAGTGGCAAACGTTGTGTGGATGTGAGATTCTTCCACCTAAGGCAGCAGTAAAAGAATATCCAGATGCAATTTATATAGTTGCCAATGATTTTTATGCCCATGAGATGGAAAAACAGCTTTTCTTAGATGGCATCCAGAAAAAACAGATTTATTTGTTTGGAAGAGAGGATTATTATTCTCTGCTTTCTTTAGATGAGATGTGGGAGGTGAACCAGAAAATCTATGAAGAGATTACTGGAAAAGCCATTGATAAACACGCTTTAAAAACTTTTACGGAAAAAATGCAATATTCCAAAATCTATTTGAGTAACGAGCTGAAAACAAGGATTACAGACAAATATCTGGTAAGGGAATGGGTGGAGGAGAAAATCGGGGATAGGTATTTAGTTCCGCTTTTAAATGTATATGATACTCCAGATGATATCAATTTTGACAAGTTGCCAGATTCGTTTGTGTTAAAAGCCAATCATGGTTGTGAGATGAATTTGATTGTTCCAGATAAGAGAAAATTGAATCAAAAACAAGCAGTGGAACAAATGTGGAGCTGGATGAAGCATAATTTTGCGTATTATTCCTTTGAACTGCATTATAAAGATATAAAACCATGCATTGTGGCTGAGGAGTACATAAAGGAGTTTGAGAAAGAATCTTTTGATTATAAATTTTTTTGTTTTGATGGAAAAGTCAAAATGATTATGTTAGTGAGAAATATACATCAACAGGGAGCAGAAAGATGTTTTTATGATGACCAGTTTCATGTTATCCCATGTGTTTTGAATGACGGAGTTCCCATGCCGAAGGTTCCTTTTGAAAAGCCGGACGGTCTGGAGAAGATGATTCATATTGCGGAAGTTCTTTCCCAGGGAATAGACCAGGTGAGAGTGGATTTGTATGGGCCAAAGGGAAGGATTTATTTTGGAGAAATGACTTTTACCAGCTGGAGCGGACGGGTGAAGGTGGAACCAATTGAGGTGGATGAACGTTTGGGAAGCTATTGGAATATAGGAGATACAAAATGAGTTTTATGACAGCTTTTGGATGGGCAAGCATCATGCTTTGTATGGGGGTTTTTCTTCGGGCAAAGGTTTCATTTTTAAGGAAAATGCTTGTCCCTGCAAGTGTGATTGCTGGTGTGCTGGGATTTGGGTTTATCAATTTGCTTCTGGCTTTGGGAGTGGATGTGGGAACGGACTCTAAGATGTATACTGAGATTGTAAACCATCTGTTTACGGTATCTTTTATCTCCATCAGCCTTACAAGCACATCGGAAAAGAAAGAAAACACTTCAAAAGATGTCTTAAAGGGCGCGGTGGCTTTGGGGTTTATCTGGTGTTTGCTTTATGCAGTTACCCCTGTTTTGGCAGCAGGAACCATTGCCTGTATGGGGAAGGGGACGGATATGGACCAGATCTATGGAATGTTGGTTCCCTTTGCTTTTTGTCAGGGTCCAGGGCAGGCAGCGGCCTATGGAGTCATTATGGAGCAGTTTGGCTGGCAGGATGCGGCTGTGGTGGGAATCACCTTTGCTGCTATTGGGTTCATTGCTGCTTTTCTGGTGGGGGTTCCAGCGGCAAAAAAGGGGATTCAAAGAGGGATTGCCAGACATTGTGGAAAGTTGGATACACGGATTGAGAAGGGGTATTTGAAAAAGGACGAGCAGACGGAATATATGGTAAAGGATACGACCTGCAACAGCAATATTGAGACGTTGGCCTTTCACTTTGCACTCATTGGAGTGTGCTACATTCTGGCAGTGGGGATTTCCAAGGGATTGGGAAAGATTCCTGGATTTTTGGGCGCTTCTATGAGTGGAATGATGTTTATGAATGGAATGTATGCTGCTTATCTGGTGAAGTGGCTGATGAAATGTTTGAAAATTGATTTTCTTCAGGAAAATACCTTACAGAGCAAAATTACCGGATGGACAGCGGACTATCTGGTGGTCTGTGCTTTTATGGCTGTGTCCGTTTCGATTATTTACAAGTGGCTGACTCCTATTTTGTTCGTATCTTTTCTGACAACATTGGTAACAATGGCAGTATGCTTTTATTTTGGGCAGCGGATTGGGGGAAGCAATGATTTTGAGAGAACTCTTGGAATTTATGGGACATGCACTGGAACGGTTCCCAGCGGGATTTCTCTCATAAGGATCGTAGACCCAAATTTTCAGACGGCTACAGCTGTTGAGCTTGGGGCCTGTAATCTGGTAATGCTGGCGTCTACCCCGGTTTATATTTTGATTCTGGCATTGGCATCTGGAAGCATTTCCCTAATCCAGACAATGGCCGGATTGACAACATGTGCAGCAGGTTATCTGGCGGTTCTTAAGATAACAAAGTCGTGGGGAAGAAAAACGTATAGCTGGAGGTAGAAATTTGCGGATGGACAAGATTTATTACAATGGGAAAATTATTACCATGTCAAATCAGAAGGCAGAGGCAGTTCTTATTAAGGACGGAAGGATTCAAAAGGCGGGGGATTTAAAGAGTGTGGAGAGAGAGGCAGGTTATGAGGTTGAAAGAGTGGATTTACAGGGAAGATGCCTTATGCCATCTTTTATTGACACCCATAGCCATATTGTGTTGAATGGCCAGATGTCTTTGTTTGCCAATCTGTCAGACTGCAGAAATTTTAACGAGATTATCCTTGAGATGAAGAATTATATCCGGCAACATAAGATTACAGAGAAGGGAATCGCCGTGGGATATGGGTATGATCATAATTTTCTGGAGGAACAAAGGCATCCGGATAAAAGGATACTGGATCAGGTGAGCCGACAGATTCCCGTTGTGATTCTGCACGTGTCGGGGCATTTGGAATGTGTCAACAGTGTTGTCCTGGAATTGTGCAAAGTGGATGAGGGGACAAAAGATCCAAAAGGCGGACGGATTGGAAGATTTCCAGAGAGCCGAGAGCCAGACGGTTATCTGGAGGAGGCAGGAATGGCTCTGGCAGGGAAGGTCATGGAGGAAAGACTTTCCATGGATGAGGATGCTATTATGGAAGAAATGCAGAATATTTATCTGCAAAATGGCATCACAACCGTTCAAGATGGGGCATCTGATAGAAGGAATCTTGGAATTTTAAAGAAGATGGCGGACCAGGGGACATTAAAGGTGGATGTGGTGGCCTATCCTGTGATAACAGGGGATGGGAAAACACTTATAGAGGAATTTGGAGATTACGACAGAAGGTATCGGAATCGTTTGAAAATAGGGGGATATAAGATTATTTTGGACGGGTCTCCGCAAGGAAGGTCAGCATGGCTGTCAAAGCCGTATTTAGGGGGAGAGGGAACTGAGAATGGGTATCCTTATTGGGAGGATGAGGCGGTAAAAGGATTTGTGTCCCAGGCAGTGAAGGAGGGGAGGCAGATTCTTGCTCATTGTAATGGGGATGGGGCGTCAGAACAGTTTTTAAATGCATATGAGGCGGCAGTGGCAGAGGAGGGAAAGGAGGAGCTTCGTCCGGTAATGATTCACTGCCAGACCGTCCGAAAAGACCAGCTGGAACGAATGGCAAAAATGGGGATGATTGCTTCCATGTTTGTGGGCCATGTGTGGTATTGGGGAGATGTCCACAGAAAGAATTTGGGAGAAGAACGGGGAAATTCCATCAGTCCGGCAAGGGATGCCATAGATCAGGGAGTGATTGTGAATTTCCATCAGGATACGCCAGTTACAAAACCTGATATGCTTCATTCCGTGTGGTGTAGTGTGAACCGGGTTAGTTTGAGCGGAAGGGTAATTGGGGAGAATCAGAAAATATCGGTTTATGAGGCGTTGAAGGCAGTGACCATTTATGGGGCTTATGAGTATTTTGAAGAGGATGAAAAAGGGAGTATTGAGGAGGGGAAAAAGGCGGATTTGGTGATCCTTAGTCAGTCGCCTCTGGAGGTTGAGCCAGATAAGATCAAAGAAATTCAGGTGTTGGAGACAATTAAGGAGGGGAAGGTTGTCTATAAGAAATAGTATCTGTTAGTGTCCTGGTACTATATTGAGGAAAGAAAGGAAGGAGTGTGGATGTCAATGATAAAAGTATCCGTTATTATACCAGTTTATAATGCAGAAAATTATCTTCCTATGGCATTAGAAAGTATATTAAAACAAACATTAACGGATATAGAGGTTATTTGTGTTGATGATGGTTCAACCGATCACTCCTTGCAAATATTAGAAAAGTATCAGAAGATGGATCGGCGGATTACAATTCTTAAACAGAAAAATTCTTATGCTGGCGTTGCCAGGAATTATGGAATGTCCGTTGCAAAAGGAAAATATTTGGCCTTTTTGGATTCGGATGATTATTTTGTTCCAGAGATGCTGGAAAGGGCATACAGGAATGGAGAGGAGCAAGGAGCAGATGTTGTAATTTTTGATGGAGAATGTTTTTCTCATGAATTGATGGATGCATGTCCCAATACAGGATGGCTGAATGAAGGATTGATTCCCTTAGGTTCTGGATTTGATAATTCGAAAAAAATAGACGGCATAATGAGTATAACATCTCCAGCTCCATGGAACAAAATTTTTTTACATGAATTTGTTTTATATAATGGACTTAAATTCCAAGGATATAAAAGGGAAAATGATGCTTTTTTTGTTCTTATGTCTCTTATATTAGCACAAAAAATTGGAGTGGTAAGAGAAAATCTGGTTTATTACAGGAGAGAAAATAAGAATAGTTTGCAAGGGACAAAAAGGGAATCTCCAAATTCATTTCTTCATGTTTTTATAGATCTATATGAAGAGTTAGAGAAAAGAAAAATATTTGATCAAATACAAAAAAGCTTTTATAATTTTTGCTTTTCAAGCTGTATATGGAATTTAGAAACCTTAATGGATAAGGATGGATTTGAAAAAGTATATGGCAATTTAAAAGATAATATTTTTAGAAAATTTAAACTTACAGAGCTTTCTGAAAGTGATTTTTATGATCCGAATATATATAGAGAATGTTTGTATATAGTGGAACATTCACCATTAGAATACTGGATAGAGAAATATAAAAAAAGATTAATGATAGAAACGAAAAAAGAGTATATATTTCCCTATCATAGAATACCACGCAAAAGCCATATTCTACTATATGGAGGGGGAAAAGTGGGACGTTCTTTTTATAAACAGATCAAAAGAACAGAATATTGTTATTTAGATGCATGGATCGATATAAAAGTAAGAGAATTTGACTTTTATCCATTACGATTACCAGAACAGGTAAATTGGAATGATTGTGATTATATTGTGATAGCTATAGAAAGTGAAAAAATATCAGGCCAGATTCAGTTTGAGCTTCATAAATGTTTTGGAATTAGTGAACAGAAAATGATATGGGAAAACCCAATATTATAAAAAGGCATAAAATTGTGTTTTGATTGTTCTTGAAGAAAAGAAAGGCAAACCATATGAAAGAATTACTTTCCGTCATTGTGCCAGTATATAACAGTGAAAAATATATAAAAAAATGTGTTGACAGCATATTGGCTCAAACCTATCCGCAAGTGGAAATTATTTTAGTAAATGATGGTTCTTCGGACAGTAGCGGGATTATTTGTGATGAATACACAGAAAAATATGACCATGTTAAGGCAGTACATAAATCCAATGGCGGTATCACCAGTGCGCGGCTGGAAGGAGTGAAGATTGCAGCTGGAGAATACATTACTTTTGTTGATTCTGACGACTGGATTGAGCGGGATTACTACGAAATTCTATGTAAGGAAATCAGGGATTGTGATTTTGTTACAAGTGGAATTTATAGGTATTTTACAGATGAAAAATGTATGGAGGAACTTCCTTATTATGAGGAAGGGATTTATGACAAAGATAAGATAAATAAAGAGGTAATTCCTAATATGCTATGGAGTTCTGACATTGGCGTATGGGCTTTAGATCCTAGTTTATGTACGAAAATTTTTAAGAAAAAGTGGATTCAAGATGAACTGGAACATGCAGCTGAGATAGGAAGCAATTATGGAGAAGACAGTTTGGTGATTTTTCCAATGGTGTTTAAAATTGAAAAATTTGCAGTTGTAAATAGAGCTTTTTACTACCATCGTCAAAGAGAAACGGATGCCATGCCCGATTATATGAAAGATGAGCTGTTTTTGGATAAGCTCCATTCTGTATACAGCTATTTGAAGAACGTATTTTGTGAGATGGGATATTCCGAAATAATGCGCAGACAACTGGAACACTTTTATTTTAACTCAATCGAATTAAAGAAAAGGTGTTATGGACATTTGATATACGGTTTTTTTTCATCTTTTCCTTTTTGGAGTGTGGAAAAAAATTCTGAAGTGATTTTATATGGTGCAGGGAAACTGGGACAAAAATACATAAAGCAGAATGAAGAATATCATTTTTGCAAGATTATTTTTTGGGTAGATTCAAATTACAGAAATATGCAGGATAAAGGCAAGGAAATTGTAAGTCCAAAGATGATTCAAAATGCTTCTTATGATTATATTGTGATAGCAGTGGATGATTATAATGTTGCTGCACAAATCACTCGCTGTTTATATGATTTGAATGTACCAAAAGAAAAAATTGTTTGGCAGAGTATTCGGAGATGTATCAATAAACCAGAATAGCCAAAATGAATCAAATCAGGAGATATTATGACGGGAAAAGAAATAGAAGAAATCCGAAGCCAGTTTTACCACTGTAAGGATAAAAAAATATTAATTTATGGAACAAGAGTATATGCAAAAAAGCTTTTAACTGCTTTATATGATTTTAATATCATTGGAGTGCTGGACCAATATCAGCTGGAAGGGACATTTGAAGGATTTCCCATTTTGGATTGGGAGGATATTAAAACAGGGATGGCAGATATCCTGATTATTGGTTCAAATGACAAATATTATAATGAAATATATAGAAGGATAATCTATCCATGTGTATATTTAGGAATTGCCATATTTGCCTTTAACGGACAGAACTTAGATCATAAGTTGGCTATGAAACATTATCCGCCGGAAACAGCAATATATTTCAAAAAGAATGCAGGGGAATTGAAAGATATTATCGATTCCCATGATGCAGTTAGTTTTGATTTGTTTGATACACTTGTGATGAGAAGAGTACTTGAACCAATGGATATTTTTGATTTGGTTGAGGAGAAAATGGCAGATAAAGGGTACAGCTTTCCCAATTTTCGAAAAAAGAGAAGGACAGCAGAGTTAAATACAAATGGCGGGGATATTTATTCGATTTATGAAGAATTGGGCAGGTTGTTGGATATAGACCATCATTTGTCAGACATGATCTTGGAGGAAGAATTAAGATGTGAAAAGGATAACCTGATTTTGCGTACAGAAATGGCGGAAGTATTTCGTTATGCAGTGTCAAAAGGAAAACGTGTTAATATTATTACAGATATGTATTGGCCATCCTGCATTTTAAGAGAGATACTGTCTGATTTGGGAATCCATGGTTTTGAGAATCTATATGTGTCCTGTGAGTATGGCAAATCAAAGTGCAGTGGTCTGTTTGAAGACTATAAAAAGAATGTAAAAGGATTCCAATATCTTCATATAGGCGATAACAAAGAGGCTGATGTGGCAGCGGCAGAGAGGCATGGGATAGAAGCATATGAAATAAAGAGCGGCTATGATTTGCTGAAACTGTCAAGTATGCGTCAATGTTTGATCTATGTGAAATCCAAATTTGATAAAAGAATTATAGGTGAGCTTGTTTCCTTGATTTTTAACAGTCCGTTTTCACTGTTAGACACAGCAGGTATTGTTCATATTAGAGATTATAAAACCTTTGCGTATACTTTTTTTGCTCCATTGATTGTTGCATATATGGAAAAATTAAAAGAATTACTGGAGGGAAATGGGTTTCAAGGGGTTTTATTTACTTCGCGGGACGGGTATTTATTTAAAAAAATATATGATGCCAAGTGGTCCATATTTCAGAAAAAAAATATCCCCTCTTTTTATCTGCTGACTTCCAGAAGGCTGATTTTAAAGGCAACCTTGTTTAATCGGGAGGACATTGAAGAATTTATATGGAGAACGGGAAAGGTTCCAAAAGAGCAGGATTTTGCCCAGGCAGAAGAATTATTGGCAGAGGCGGGGGAAACCAGAGAGAATTATTTTAAATATTTAAACCAAATGGGTGTGGATTTTACAAAAAATTATTTGATTTGTGATTTGATTTCACAGGGAACTGTGCTGAAAGGAATGAATCAACTGTTTCAAAATCAACAGAGAGGTCTGTTTATGGCTTGGTCTTCTCACTGGGATAAGACGCTTCCTGTGGATCTGGTTTATGATGGCAGTGAATGGCAGGAGTCAAGATTTGCAACTTGTGTGTTGGAAAAAGTGTTCACATCTTTGGACCCTTCTGTAGTAGATATGGACAAGGAAGGATTGGCAGTATATGCAAAGGAAGAGAGAGAGGATATTGAACTGGAATTTATTAAAAGAATCCACAAAGAAATAATAGAAGGCGTGGAGAGATTTTATCAGATTTCAGGTGGAAAGGTGAATAAAAAATTGGCACAGGCATTGTTTTACTCCATGGAAGATACGGCTTTTTGTGGGGAAGTATCGTTTTTTAATGATTTTAAACTTTTGGATGATCTCAGTAAAGAAGTGATTGCATTTAAAAGAGGATAAAATGTGGGACGAATGAATATGAGAAAAGTGGTTTTTTGGGGAGCAGGAAAGATTGGCAGAGATGTTTTGGAATTTTGGAGATCCCACTGGATACATCCGGATTTTTTTTGTGATAATCGACAAGAATTGTGGGGAAGGGATATAGATGGGATTGGGATTCTTTCTCCAGAGCAGGTTTACAAATTAGAGAATCCAACGGTATATATCACCTGTATTTATTTTGATGAAATCCTGGGACAATTATTGGAAAAGGGCATTTCCAGGGACAATATTGTAAAGGCAGACCATATTTGTGAAAGGGAGATGTTGTGTAAAATATCAGATTATTTGAAGTCATATTTTATGGAGGAAACCCATGTTTGTCAGAGCGATAGAAGTCTGATACAGGAAACCCGTGTCTGTCAGAGCAAAAGAGGTCTGATGCAGGAAACCAATGATGGTCTGAAAAAAGGATGCCTGATTGATCTTTCCATGGGGATGGTACTTGGCGGGGTGGAAAAATGGAGTTATACCTTAGCCGATGTTTTAAAGAATTGTGGGTTTGAAGGCGCTTATTTGATGCCTGATTCCAGCCATAATGGAATGGAAAATCATACCTTTCCTGCAATCTGTGTGGATTTGAATAAAAGACCAAATAAAAAAAGTGTTTTAGATTTATATATAGAAGGGATTGTATATAGCAGATATGAGAATATAGTCTGTAATTTTCCTTTTGAAATATTTGTAGCTGCCTGTATGGTTAAAAAGATGTCATTGAGAGAACTCCGAATAATAGCAGTAGTACATTGTGATGAGGAGGTTTACTATCAAACATTTTGCAGTTGGAGTGACTATATTGATAAATGTCTTGTGATAAGCGAAAAAATGAAAAGGACCCTGGTGAAAAGAGGATTTCCACTAGAAAAGATAGAAGTATTATATTGGAAGATTCCTTGCGACAAGGAGCTTGTAAGAGAATATAGCAGTGCCAATGAACCCATCCATATTGGTTATGCAGGAAGATTGACCAAACGACAGAAACGGCTGGATCTTGTAGTGGATGTAGCAGAGAAGCTTAAAAGTAATGGTATTGATTTTTTATTAGAGCTGGCTGGAACAGGGGATTATGAAAAGGAGCTGCAGGCAGAGATTCTTCACCGTAATTTATCAGATTGTATGATTTTAAAAGGTATGATCAATCGAAATGAAATACCAGAGTTTTGGAAAAAACAGGATATATATTTAAGCTGTTCGGATTGGGAGGGGCATAGTATATCCCAGTCAGAGGCAATGGCAGAAGGGGTTGTGCCGGTTGTTACCAATACTTCTGGAACAGAAGAGGATATAAAAAGTGGCTATAATGGGTACATTGCAGAATTGAAGGACATAGATTCAATGACAAAAAATATTGTCCATTTGTATCAAAATCGGGAATTACTGCCGATTATGGGGAAGCGCAGCTATGAAATCATTCTTGAAAGAAGTGAAAAACTGAACGAGGAAGCTTTCTGGAAAAAAATGTTAAGGGAGTAGGAAATGTCGGAAATAACCGATCTTTAAAGGAGTATGGATATGGACTACATTCTATATGGAAATAATCGAATTGCCAAAGATTTTAGGTACCTGTTTGATGATTTGAATATTATAAGTGTATCGGATGATATAGAAAGTATTCTTTCGGATTATCGTTATGATCAGATTATTATCTGTGATTTTGACAAAAGCCAGAAGGAAGAGGAACTGAAAAAACGGGGGTTGGTTTATGGAACGGATTATGTGTACGAAGAGGATTTTTTCCCTTCTTTGGATTCTATTTCCATTCCAAAAGACAGAAAAATTGCTGTTTGGGGAACCGGGAATAGATGTAAGTTTTTGCTGAGTCACAATCTTCCATGGGAGCCAGATCTTTTTATTGATTCTTATAAAAAACAGGATACTTTTATGAATGTTCCAGTGGCAGCCCCGGAGAATATCATGGATTGGAGTCTCTATTTTGTAATCATTGCAGTAGAAAAAGATCAGGAAATCCGGGACCGGCTTTCTGGCTGTGGTTTGAAGGAAAAAGAAGATTATATGGGATTTCAGCAGTTTTTGGAATTACCTTCCGTCCTGTTGCGTCAGACGATCTTTGACCAGGCTTATTATGACTTGCAGTGTAAGACAATGGAGAATCATCTGGAAATTCTGGAAGATGGAAAAACCCGATGTTGCTGTACCACCTTTGTGTCTCAGGGATTGGATAATATTTTTGAGAAGGATTTGCAGGAGCTTTGGCATTCCAAATTACATAAAATCATGTGCCTTTCCACAGAAAACCGAACGTTTTCTTTTTGTGATAAGACTATGTGTCCGCTGTTTGTAGGAAAAAAGATGGAGAAGGATTCCTTGTTTAGCAAAAGGGAGGAACCCTATGGGGAAATTGCGCCGTTTCCGGAGACTTTGGCATTAGGATATGATTCATCCTGCAATCTCTCTTGTATTACATGCAGAAAAGGAGTTCATTTTGCAAAGGGGGAGGAGCTTGCCTGTGTCAATAAAATTACAGAACAAGTGATTCACCAATATCTTCCCCAATGTAAGTTTTTGATTTTGGCAGGAAGTGGGGAGGTATTTGCCAGCCCTGCGTATGGGAAGGTATATGAGTCAAAAGCATGTAATCCTAAGTATATACGCCTGCTGTCCAATGGAACCTTGTTTACTCCAGAAAACTGGAAGCATTTTAAGGAAGGGAAATCAGCGAAAATCATGCTGACCGTTTCTGTGGACGCAACGACGAAGGAAACTTACAGCCGGATACGGAGAGGGGATTTTGATGCTTTAAGAAAGAACATGGAGTTTGCATCCGAGCTTCGTAAGAAGGAGGAACTGTGCTATTTCCGCATGAATTTTGTGGTTCAAAGAGAAAATTATAAAGAGATGGTTCCTTTTGTGGAATGGGGAAAAGAACTTGGGGTGGACGAACTCTTTTTTACGAAAATATTAAACTGGGGAACTTATACTGCAGAGGAATTTGCACAGGTCAGCATGATGGAAGAGGACGGAGTGACTCCGAAACCAGAACTTCGGGAAGTGATGGAGCACCCGGTTATGAGCAGCGATCTTGTAGACATGGGAACGATTCAGTTTGCCCATAAGGTGGATGAGGTGAATTTGGTGGAAAATTATTATATGTGGGAACTGGAAAAACGAGGCGGGAAGCTTTTTGATTGATGGATATGCAAACAGGCGGATGAATTTTATGAAAATTTCACGACTTGTATAAGTCTTGGAAAGGAATGGCGAAACAGATGAAAGTTCAAATTGGATTATGGAAAGCTGCTGTCATAGGATTTGCAGGTAGCTTAGGTTTGGGTGTTTATTGGACAAAAAGTAGAAAAGAGAAAAAAATCCAAGAACTTCAAAACCGGATTCATGTGCTTTCCGATCATTTTCAACTTTTAAACCACTGGATGGAACTTCGGAACGAGAAAAAGAGTGTTGTTTCTTATTTTGAGGAAATGGGATACCAGCACATTGGAATCTATGGTATGGCGGAGCTAGCCAACCGATTGGCGGAGGAGCTTGCGGACAGTCCGGTTTGTGTGGATTATGGAATTGACCGGGATGTTGCTTGTACCATTGCCAGAATGGAGGATGTCTATTCCCCGGAGGATGAGCTGCCGGATACGGATGTGATTGTTGTCACTCCTTATGCTTCTTTTAAAGAGATCAAAGAGATTTTGGAGAAAAAGGTAAGTTGTCCGATTGTGTCTCTGGAAGAGGTTGTGTGGAGCGTATGAGCGTGTTTTAATTGGGCAAAAGCGGCAAATGTCATGTTGTGAAACATACAGAGAGGGAAACCACAATGAAACTGATTGCTTTTTATCTTCCCCAGTTCCATGAGATTCCGGAAAACAATGACGCCTGGGGGAATGGATTTACAGAATGGGTCAATGTGAAAAAGGCAAAGCCTTTGTTTTTGGGACATAATCAGCCAAGAAGGCCATTGCAAGATCGGTATTATAATCTTTTAGATCCTGGAGTGATGGATTGGCAGATGAGGCTGGCGAAAAAGGCAGGAATTTATGGGTTTTGTTTTTACCATTACTGGTTTGGAGATCGGATGGTGTTGGAAAAACCAGCGGAAATGCTGTTAAAAAACCAGAAAATGGATTTTCATTATTGCTTTTCCTGGGCGAATGAGCCTTGGACGAAGACCTGGCATGGGGCCGGAGGAAATAAGGAAATTCTCATTCCGCAAAAATATGGGGGAGAAGAAGAGTGGAGAAATCATTACCATTATTTTCGGAAATTTTTCATGGATAAACGGTATATAAAGGAGGAAAATTGTCCGGTTCTTCTCATTTACAGACTGAGAAATATTCCTAATTTTAACGATATGCTTCGGCGCTGGAATCAATGGGCAAGGGAGGATGGGTTTGGAGGAATTTTTCTTATTTCCATGGATATGTGGCGGGAACAGGCATCAAAAAGTCGTCTGGTGAATGGGACTGTGGACTTTGAACCAGGCAAGACAAGAGCTTGGATGATGCAGCAGACTTCCTTGTGGAAACCTAAGGATTCTTTTAGCCTGCTGCAAAACCGGTTCGCAGTCCGCTCCATTTCGTACAGGGAAATAAATAAAAAAATGCTGAAAACTCCTCACGGGAAAAATCAGTTTCGCACGGTGTTTGTGGATTTTGACGATTCACCCAGGCGGGGGGTACGTGCAGTAGTGGCCAGAGGTTCTACGCCAAGGCGGTTTGGCAGATATTTGAAGGAAGCGGTGTGCCGCAGCAAGGAAGAAGGAAATGAGTATTTGTTTGTAAATGCCTGGAATGAATGGGGAGAGGGAAACTATCTGGAACCAGATACAAAACATGGATATGGGTATTTAAGGGAGATTGGGAAAATAGCGGAGAAGGAATGAGAGCGATTTTGCATGTGAAGCGTTATTCTTTAACCGTTCCTTAGATGAGATGGCACAAAAGGATGCAAGGAGGATTGGATTATTATGGAATACATTATCATACAAGCAGGCGGAAAGGGAACACGCCTTGGATATTTAACCAGGAATAAGCCAAAAGCCCTGGTTCCGGTGGACAACCTTCCCATGATTTTCCACCTGTTTCGGAAGTATCCGGATAAGCGGTTTGTGGTGATTGCAGACTATCATAAGGAAGTTTTGCGAGAGTATCTGTCCTGCTTTGCTCCGGTGAAGTATCAGGTGGTAGATGCCGTAGGCACTGGCACCTGTTCCGGAATCCGGCAGGCTCTAAAGCGGATTCCTCCCAAGGAGCCGTT
>QXWR01000051.1 GCA_009911065.1 Clostridiaceae bacterium | reverse complement strand
ATGAGTCAGTACCTTCATTTAATTTGACGAATATAAGAAAGACTTGGAGTATCTAGGGTGCAGGATAACACTATATGTATATCGTTTTCAATATCATTTATTATACTTGTATCACAATAAAAGCACATATGCCGTAAAATATCCATACCTATCAAGACATTGCTTGTCCTATCATAACTTACCCCTACTTGTATAATGGGAAGAGGGCAATCATTTAGACTCAACCCATTAATAGGATTATCAAATTTTAATACCACACAATCCATATAGTTGCCATTCTTATATAACCGCATCTGCTCCCACCTAAAGCCAGGAGAGTCATTTACCCCAAACCCTGGCTGACATCTCAAGCCAGCAGCTATCGCCTCCTGTTTTAATTCCCTGGCGGTACTCCTGTCGATACCCACGGTTTCTGACTGCAATGCTATACTGGTTCTTTCACACCCAGTATCTATTTTAGCCCTCCCTACGATTGAAAATCCATGCAAGCTCAGACCTAACCTAAAATTTACAACAAAAGCATTTTTACGAAAAGCATCCAACTTACACAAAATATAATTATTCGTCATAAGTCACATCCTCATCCGCATCCATACTATTATTATAAATACACAGACCTCCATTTAAAATCTCCTTTGTCATCTCACGGGTTCTATTTTTAGAGATATGAGCGATTGTTCCTGACATATTAGAAGAATACCCTTCCGTATCCTTTAAAATAATATAGGTATCCAAAATACCACTAAGTTCTTTATACGCTACTCGCCTGCCTATATACAAATCTTCTTGTTTTAGCATAACCATACCTCCAAATCACGACAATCTCCAGCCATAATAAAATTATAATCTATTTCTTGCAAATTGTCAAATTTTCTGATAATTCCAAAAAAGGAGTACCCCCCTAAAGGATTACCCCTCATAATAATTACTGCCTACCTGTCGCTGTTGTTGCGTTTGTGATATTAAAATCGGCCCCATCGACATCAACACCAGATACTATCAAATTACCTGCCGCCAAAGCTGAGGATTTATTATCACCACTCGTACCCGGACGATACTCCTCTACAGCTCTGGTGTAGCAATTACTGTCAAACCATACATTCAGGTTGAAGCTGCCAACCACATCGCTACCCAAACTCTCCATAGAAGTACCAATATCCATTTTATCCTGGGCTATGATATTCAAAACCCTAGTATGACCCACACCAATTACCATTATGTTTCGCGCAGGATAAATTTTCATCCTGCAAGGCGGAGGAGGGAGGCGATGGGGTGGCATCGTTGACCGACGACAACGAAGCAGGGGGAAATTTAGACAAGCGAAACATATGGTTCATTGGTGTGGGTCATACTAGCCGCTGGAGTCATGAACCGCCGGATCACGAATACCCTGACCTCTTCGTCATACCAATGCGAGCTATTACCCAGCATGGACAATAAGTCCGGCTCATTAAAAGGTGAGGTAAGATAACGTAACTTTTTAAAGCATAAGAAAACCAGCGTTTAGGACAGCAGACAAGCCCCTTTTTGTACTCCAAAGATTCCAAAACCAGAGAATCAATACCGGAAAAAAACAGGCCGCAGGGAATGGCTCACCAACCTAACATCGTTATTTTTTTAACTATAAGTGATGCAGTAGCTTGTCAAGGATAAGGATGGAGATTTTTTCATGTTTTTTATGAAAAAATACTATCCCCTTGACAAAGCGGACGGACAACAGGCCATAATGGGAAAGGGGGATTGAAGGCCGCTTTTCCCCTTCAATCCGCTTGATTATAGCTTTTCAAACCTAGCTGGCAATTCATCATGGGAAAGCGGCTGACTTAATTATAGAAATAACAACTTGCTTCCCCCTATGGGAGATGGGCATAGGGGGCAAGTGATTTTGCTTAGGTGTGAATGTGCTTTTTAACATTCACACCTAAAATCACTGTTTTTGGGGGTGAAGGAATGGTACACAAAAGATTATATAAAAAAGCGGCTCCCTTTTCGAAGAGCCGCCCTAAAAATGGTTGAAACCTGAATTACTGTACCCAAACTCCGTCTGCATTAACCTTATATCCATCTGGTGTAGTAGTATTTGTAAGCATGTAACTATCTGCGCCCATGTAATACCACAAGCCAGAAGCCTGGGATTGATACCATGCGTTTGTTAGATATGTTCCATCTGTGTTTTGAACCCGCCAGCCATTATTATCACTTACCCATATAGATGTCTGGCCATTACCTGCGCTGACAGGGCCTGACCAATTATCAACAACCTGATAGACCTAATACCATGCCCAGCCCAAATCATGGTCGGTTACTTCAAGAATAATAAATGGTTCATTAGAATATTTCATCTGCGTGTTTAAGTATTTATCATCAAAGAACATGCTAGGATTCTGCAAATTATATTGTATCGAATTAATCTTCCTTGTGAGTGCCTCTTGTAATTCTACTGAAAAAACAGGATATTCCTTCCCTTCTATTACTTTTTCTGTTTTATCAGGGAGATCTTCATATTGAAGTCCAATTTTTCCATCTTCCATTTCATAAATATGGACACCACTTAGCCACCATTTAGCTTCAATATTGTGTGAAAAGTCAATATTACCAAAACTTATAGTATCGCTTTTGGGTACGATGAAATACTGATTGCCCATCCTGACGAAATCATCATCATCCGTTCCTTCATACAAGCTTCCATACGGGGTACTGTTTTCACCATATTCCTTTTCCGTACCAAACAGAGAATACGCAAGCGGCGGCTCTGCATGGGCAGTTGACGCTATGCCAACGGCAAGAATCGTTGATAATGTCATTGCAACAACTTTTTTCATAAGTTTCATTTCAAATTTCCTCCTTATTATAGAATATAATACTTTGTATTTGTTTATTTTATCACATTTCATCAATATACGCAATTGCGTATACGCTTATACGTAAAAAATCATATCCTTTTCTTAAAACCACTATATAATTTAGGAAAGGATTCATTGACATGAATGTAAAAGATGCAACTGCAAAAAGAATTGAACTTTTGTGCAAGGAAAGAGGAATTACTTATAATAGCTTGTCGAATATCTGCGGCTTGACACCATCAACCGTCTACAGTATCTTTGATCCAAAACGGAGGTGCATTTCCCTTTCTACTGTGAAAAAAATATGTGATGGACTGGAAATGACGTTAGGAGAGTTTTTTAGTCATTCTATTTTTGAATCTTTAGAACAGGAAATTCAATAATTTTTTCTACTATAAAAATTAATGATTACAATTTATACATTATTTATAAAAAACAACTTGATTTTTTTGAATTTGTGATACAATGAATATATTAAATTGAAAGGAAGTGGTTGGCTAATTTATTTTTTCTTTTATATTTTTTTGGATAATGACTTGTCTTTAGTGATGAGATGGTAGATTTTGCGGCACAATTTTGCCGATGGAAGCAATTTTCGTAACTTTTACGAGGAAAGTTTTTATCGCAAAATTGTAGCCGTTTTTTTGTTGCAATTTTCGCGATAATAGAAAATTATAATATAAAAATTGGAGGATTTTAAAATGCTATCACCCACAAATTTTAAGTTTACATTTTCCCAAATTGCAAATGCAGATTTTGGCCTTGCTGTCAATGCCTCCACCTATACCAATTACGTGGACGGCAAGTCCGACGGAACGATAGCTGGAATCCGTCTGGAAGTGGTGCTTCCGAGCAACCGTTACGAAAAAATCTCTGTAAAACTTCCGGGGCAGAACCACCCTCTTTCCCCAGAAAGCTTTAAAGAGAATGGTTCTACTTATAAAGTTACATTTTCTCCTGATTTTGAGGGCAAATTTTACAAAACTTCTTCTGGCGAGTATGCACTTTCCTGTAAGGCGACCACATTTACACTTGAAAAATAATATGAAAGAATTGGGGAAAAGAAGAATCCACTTCCTTTCCCCATAAAGGAGGAGAAATGTTCGAAAAAACACTTGATTCTATTAAAAAGATCTATTCTGAAATAATTGAAAAAGCCAAAGCCATACCTGAAAAAATTGGTTCTTATATAAAAAAGCCGGAAACCAAATACCAGGTATTAAAAACTGTCGGCATCTTATTTGCCATGATAATGGCTATTCTTGTTACCCTCTGGGCTATCACCTTGATATTTTCGATAATCCAGCGCATTATCGAGAGGTATGGGATTTATATATTAGGCGTGTTTTGCATCTTATGCTGGTTTTTGGGGTGGATTCAAACTAAAAAGGATGAAGCCCTTAAACGGAAAAAGAAAGAACTGGCTGAATTGTATAAAAGGGCAGAACCCAACTATAAATTCCTTAGGAATTTTCTCTATACTGTTTTGACAGAGCATTTCTGTCAACTAACCGAATTATACAGGCCCTTAACTCCTAACCTACTAACGGAAAACCCTCCTTTTGATTTGGATTCAATTAATGGTATTTTGTTTTTCTTTTTTAAAGTCGAAAAGAGAAATCCAGAACCGTTAGAAAAAGGCGTGGAAAATGTGATTAACCTATTACAATCTGTTATCACGCAAAGGATTGAAGCCACCGGCATAGAAGGCATCTGCTCCGCAACCACTGACCCTTTGTGTTCGGTTGTGGCAATCCACAATGTCGAAGACTTAGGAAGCTATGTCCGTATAACGTATCACCTACATACTTGGCAGGAGCAGACTTATTGATGGTACTATTATCATGCTCTATGGCTTTGATAACTGCCTGCTTCATCTGACTGTCCTCAAATAAGGCTTCCGCCTCACCTACAGAACAGCCATAATCTGAAGCCAACTGAGCAATAAACTCATTGTACCCAGCGTCATGGACTATGTCACCATGCTTAAACGCTATGTTGTACTGGCCTGTTTCGGTACTCTGGGATGCCTTGGATGAGAAGCTGCCCACTGTCGCTGAAAAACTGTTATATTTCTTGGGACCAATCGTCATCTCAAAGTCAACCTGATAATTCTTAGGATTCAACATATCCCTTGCCCAGGTCTGGTAAGCCTCCATGAGCTTATTGCGGGAACCGCTGTTGCCCCATGAAGCGTTTTGTCAAGTGCTTTTTTGAATTATTGACGCAAAACTTTCAGTGCGGCGGGAAACGGGCAGGAAAAGGGGCGTAAAATGCACCTGTAGACGGTTAGAAACTGTTTTCGTGGGTAGGTAGTATAAAACCCTTACCCTGTGGATTTTCGCGTCTGCAACGCCTTAAAAATCAAGCCTTTTCAAGCCCTATTGCGTAACACTCCATTCTGTTCTTTGGGAGAGGTCGGGGGCGCGGGGGCAGATCCACCGCAAAACCTACCGACAGCCGCCACAGTAGTGCAGACGGTTTTGCCGTTAGAATGAAGCGGACGAAAACGGGGGCAGGGTTGTAAAATCCTGTTCCCCGTTTTCGGCGGCGAAATGGTAACGGCAAAAATCCAGACGGTCAAGGGACGTAGAACAAGGATTGTTTTCGGCGGGAGGATCTGCTATACTTGTATCAAACACCCCCTGTACCCTTGTACTTTTTATTGGGATGATGGTATAGGGTATAATAAGCTGAAAGGAGTTTTTTCTATGTCATGGGAATACGGACTGAAAACAGAAGATTTAACAGAGGAAGAGATGGTTAAACTCTTTGAGAAAGCCTTGACTCGGGCTGCAAAGGCAACCAGCGACCCCCATATAGCTAAAAACCGCAAGAAGCTACGCAAAAATACTGGCCCCTTTGGATGTGAAACCCCCGATTCCAAACCTCCCGACTATGACCACATTTACATCTTCCACAGTGGTCGGCGGGGCTGTCCTCTTTTTTTCAAGCTGTACCCCAATATGGAGCGCAATGGTCGGATAAAATTTCCACAAGAGGGAGTTACTTGGTGTATGTATCTGAACTTCTCCTATGGCCGCGACCTGTCTCCAGGGATCTTGGCTGATCTGGGGGTGGAAAAACCGGAGGAGTACGGCGAGAACTTTATGAGGGAATTGTCCCAGCTCTTTCCCCATGAGATTGTGCTGCTCAAGGAGTAT
Source organism: Clostridiaceae bacterium (assembly GCA_009911065.1). Lineage (GTDB taxonomy): Bacteria > Bacillota > Clostridia > Lachnospirales > Lachnospiraceae > Brotaphodocola. The sequence continues at coordinate 25,241 of QXWR01000051.1, read as the reverse complement.
GAGTATTTCCGTTGGGAGAATGGACAGGCGGTTCGTGTTGTTCCCAATGGAGCGGACGAAAACGGGGAACAAGATTGAAAAAACTGTTCCCTGTTTTTTAGCAAAATGGCGGAGGGAAAGATATACCCGCCGCCCCGTCTGTTACCGTTCCATATCCTGCGCCCTGCGGGGTTGCTGTTCCCGCTGTTCTTGCCGCAAGATACTGTAAACGCTCTTTCTGATTTTCTTGGCTTCTTTCACTTCCTCTTTCAATGCAAGATACCGCTGATTAAGCGTTTTCCTCTCGGCGGTCAGCTTGGTGTATTCATCTTTCATGCCTTTGTCGGGATTGTGGTCTTGCCGTTCATTACGCCTTTGAGATAATCTTTCTCTGCCGTAAGCAGGATTTGCTCGGCTTCGGTCAGCGGCTTCTTTCCCTTGTACTTGAAATAAATGTCGGCTTGCTCGATATGCTTTTTCAGAGTGCCTAACCGACGTTCAACGGGTTTCAGTTTCCCTTGAATATCCAGTTGTTCCCCTATCATATCTACCGTTTACCTCAGAACCCCAGGATGCAGAAAAACTCGGATTTTTAAGCCTGATCTCCATGTCAGGAGTGGTTTTCATGTCAAGTAGCACAAAAAATCAGGGCATACCAGACAAAACGAGATCGTCTGGAATGCCCTGAAATCAAGTTTTTTTCAGTGTTTACTTAAAATTTTCCAGCCTTAGCCGCTTCCTCAATGGCAACTGCTACAGACACAGTCATACCAACCATGGGGTTGTTACCTGCACCGATGAGACCCATCATCTCAACGTGAGCCGGAACAGAAGAAGAACCTGCAAACTGAGCGTCTGAGTGCATACGTCCCATGGTATCTGTCATACCGTAGGAAGCCGGACCTGCTGCCATGTTGTCTGGATGAAGGGTACGGCCAGTACCGCCGCCGGAAGCAACGGAGAAATACTTTTTGCCCTTCTCCACACATTCCTTCTTGTATGTACCTGCAACCGGATGCTGGAATCTGGTAGGATTGGTGGAGTTACCAGTGATGGATACGTCCACGCCCTCTTTCCACATAATAGCCACGCCCTCGGTAACATCATTAGCGCCGTAGCAATTTACCTTTGCACGAGGACCATCCGAATAAGCTTTTCTAAATACTTCTTTTACTTCTCCGGTATAGTAATCCATCTCAGTCTCAACAAAAGTAAATCCGTTGATTCTGGCAATTACCTGAGCAGCGTCTTTTCCAAGACCATTCAAGATAACACGAAGAGGTTTCTGACGAACCCGGTTGGCTTTCTCAGCAATACCGATAGCGCCTTCTGCTGCTGCAAAGGACTCATGGCCTGCCAGGAATGCAAAGCAATCGGTCTCTTCTTCCAGAAGCATCTTGCCCAGGTTGCCATGTCCCAAACCAACCTTACGCTGGTCAGCCACAGAGCCAGGAATACAGAATGCCTGCAGACCTTCACCGATAGCGGCAGCCGCATCAGCAGCTTTTTTGCAGCCTTTTTTAATTGCAATGGCTGCACCTACGGTATAAGCCCATTTTGCGTTCTCAAAACAGATCGGCTGAATGCCTTCCACCATCTTATATACATCAAGACCTGCATCTTTGGTAATCTTTTCTGCTTCTTCAATGGAAGCAATTCCATAACTGTTCAACGCTGCATCAATTTGTTTGATACGTCTCTCATAGGATTCAAATAATGCCATGACTTTCAATTCCTCCTTCAATTACCTGTATTGGCGATTCGGGAAACGCAAACTCCGTTTCACTACGTTTGCGTAGCGGAAAAATTTACGTTTCACTTCCTCCGGGAAACGCAAACTCCGCTTTGCTACGTTTGCGTAGCGGAAAAATTTACGTTTCACTTCCTCCGGGAAACGCAAACTCCGCTTTGCTACGTTTGCGTAGCGGAAAAATTTACGTTTCACTTCCTCCGGGAAACGCAAACTCCGCTTTGCTACGTTTGCGTAGCGGAAAAATTTACGTTTCACGTAAATTTTTCCTTTATTCTTGTCTGGGGTCGATGATCTTTACTGCATCTGCAACGCGGCCATACTGACCTTTGGCTTTCTCCCAAGCGGTGTTGGGGTCGTCGCCCTTCTTAATGAAATCCGTCATCTTGCCAAGGCTTACGAACTGATAGCCAATGATCTGATCTTCTGCATCCAGCGCAATGCCAGTTACATATCCTTCTGCCATCTCCAGGTAACGAGGGCCTTTCTTCAGGGTTCCGTACATGGTACCAACCTGAGAACGAAGTCCCTTGCCCAGATCTTCCAAGCCAGCGCCGATAGGCAGGCCGTCCTCGGAAAATGCACTCTGAGTTCTGCCGTAGGCAATCTGTAAGAACAACTCTCTCATAGCGGTATTGATTGCATCACATACCAGGTCTGTGTTCAAAGCTTCCAGAACGGTCAGACCAGGAAGAATCTCGGATGCCATAGCTGCGGAGTGGGTCATACCAGAGCAGCCGATGGTCTCCACCAGAGCTTCCTGAATGATACCCTCCTTGACATTAAGGGTCAGCTTACATGCACCCTGCTGAGGAGCACACCAACCAATGCCATGGGTCAAACCGGAAATATCGGCAACCTGTTTGGATTTTACCCATTTTGCCTCTTCCGGAATGGGAGCGGCGCCATGATGAACGCCCTGTGCGACTGAGCACATCTTTTCAACTTCGTGTGAATAAATCATGTTAAAACTCCTTTCAACTATGTAATTTCCTGAAGTACGCGGTTTAACGATCTCATGGTGCCACCCTCCCAATCACAAAAAAATGCAGACATGAAATCGTTAAATTAATCACACCATACTATTCATATTTTCTCACAAAACAGCAAAATAGTCCAGTAGTTTTTGCGAAAAAACACCAGATTTTTTCATCTGGATTTTTCACAGCTTTATCTTCTCCCGGGTTTTTATAAAATAACAATACCCCTCATATCCAATCGACTCATACAGCCGGACCACAATCTTTCCCATCCGGTGATTCAGCTGGTGATACAATATCCTCCGCTCCGAAAAAATCCCCATAATATAATCTCTCTCCAACGGCTCCAACAAAGAAAGCAAATCTTCAAAACCATTAGGGTCCCGTTTTAAATCCAATCCGAAACGACAGGACACATAACAAAAGGCTTCCCCATTTATCTGGCATTTTTCTTTCAAAAATTGAGACAAACCGCCAAATTTCTTTTGGTCAAAAGATTTTTCGGACCAACAAGAGGAAACTTCTCTCCTCTCTTCTAAAATCACCTTTCGGAAGCTTTTCCTGCCATATTCATCATAATCTGCCACATACTCGTATTTCTCCGGACCAGCTTCCTTTGTCGGCTCGTCAAGGAGTAAAACCCTGGTCTCCAGAAAATGTTTCCGCACCAGGTCTCCAACCCGTTCATAGGGAGTGGGAAAATCCAGCATTTTGACAATCTCTCCCACCGTGTATCCCCGGTCTGCCAGATGACGGATCGCGCCGCCACTGGCCATTTCAAAAGTAAAATCAGACAATGCCTTTTTAAAATACTTCTGTTCTTGAGAATCCTTGTCCAAATTTTTCCAGTCTCCTTTGCAATCCTTCTCCCTCTTTGGCCATCCGATCTTATTCTTTCTCTGTGTCTTTGTCCGATTTGATCTGATACAAAAGAGCATTGCAGATTGCCGCCGCAATATTGCTGCCACCCTTTCGCCCTTTCGGCACAATACAGGGAATATTGGTGGAACAAATCCTTTCCTTTGCCTCCTTAACATTGACAAATCCCACTGGCGCTCCAATAATAAAAGCCGGTTTTACCTGTCCTTCCTGAATCATCTCATATAACCGCAACAGGGCAGTCGGCGCATTTCCTATAGCATAAAAAACCGGACCCTCCAGTTTGGCTGCCCACTCCATGCTGACTGCTGCCCTGGTAATGCCCCGAATTTTTGCCTCTTCTGCCACCTTTTCCTCTGCCATAAAACAGCACACCGTTCCCCCCAGCCGTTTAAGCGCCTTTTTGTTGATTCCTGCCGCTGCCATGTTGGTATCTGTGACGATCACCGGCCCTTTCTTTAAAACCTCCAAAGCTCGGCTGACCGCATCCGGGGAAAAATATAGGTTGTGTACATAATCAAAATCCGCTGATGTGTGGATACAACGCTTCACCACAGCCAGTTCTTCCGGAGAAAAATTGCAGGGAGGCATTTCCCGCTCAATAATTTCCATACTGTGCCGCTCAATTTCCTTTGGAGAAATCCATTCTATCGGTTTCCACATGTTTGATCTCCTTTTGTTCCTGGTGTTCCATCAAAATCTCATAAATCCGTTTCATATCCAAAGACTGTCGGACCAGTTTTGCCAGCTTATCATACTGCTGCTCCTTATAGTCTGCCACTGACCACTTCGGTTTCGGGCAATATTTCAGACCTTTTTCCTCTGTCAGTCTTTGAAGCAGCGCCTCTGTCAGTTTCTCATTGTCAAACAATCCGTGAAGATAACTGCCAAACACTCTCCCGTCCCCCCTCTCCATACCATCCTTTCGCCCATCTTCCAGACAAATCGACCACATACAGGAATCTTTGTTTTCTCCCACCATTTTTTCTCCCACCATTCGGGTCAGACCCATATGAATCTCATATCCAGTCACAGCCTCTCCGGAAAATTCCGCAAACATCCGGCTTTTTTCCAACAATCTCCCTTTGATTTGGGTGCGGGTTTTCTGTCCGGAAAATATAGTTTCTGCCGGTAAAAGCCCCATGCCCCGAATCACGCCTCCCGCCAGACCCTCCACTCCCTCCGGGTCGGAAAGCTTCTCTCCCAACATCTGGTATCCACCGCAAATTCCGATTACCATGGATTGCTCTTCTTTAACCTGACGCAAAATAGCCGATTCCAGTCCACCCTCCCGAAGCCAGGTAAGGTCTGCCATAGTATTTTTCGTGCCAGGAAGAAGAATCAAATCTGGATTTCCAAGTTCTCCAACCTTTTTTACGTAGCGCAGACGGACTTCTGGTATCCGCTCCAAAACATGAAAATCTGTGAAATTGGAAATGTGCGGCAAAGAAATGACAGCAAAATCTAGTATACCGATCTCACGCCATTTTTCCTCACAATCCGCCCCCTGCAAAGCTCCCTTCCCCTGCACCAGACGCTCTGAGAGACTGTCCTCATCATCCAAATCAATCTCCTCCATGGGAATCACTCCCACCACCGGAATTTTCAGCAGCTCTTCCAACATTAAAAGTCCTGGTTCCAGAATTTTTATATCTCCCCGAAACTTATTGATTACCAGTCCTTTAATCCGCGCCCGCTCCTGTAGACTTAGCAGCATTACCGTCCCATACAGGGAAGCAAAAACACCGCCCCGGTCAATATCGCCTACCAGCAAAACAGGAGCATCCGCCAGTTTGGCCATGCCCATATTGACAATATCGTTTTCCCGCAGATTGATTTCAGCCGGACTTCCGGCTCCTTCCAGCACAATCACCTCATATTGCTCCTCCAGCCTTGCAAATGCCTTCTGAATCACCGGGATAAACTCCGGCTTCCGGCGATAATAATCCATGGCCTTCCAGTTTCCCGCCACCTCCCCGTTTACAATCACCTGACTTCCCATATGACTGGTAGGCTTTAACAAAATCGGATTCATTTCCACCGCAGGCTCTATTCCGGCTGCCTCTGCCTGCATGGCCTGGGCGCGGCCAATCTCCAGTCCATCTGCTGTAATATAGGAATTAAGAGCCATATTTTGGGACTTAAACGGCGCGGTCCGGTATCCGTCCTGCCAAAAAATCCGGCACAATGCTGCGGTCAGAAAACTCTTTCCAGAATTGGACATGGTTCCCTGAATCATAATTTTCTTTGCTGCCATCTTTTCGCCTTTCTGTCCTGTCTCTTTTGATTTCCAGGAAAAATTACTCCTCTATTCCCCATTCTTTCCCTTATCCCGGTATTCATGGCTGAAATTCTCGTCATACAGCCGGGAAAGCTCAAAAGAATCTCCCAAAAATTTCCCCACCGCCACCAACGCAGTTTTCCGGATTCCCGCTCTCTGCACCTTTTCGGCCAGATCTTTCACCGTTCCCTGAATCATTCTCTCTTCCGGCCAGGAAGCCTTATAGACCACTGCTGCTGGCGTGTCAGCCTCATAACCGCCTTTCATCAGACGGCGGCACAATTCCTCAATCTGTCCCACACTTAAAAAAATAACCATGGTGGCCTGATGAGCTGCCAAAGCTTCTATCTGCTCCCTTTCCGGCACAGATGTCCTTCCCTCCATCCGGGTTAAAATTACAGTTTGACTGACCCCTGGCAATGTATACTCCCGCCGCAAAGATGCCGCCGCCGCCAGAAAAGAACTGACCCCTGGAATTACCTCATAATCAATCCCCTGTCTGGAAAGCTCTGCCATCTGTTCCCGGACAGCCCCATAAAGGGAAGGGTCTCCCGTATGGACCCGCACCGTCTTTTTCCCGGCTCTCACCGCCTGACAAATCACCTCCATCACCTCTTTAAGGGTCATGGATGCACTGTTATAAACGGTTGCCGTTTTTTTTATTTCGGATAAAAGGGCCGGATTTACCAGAGACCCTGTATAAACAATCACATCTGCTTCCTGAATCAATCGTTTTCCCTTCACCGTAATCAGTTCCGGGTCCCCTGGACCGGCTCCTATAAAATATACCATTTTCCCTGTCTCTCCTATTCAAACTTCTCATACGCTTTAATCTGAATGTCCTCAAAAGTGCTGTTCTGTTGGTACACTGCCTCTGCCATGTCAAGAAGAGGAAACAAAAGCGCTGCCCCAGTCCCTTCTCCCAAAGCCAGCCTTCCATGAATCAGCGGCTCCAATCCAAGCTGCTCTAATCCCAAACTACATGCAGGTTCTCTGCCGGCATGAGACGCCAAAAGATAATCCGTTACAAACGGACAAATCTTCTTGGCCACCAAAGCAGCTGCCACGGAAATCATTCCGTCTAACACCACTGGAATCCGGTAAATGGCCCCGCCCAGCATCAAACCGCACATTCCGGCAATATCAAATCCTCCAAGACAGGCCAAGGTCAAAAGAGGTTCTTCCGGTTTAGGCTGATGGAGCGCGATGGCCTCCCGAATCACCTGAATCTTCCGCTCTAACCCTTCCTCTGACAGACCGGCTCCCCGCCCTGTAACCTTTTCCGGTTTTTCTCCCAGCATTACGCTGGCAATGGCGCTTCCTGTTGTGGTATTGCCAATTCCCATCTCCCCCACTGCAAGAATCTGATATCCAGCATCTTTCATCCCCCCGGCAATCTGTATTCCCTCATGAATTGCAGCCAATGTCTGCTCCATGGTCATGGCAGGTTCCCGCCGCAGATTTTTTGTTCCTCTGGCAATTTTGCAGCGCCGCACCCCCGGCTCCAAAATATCTGCCGCCACGCCTATATCCACCGGAAGCACATCCGCTCCTGCCACGGATGCCATCTGGTTGACACTGGCAATTCCCCTGGCAAAATTTTCTGTCACCACTGCAGTAACACTGCTATCCGTCTGAGTAACCCCCTCTGCCACCACTCCGTTGTCTGCGCAAAACACCACAATTCCCTTCCGGTCCAGACAGACATCCCCCGTTTCTCCCATAGCGGCAATCTTCACAATCAAATCTTCCAATAATCCCAAACCATACAGAGGTTTCGCAATTTTATCCCAACGGTGCCTGCTTTCTTCTTTTGCTTTCTGGTTGGCCGGATGCACATTTTTGCAGAGACATAAAAGCTGTTGCTGATAATATTGTTCCATTTTTTTCCAGAGCATATTTAAAAAATGCTCTCCTCCTTTTTATGTTTTCCTGTACTATCTTTCCATCCTATATCCCCGCGGCGTCACCATTTTCCCATGAAGATTCTTTGTTGTTGAATTTCCAATAAACACGGTGGTAAACATATCCACTGGACGCTGACGCAGTTCCTTTAATGTCAGTACCTCCCACTGTTCCCCCTCTCTTCCAACCTGGAATGCCAGCCCGCACACCCGGTCCTCCTCAATAACCTCCAGCAAAATATCGCAGGCTTTCAAAAGATAATCCCCCCTCTTTTTGCTGGATGGATTATAAATGCAGAGCGCCAGATCTGCCATGGCTGCCAGACGCAGCCGTTTCTCAATCGTCTCCCAGGGAGTCAACAGATCACTTAAACTGATCACTGCAAAATCATGTCCCAAAGGCGCTCCCAACAAAGCGCCGCCAGCAAGGGCCGCCGTAACCCCAGGAATCACTCTCACAAAACAATCCGGGTACTCGGCTCCCACCTCAAACATCAGTCCTGCCAGCCCATAGACCCCCGCATCCCCGCTGCACACCATAGCTGTAACTCTGCCCTTTTGGGCCTCCAAAAAAGCCATCCGGCACCGCTCTTCTTCTCTGCGCATCGGTGTGGTCTGGTATTCTTTCTGTGGAAAAATTTTTCGAAGCAGTTCCACATAAACCGTATATCCAATAATCACATCACAATTCTCTAAAATCCTTCTGGCCTGTTGGGTCATCATCCCTTCACTTCCCGGCCCGATTCCCACCACATAAACCAGATTTTTCTCTGACTCTGCTGTTTTTTCTTTATTTTCATTCATCCTTCAAACTTCCTTTTCTCTTCCCATGCAATACCATCCCGTTATAAAATGGTCTGCGGATTCTGTCCTTTCTATTTTATCACAATTCCCAATGTGTGGAAACAAGGAATTGAAATAAGGCTACCACAATCCCACTGGCTTTAGATGGTGGCTTCGTTGACCGACGACAACGAAACAGGGGGAAATTTAGACAAGCGAAACATATGGTTAATTGGTGTGGGTCATACTAGTATCAAAACCGATAGCGGATGATATAAAACTGTTTTCGTATGAGATATGTCAGAAACATCATGTAATGATCAGATATATGGAAACGGACAAAGACCATATTCATTACATGATAGAAACACAACCAACCATGTCGGTCAGTAAAATGGTAAACTGGATGAAAATTTATACTACCTACTCCTATTTGGAAAAGACATCAAAATTATCTGCAAAAACATTTCTGGAAAGAGCATACATTTTGGACAGATGGATATTTTGCCTGCAGTGTAGGGAATGTTCTCGAAGAAATGCTGGGCAAATATATAGAAAATCAAGGATAAGAAGGAGGTGACGGCGAATGTTAAAAACATACAAATATAGAATATATCCAAATAGGAAGTGCCGCCCGCTTTTCTCTGATGTAAGGCTCTTATAAGGGATTTAGGAAAAGAATGGAATACCTAAAATATGAAATTTGTCGAAAATAAAAACCCACCGGAAGCTTCAACCTTGGCTATGTCAAGGTTCAAATCTCGACAGCGGCAAGTCTTCTTCCGATGAGTTTAACGTTAATTACTAAAAATATACCTTGTCAGGTGTTGGGAAGTCAAGATCATTGTTCTGCCTAAAGTATACCTTTCCATCAATTTGAATATAGCATACTGCATGATTAGAGTTCATTCTGCTATAGGTAAGCTACTCGCACTAATTAGTCCAGTATTTGTAATTCTTAAATTCCATTCATCAATCTTTCCTGCCAGAGGATGCGCTGGATCATATCCTGCATTGTGGCTTACACCATCATCAGCATAATTCCCGTTATTTGGGCATAAATATCTAATTTTTATTTGTTGGTGAATAATATTATAGAAATATTTGTTCGCTTAAATTACTGTAACTTAAGAGCATCTTGAGTTACACCTTTTACTCCAACACTCTTGATAAGCGAAGAATCGAAGCGGTCATTCAGTCTGGTTGGAACTACATATCCACGGTCTTTAAAATACTTATAAGTATTTCCAGGAAAATCCGTTGTTTCCATATCTACTGCTCTATTTATAGAATAGTTTGCATGTTCATACACGTCATAGATATAAAACAGAGTTTCTTTTCCCTGACCTGCCGCATCATATCCAAGCATAATCCCATTAATATTAAATACAGGGAAAACATGGTTTGCTGCGGAAGTTATTCCAGGCACAACGCCAAGACCAACACAATGAGCTAATAAAGCTCCTGCCTGCCAATATCCTTCACACACACAAGCTTTATTTATCAAACACGCATAGGATGTTCCATCATTTCCAGGATTTGTTACATAATCAGCCTGCTCAATCCATCTTGCAATATGGCTTGCTTTCTCATAGTCAGAGGCAGTCTTCCAGTTTGGAAAAGCCTTAAAGAAATCACGAATATTATTTGCCAAAGCCTCTGCTTTTGCGTCATCTGCATAAGGAAGATTAATATCTGTCCTTCCTGCCAATTTTGCAATTGCAAGCATCTCATCAAAATTTTGTCCCAGTCCATAATAATATCCTAAATTATTTGTCTCTTTTGCTTTCTCCCATCTGTTTACTGGAGCAGCATCAAACCCGTAGGTATCACTTTGATAGTCCTGAGACCAATAAAGCATATCAATACCGTTAGGATTTTTAGCAAAATTCAGACCTAACTGATCCAGCATACCTGCCAGCGGATACTGTGAATCATAGTTTCCAGTATTAGCTGCTTCTTCACTATTATTATTCATAGCCATGCTCTTAGTCTGAATGGTTCCATTTACAGTCCAGGCTCCGTCTGCATTTACGGTATATCCTTCTATCGTTGTATTCCTTGTCAGGATTCCAGTATTGTCAAAATAGTAGCTTTCTGCAATCCCGTCATTGTTCCCGTCTATCCAATACCAGCCATTAGCAGTATAATTCCCATTGTCATTGTACTTCCAGTTATTCCCTTCCTGCTCCCACCCGGCCAGGGCTGTCATGCTCATGGATGCTGTTAGAACCCCTGCCAAAAAGACTGTTAATACTTGTTTCCTCATATTTTTTCTCCTTCATTCTGTTGATACATTATCCATTGTCAAATAACAATGATCTTATTTTACTACTTATAACCTCATTTATCAACTCTTTTGTTTTTAATTAGTAATCTATACAGATACCACATTTGCTCTTTCATCCTATACCATTAACTCATAAAGTTCAAAGAGTTTTTACTGACGAATGAAATAAAAATCCGTTCAAACAGTAAAATCAGTGTTGGCGCAAATATCAAACGGATCAGGCAGGCCAAAGGTATCCAGACCTTTGACCTGCCTGATCCGTGAACTGCAATTACAATCACTAACTTAGCTCCGTAACTCCCGTATAAAGCTCATAATACCTTCCCTTTTGCGCCAGCAGCTCCTCATGGTCTCCCCGTTCAATCACTTCCCCTTGCTCTAACACCAGAATGGCATTTGCGTTTCGCACTGTAGACAACCGATGAGCAATAACAAACGTAGTTCGATTTGCCATAAGCCGGTCCATACCATGTTCAATATGCCGTTCTGTCCGAGTATCCACAGAACTGGTAGCCTCATCCAAAATTAAAATAGGCGCTTTGGAAACAGCCGCTCTGGCAATATTTAACAGCTGTCTTTGTCCCTGGCTCAAATTGGCTCCGTCCCCCTCTAACATCGTCTGATACCCTTTTGGCAGACGGTTAATAAAAGAGTGGGCAGATGCCGTCTTTGCCGCCTGGATTACCTCCTCATCGGTGGCATCCAGCCTTCCGTAGCGGATATTTTCCATAACCGTACCAGTAAATAAATGGGTATCCTGCAATACCATAGCAATATTCTGACGCAGATTGTCCCGTCTGATCTGACCGATGTCCACACCGTCAATGGTAATGGAACCGCCCTGAATGTCATAAAACCGGTTCAGCAGATTGGTGATGGTCGTTTTTCCCGCTCCGGTGGAACCTACAAAGGCAATCTTCTGTCCAGGCTTGGCATACAGGCTGATGTCCTTTAAAATCACTTTGTCCGGATTGTATCCAAACGTCACATGGTCCAAAACCACATGCCCTTTCACCGGGGAAAGGGCCACCGCATTTTTATCATCCTCTGGCTCCGGCGCCTCATCCATCACAGAAAACACCCGCTCCGCACCTGCCAGTGCAGAAAACACATTGCCGATCTGCATGGAAATCTCGTTGATAGGGCGGCTGAATTGTCTGGAAAAATTCAAAAACACCGTCAGCCCGCCTACATCAAAATTCCGGAAAACACAAAGCAGTCCCCCAATACACGCAGTCAGAGAATAATTGATCTGGCTTAAATTTCCCATAACTGGTCCCATAATCCCGCCGAAAAACTGAGCACGAATCTGATTGTCCCGCAAATCCTCATTTAACAAATCAAATTCCTCCATAGCCACCTTTTCATGGCAAAATACCTTTACTACCTTCTGCCCTGTGATGATCTCCTCAATGTATCCGTTTACTGCTCCAAGAGAAGCCTGCTGAGCAGAAAAATGGCGATGGCTCTGTTTTGCCACCACGCCTCCTGCCCGCATCATCACCGGAACCATAAAAAGGGTTATAAGGGTAAGCCATATATTGGTATAAATCATCAAAATCAAAGTACCCACAACACTTAAAATACCTGCAAACAGCTGGACCAGCGTGTTGCTTAGCATCATGCCAAGGGTATCTACATCATTGGTAAAACGGCTCATCAAATCTCCGTTGCTGTTGGTGTCATAAAATCGCACCGGAAAACTTTGCATTTTCCCAAACAAATCCGTTCGAATCTTTCGAAGAGCCGACTGAGCCACATCCAACATAATCCTTGCCTGAAGATAGTTGGCTCCCACTCCTACCAAAAATACGAAAGCCATGACAGCCAAAGCCCGCAAAAGCCCTGCCGGGTCTCCCCTGCTCCCATCCACTGGCACAATGTACGTATTAATAACCGGACGCAACATATAGGAACCAGCCAAAGTTCCAAATGTATTTAAAATAATACACACAAATGCAAGGACAAGCTTTGGAGTATCCTCTCGAAGATAACCCAAAAGCCGGACCACCGTTCCCATGCTGTTTTCCGGACGTCCCCCTCCAAACCGCTTTTTTTGGTCTAACCCTTTGGCCGCAGAATCCGGACTCTTGGCCCCGCCTGCATCGGATTTTCCTGATCTTCCAAAACCTGGCCTTCCTGCGCCAAATCTCCCGGCTCCCGGCGGATGGCCCCCTGGTCCGCCTCCCGGCCTTCCAAAACCTGGCCCGCCAGGACCTGGAAAATCGGTTTTCCTTCCATAACGATACTTGAGGCTTTTAAGCTTTTCCTCCCGGTTCATGCAATCACCTCCCGCTCTTTCTCCCGCTGAGAATAATAAATTTCCTGATAAGCCTCACAGGAAGCAAGAAGCTCCGTATGGGACCCCATGCCAATGATCTTTCCCTCATCCAGAACCAAAATCTGATCTGCCTCCTCCACAGAGCCAATTCGCTGAGCAATAATAATCTTTGTGGTTTCCTCCAAAGCAGTCTGGAAACACTCCCGGATTTTGGCTTCCGTAGCCGTGTCCACAGCGCTGGTAGAATCATCCAAAATCAGAATTTTGGGCTTCTTTAAAAGAGCACGGGCAATGCAAAGCCGCTGTTTCTGACCCCCGGACACATTGACGCCCCCCTGCCCCATATCCGTATCGTATCCATCGGCAAAAGACGAGACAAATCCATCTGCCTGAGCCGCTACGGCAAACTCTCGAAGCTCTTCCATGGAAGCCTTCTCATTTCCCCACCGCAGATTCTCCTCAATCGTGCCGGAAAACAACACATTTTTCTGTAAAACCATCCCTACGCCATCTCTCAAATTCTCCAGGGAATATTCCCGCACATCCACTCCGTCCACCAAAACCTGCCCTGATGTCACATCATAAAGCCGCGGAATCAGCTGAACCAAAGAAGTCTTCCCGCTTCCCGTAGCTCCGATAATCCCGATCATCTGCCCTGGTTCAGCCGTAAAACTAATGTGCTCCAAAACCTTTTCGCTGTTCTCTTTTCCATAACGAAAGGACACATCCCGAAACTCCACTTTTCCTTTCGTAACCTTTTGCTCTTTCTGTTTGGCATTTTCATCCGTCAAATCGATCTTTGTCTCCATTACCTGGTTAATCCGCTTTACGGAAGCCATGGCGCGGGCGCTCTGCAAAAATACCATAGACAACATCATCAGCGACATGAGAATCTGCACAATATAAGTCGTGAAAGCTGTCAAATCTCCCACTTGCATGCTTCCGCCGATAATTAAATTCCCTCCATACCACACCACGGCCAAAGTCGTTACATTCATGGCCAGCATCATAACCGGCATGGTGAGAATCACAATCCGCAAAGCCCGAAGGCTGTTTTCCTGAAGGTCTTCATTGGCCATGCGAAACCGTTCTTTCTCAAAATCCTCCCGCACAAAAGATTTGATCACCCGCACATTCACCAGCGCCTCCTGGATGCCGGAATTAAGCTTATCCAGCTTTGTCTGCATAATGCCAAACCGGGGATAGGCCGTAAGCATAATGGCGGCAATCAACGCCCCCAGCACTGGAATCACTACCAGAATGATCATAGCCAGCCGGTAATTCATAATAAATGCCATGATCAGCGCTCCAATCAACATTCCAGGGGCACGAAGAGCCAGACGCAGAATCATCATCATAACCATTTGCACCTGCTGAATATCATTGGTCAATCTGGTAACAAGAGAACCTGTGCTGAACTCATCAATATTCCGAAAGGAAAACTGCTGTACCCTTTCAAAGAGATCTCTGCGCAAATCACTGGTAAAGCAAATGGACGCTTTTGCCGAAAAATAAGCGCCTCCAATGCCGCTTACCGCCATAAAAAATGCCACAGCAGCCATCATAAGCCCCATTTGCACAATATATCCCTGATCCTGGTTTGCCACTCCGTTGTTAATAATCAAAGACATCATTTTGGGCAGCAAAATCTCTCCCACCACCTCTGCAATCATCAGACATGGGCCAATCAAAAACGCACGGAAATAAGGCTTTACATACTTTCCATAGCCTCTCATGCTCACTCCTCCTTTTCTTTCCATGTAATTTTCCAAAATCTCTGGACCACTTTTATAAGACAGATGACAACCTGTCGCTTTTCACCCATTATCCTATATAATAAAAGCACCTGCCATAAATTGCAAGTGCTTTTCTAAACTTCACAATTCTTTTATAAACAACTCCATTGACATTATCCAGACCTTGGCTTATAATTTACATTGCTAAAAAAATTTATTACATTGCCGGAGGTCATTATGCTGCAAGAAATCCGTTTCCACCATCTTTCCAACTGGCATCCCGCCAGTGTAGGGCTGCAAATCACATCTCAGGATGAATTGTCCCCTAACAATATTGCACTTGTAGAGAAAGCCGGATTTTCAGATGCCATTCCTCTGGAAGCATGGAGCGCCCTTGGCACCAATCAGCAGCAGGCTTACTCCACCCATGGACTCTTTCGGTATTTTGGCAAATTTCCCCCTTCTATTGCCACCTATTTGATTTCTACCTATACGCAGCCAGGACAACTCATTTTTGATCCCATGTGCGGCAGCGGTTCCACTGCCCTTGAGTGCCTCCTTTTAAATCGAGATTGTGTTGCAAATGACATTAATCCTCTAAGCGCTGGAATAACCAAAGTAAAAACCACACCAATTCCCCTGGAAAAGCTGAATGCTTCCTTGTTGGAAATTGAAAAGAATTACCGGCCTATGACATGGGAAGAATATTCATTTGAACCACATGATTTAAAAAATTACCATCACTGGTTTCTGGATGAAACCTGCGATTCCCTAAGGGGCCTGAAATATCAGATTGAATCCATTTGCGATCCAGATATAAAAGACTTTTTCACCATTATTTTTGCTTCCGTCATCCGTCGCGCTTCCAAAGCCACCACTCAGCAGGGACGGCTGTTTCTTGATGTGGAAACCGCCCTGCCAGACGCCTTTTCCTTGTTTTATTCCAAGGCCAAAAAGGAAATCCAAAATGTATCCCTTCTCCCTTTGAGGGACTGCGCTTTGGATATTTATAATGGAGATATGAGAGACCAGAAGTTTCATTGTTATCAGGACGCTGCGTCTCTTGTCATTTTACATCCACCCTACTTTAACTCTTATAAGTACAGCAGCATCAACAGTTTGGAATCCGGATGGCTTGGAATCGACCGAAGTTCCTTCCGGTCCGGTGAAATCAAAGAATTTTTCAAAGTAGGAAAGCCGGAAAAATATGCAGATTATGTAGAAGATATGGCCACTGCTCTCTCCTACGGGCTGTCCTTTTTAAAACCAGACGGAGTTTTGGCCCTTATGATTGGAGATTCCATCATAAAAGGCAATTATCTCCCTGTAACCAATACTTTGATTCAGAAAATCGACCATTCCAAATATAAGATTGATAAAATCGCAATCCGGGTTCCCAGATATACGGAAGCATCCTGGGTAGCCAGTCAGCGAAGAAGCGCTAATAACATTGGCATCACATTAAACGATTTTATTGTACTATTCAGAAGGAGCCATTAACGCCATGAACGAATCCCTTCCTATTATCACTGCCCAGACTCATACCCCGGAATACTTGCTGCATAAATACTGGGCAAGAAAACCCCACAATGTTATATCCTGGTTTCTTCACAGCCTTGTTCCCACAGGCGGAACCGTTTTGGACCCATTTTGTGGCAGTGGGGTGGTTTTGAGAGAAGCACAAAAAGCAGGTTTTTTGTCGGTCGGCCTGGATATTAATCCCATTGCTGTCTTAAATACCAAAGTATTAACCAATCCTCCAGACGCTGACCAGTTCAGCTTTGTCGTTCGGAAGATCCTATCAGAAGCGGAAGACAAAATAAAAGAATCTTACTCCCTGCCTAACAAAAAAACCATAAAATATTTGGTGCATATTTCCAAAGCCCAATGCCCTTCCTGTAAAGAATGGATTTTAAGCAGCCAATGTTCCAAAAAAGGAGTAAAATATTTCTGCCCTCTGTGCGGCTCTTCTCTTAAATTTAACATGAGCGCTTTTTCTGGAAGCAAGATCAGCTCTGCTTGTGTGGAAAACGAGAAAGCTCTGGAAACCAACCTGGAATTTTTAAAACTTCAGGAAACCAATTCCGCCTCCCCTCTGTTTGATGTTTCCACAGAGTCCTACAACTTTCCTCTTGTGGAAAACCGCAGGATTCTTATATATCCGGGAATGGAGACAAAAGATCTTTTTACCGTCAGAAATTTTAATATATTGTGCCATTTTGCCGCTGAATTTGAAAAAATCCAGGAAAAATCCCTTCGCCATGCTGCCATGCTTTTTCTCACAGCAAGCGTGGCCCAATGTTCCAGACTCATTCCCTGCCGAAACAATCTGTCCACGGGCGGTCCTGCATGGAGTGTACCTGGTTTTTGGGTTCCCTCCAAACACTTGGAAACCAATCCTTTGATTCATTTATATGCCCGTCTGAATAAATTTGAAAAAGGGTTGGCCCGGTTAAACCATCCGCCTGCTGCCATTCACCCTGTTATTCAAAATACAGACTGTCTAAACTACCTGAAAAACAACCCGGTAAAAGCAGATCTGATTTTTTTGGACCCGCCTTATGGGGACAACGTTCCCTACACCGAATTTTCTGCTATGTGGAACAGCTTTTTAAAAATCCAGCCAGATTTGGAACTGGATTTCAGCGTCAGCGACCGGATGGCACGAGAAAGTTCCTGGACCAGATACAGGGATAAACTAAATCAGCTTCTGTCCATGGCACCGCAGATTTTAAACCCTTTGGGCCATTTGTTAATAACCTTCAATAACAATGATTTAAAGGCATGGGAAGCGCTCCTGAAAGCATTGCAAACCAACCATTTTCAATGCAGCTATGTCACTTATGTAATTCCTGCCGTAATTTCCTCCAAAGCACAATTTTCTCCTGGCGGCAGCTATATCAGTGATATTTATTCGGTCTATTCCTATGTTCCCCATGCAGCCCCCTCTTTTTCCCTTGAGTGTGTTACCTCTGCTCTCATAAAATGTGCTGCTGTAAGAGACTATCGAATTGCTAAAAACCTTGCCTTACGAACCATTATGATTGAATGGATTCAAAATAATATTTCATGCAGTTTACTGCAAGAAATTCCCAATCTTCTTTCTTCTTTGTTCCAAATAAAGAAAGAGATCTGTGAATACACCGGACCAAAAGACAAAACTTATGTCCCTTTAAAAACATCAACCAGACTTTATGCAAAAAAACTCCTGGAAAACGGTCCCTGTAACTGGAATGATTTATATCGAAACACAGCTTCCGAATTTTTGGAGTATGGATTTTTAGACCCAAATGAACTCCGTTCTTACCTGGAAGGTCATGTGATTTTTTCTAAAGACAGATGTATGGCCTATAAGGAATAAGTTTTCTTATTCCTTATAGGCCAAGTTCAAAGACTGAGCCAATTTTTGAATGGTCAAAGTTTTTTCCCCTTTTTCATAATTTCTTCCGCACACTTTGCAGTTGAGCCTATGTCCCTCTTTCTTCACTTCTATCCCCACAATCATTCTCTGATCAATATTTGAATAATGATTTATCTGGTCATAATAAGCGGTAAATAATTGTTCATATGTTTCTTCCTCAATCTCTTTTGTACATCCCCACAGTAATCCCGTCCCAATCTTACGCATATACCGCTTTCCCCAATAAGGATTCTGTCTTTGTTTCTGAAGCATTTTCCCTACATCCGCCACCACCTGAACGGATTTTTGTATCTGATTTTCTAAAAGTAATGATTCCAAATCACTTTTCGCTTCCAAAATAAGAATCAGATCCAAAGAATCGTTAATCAAAATAAGGTCCGGTCGTTTTTCTTTGGAATCGAACGTATAAACCCTTCCTGTTATTCCTTTTTTGTTCGCAGCTGTAATCGCTTTCCACGGTCCGGCTGTAGGATTTGTGAAAGCAATGTACCACTCTGGATTATTTTTACAGGCCACTTCAAACGCCCATCTGGCAATCTCCTCAGTAAGCTTAAAATCATACATCAGTATACCTCCTCAGTTGCCGTACAAATGGCAACGCCGCCTGCAAAAATAATATAATCCGCCAGTTCACGAACAATCTTTTTGCCTTTTCCTTTTGCTTCTTTGTAATATGTATACGATTGATGAGGATAATAGGCAACCACAAGCCTTTTTCTCTGATCAAATTTTCCAAAAATAATTGCGTAAGCCGCCAGCTGGCCGACAAACGGATCTCCAAATATCCGGCGGGGAGCCAGACTGTTACTAATGTATACAATCGCCGGAACCTCTTTATCAAAAGCATTTAGCCGATTCTGCAAACGTCCGTAAGCTTTTACAATCGTATTCTTCAACGTCCGGCTGTTGTCATATAGGTACAATATGTTCTTCGATGTAGTCAGATTATAATTTCCACTGCTTGTCTTGCTGAAACTGGAAAGTTTTAAATTGTAAAACGCCGGGGGATTCATTTTTCCCCCTTTCTCAAAAGCTTCTTTTTGCTTTTTCAAAAAATCGATTACCTGCTTTTGCGTAGGCGGCCTTCCTGAACTTGCATTGCCAGACAAGATATAACAATTTTTCAATTCAATATCCGTTTCCAGCAATTCGCTTAAAGGATCAAAGGTCAGCAAATCTGACCGTTTCCAATGAATTTTTTTGTCCTCTTCCACTTCCGTCGTCAAAGGCCATTGTAAAAATCCATCTAATGTTCCTTTGATCTCCTCTTTTCGGCCCACCCCACAATACGCTAATCGTCTTGCTGTCCTTTTATCTTGAAGCAAATCTTGATTTGGAATAAAATCAATCATATTTCTCCACTGAGAATTAATAAAATCAAGCATTTCTTCATATTGCCTGCTCATAATATCCATAAGAATCTCTGGATCTTTGTTGACGGCAAATACTTCAATCCACTGAAATAATGCATCAAATAACAGGGAAAGCCCTCTGCCGCTTTCATAATCTTCCGGGGCATTCTCACCAGAATAATGGAGAACAATGCTTGGAGTCTGAAAATGGATGGACAATTTCAATGCAGAGATGGATGGCCAAATGGAATCCCGCCTTATTCCCCCATCCAGATGTCTGCCAAATTCACTGACCAGGTACCAATATGGTATTTTATACAATGCACTTCCATACTGTCTCTCACATCTTTGTACAGGCTGATTACCCGTCATTGTGGCAGAAGTCTCCTCAACTGCAAAAAGAATTTTATCCCCCTCTGGATCATAAGCTATAAAATCTGGTTTTCCCCAGTCCAACAGTTCCCGAATTTTCTCTGGCAATCCACTCCAGGCGCTATAAGAACCATATACCTTGAGGACAATGGTCTGCCCGGTCTTCTCAAAACAATATTGGGGAATAAATCCTCTTTTATAAGTTTTATCACACAAATATCCAGAAGCTTTTGCCACCATTTCCAGATGATCACAGCACCATTCTCCCTCATGGAAACTGTCCGCCCATATTTCAATTTTTCTTTTCATACCATCTCCCTGTATCTCATCCCCAAATCTGCTGGCTGAAAATCCTTAGAATCCATTCTTAGTTTTGGATTTCTTTCCGCTTATCGGATTATCTTCCAACCCTTTTTAATTCCTCATTCAGCTTCTTCGTTCCCTCTACCACAAACCTTCCATCCTGAATCACATACTGCCTTATGCCGTCTTTTCGGACCGCAACAATATCCCCCAGCTCAGAATAAGGTATGGTAATATCCATATGACATCCAAAATAAGCTTTGGACACATCCTCCTTCCGCAGCGCAGACACTTCATTGTCTCTGGCAATCACTTCTTTGCCGTCTGGATTGTAAACCGGAGAATCCTCACTCCAACTATAGCAAGTATCCCCCACTGCAAAATGGGGTCCCATTTTCTCTGCAATCAAGATAGGAAGCTTTTCTCCAATGCCAAACCGTTCTGCCATGGCAAATGCTGCCGTGTTCGTTCCAATGGCAAACTCTCCCATAGGCAGAGTGTCATGATTTTTTAAAATTTCCTGCTGGATAAGCTTTTTCCCCTCCTCCGGATTGGAAAAATTGTCGCAGGAATAATCCGTCACCATGCCATTCTGAAACCAGATTCTTAAATTCTGAAACTGAATCTTTCCAAGATAAACCTTTCCCACATGCAAAAGACCTTGAGTGCCGGTTAATTGGGGAGAAGTGAAAACCTCTCCCACCGGAATATTCACATCCGCCACACAGTTTTCAAAATTTGTTTCTTTTGTTCTGTCCTTTAAAGGATGAAGGAAAATCCGCAGGTTTGTATCATTGATGATTGCATCCGCCTCACAGTCATTCTCTGTGGTTCTCCCGCCAAAGGCGGCTTCCTGTCCGGATTCTCTTTCGTCCTTCTGGTCCGCTTCCTGTCCTGATCCTCTTCCATCCCTCTGAGCCACTTCCTGTCCTGGTTCTCTTCCGTCCCTTTGGGCGGCTTCCTGCTCCGGTTCTCTTTCCGCCCTCAAGTCTGCTTTCCAATCGGACAAAGTCCAGTCTTTGGACTTTCCTTTCCCGCCATCCCGCCGGCCAGTCACTTCCACATACTCCGCCTCATCCAACACCTGAATCAGCTTCTCTTGAATCTCCTTATACACTTCATAATCCAGGGTATTGATTCGGATGGTCTCTGCAAAAATCTCCTCAAAATCCTTTCCCACATCCGGAACCGGAAAAGCAATAATCGTAAAGCTGGTCTCATCCCCTGGAATGTACTGATTCACCACGGGCATCGACTCATTGGAATAGGCAACGGACAGCTCCTCCTGTTTTTTGGTAAAAGAAAGAGCTTCCGGTTTGTTCACTGGCACAAAAGCCTCCTGTCCAAAAGTCTCCACCACTGCTGGTCCCGCATAATTTTTGGCTTCCTTTTTCCAGGTCTCATAAGCAGTCTTTAAGACTGCCAGTTTCCGCTCCTTAAAAGCTTTATCCAGATAAATTGCCGAATCATACCGGTGATCGTAATCAAATTGAGGATTGGGAGACGTGCCATGATAACCCATTTTCCGTCCAGGGGTCTGAGTCACAGACCACACAGCCGCCCGGTAAACCACCGCCTCCAGCCCCATCTGCTCAAACTGTTTGATGGCTGCCCGAATCATCCGCTCAAATCCCAGCTCATACCGGATTCCCACCGTGCTCTTTTTCGACAAATCCACCCGCATCACTTCAAACCCCTTCCGGTAGCCTTCCGTGTAAGTGGAAGCCATCTTTTCAACCGTCTCTTCCGGCAGCCGGTTCATAAATTCTGCCACCGAACGCTCTGTGTCAGACACATACTCTCCAAATCGGTACAGATACCGAAGATCCGTCAGATCACTTTCCAAAATCAAATCCTTTGCAAAAGACAAAGATGGGTCCACTTGCTCCCGAATCCGGTATGGCAGCATTACATCTGTATAATCGCTGAAAAACCAATATAAAATATCCTTCACCGCCCCCACAGGCGGCACTTCCTCCTCAAATCGGTTAAAGATCTCAATCAGCGTTTCCCCCAAAATCGTAATATCCGTCAGCCGGCACTCATAAGCAAACACAATACATCCCCGAAGCTGTGTATAAAAAGCAGCTAAAAGAGGCCCAAATTCTGCCCCTAAAATCTGGGCAGCATAGGAAGGATTGGCATAGCTGCACTCATAATTTCCAGGCAGCAGCTCTTTGTACAATTCCTGATTCCACTCCTCCATCTCCTCCAAGGAAAGGGCGTCAAACCGACCTGTAAGATGAAGCTCCGCCAGCCTTTTCATCTTTCCCATAAATCGGGCCGTCTGGACAAAATACCCGTCAAAAGGTGGGGAAACCGTTCTGGACTCTTCCTGCAAAATCTCTTCAATCCGCCCCATTGCCAGCTCATACCGCTCCCGTATTCCCCCATTTTCCTCCTTCAAAAAATCATAAATCTCCATCCCGTTGCACCTCCCTTATTGGATCAAATTTTCCAAAAATCCATTTATTGCAGCAATCCTCCACCTTTAATCCTGTCCAATATAAGCCCCCACCGTAGGTCCCGGAGACCCGGTCGGCACGGTTCCGTCCTTGGTCTGAACCCGCGTGGCCTCAGCTGATGGCACCGCGGTCTCTGTCGGCCCCTGTTGTATTGGGTCCGGCAGAAACGCCGTCTCTGGAAGGGCTGCACGGGACTGAGCAATCTTCTCTTCTTCCTCTTTTGCCTGCTTGGGCGTCAAGAGACCTGCCCAGTCGTACCGACAGGAAGCATCCCACAAAAGCCACTCATCATATCCAGAATCATAGGTAGCCTGAATCTGCGCCCGCACCTCATCTGGTCCATAAGGAATGTAATGCTTCAGCCAGGAAGCTGTAAAATCCTGAAGCCAGGGCCGTACTATGGCCATATGCTCCTGCCCCTGTCTGGCAAAATAAATCTCCTTTCGGGACGCCTGTAATGCTGCTGTGATCGTCTCATAGGGATGCATGTCCGGATGGTCTAACCCATAATAGCCGTCTCCATAATGAGAAGGATAGATCATGGGACTGATATAATCCACATGTTTTGCCAGCTCCCCATAAATCTGTCCCACTGCATTGGCATTCACATCGCTGTCAATAATCGACCCATATACATCCGCTGACACAAACAGTCCCTGGGCTTTCAAACGCTCATAAACATACTCCATAAACTGGCAGATCACATCCGTCCGGGAACGTCCTTTTGTATCGGCCTGGTCAAACACCACATGCTGCATGGAGGTTTCCGTGCAGAACCGCACATAATCAAACTGCACCTCCTGAAACCCCAGCTTTTTGGCCTGGATTCCGATTTCCACCAGATAATCCCATGCCTCCTCCTTGTAAGGATTCACCCAGGAATTTCCGTTTCGGTCCGTGAAAACAGAACCATCTCCATACTGAACGCACCATTCTGGGCGCACCACCCCCAGCCTTGCATCCCGAAACGCCGGAATCCGGGCGATGGCATAGATTCCCCGCTCTTTCAGCTTTTTCAAAAGTCCCTCCATGTCCCGGATATGAACCTTGGAAGTTCCCAGCTCCTTCACAAGAGGAGAATCCATCTCACATACCACCCACCCGAAATCATCCTTTAAATCAATGACAAGGGTGTTAATCTCCGTCCTGTCAATCTCATTTAACAGGCTGTCCACCATGGCAGGCGTCCCTGCCACATAAGCAGAAATATAAATCCCCTTCACTTTTACCGGCGTCCGTTCTGAAACCGGATCTGCCAAACTCTCTCCGACCTGCAGTTCTTGCTCGGTCTCACTTTCCTTGTCTTCTCCCGTCTCTTCCCCTGTTACGGTCTCTCCCTGTTCCACGATTACTGGCGCAGGCGTTGTGGCAAGGCTATTCATGTCATCCAGCCTGCTGCATCCAGCCAAAATAAAGACCGTAAGGATCAGACACAGAAAAAGCAATATAATGATTTTTTTCATGGCCTTTTCCTATTCTTTTTGTTTTTGTTTTCCCGTCCCATAATCCCATGGAACCTCAAAACATCCGTTCTTCTATAGCTTCACATAATCATAGTATACCACATATTCCCAAAAATAGCAAATTTTAAGCTCTTTTCTCCCACTTTCACAAAAAAAATACCCCTTTTTTATGCCAAACTCCCATAATTCGAGATTTTTCTTCCACTTTTTACAAATTTCTCTACCTAAATTTACTTTTGGTTTGTTCGGATCTATTGGTGTTAGTATATAGGTGTGGATAAGAAAAGCAGAACAACCTATACGATCAAGTGAAAGAGCAAAAGGGTTATTTTCCACAGCGACCTTGGAAGCCAGTATACGAGCCAGACATTTGAAGATTACCTGAGCAGTAAAGGATTGAAGAACTCATCCAGTTCCGGCAGAAAGAATACTACGATGCCCTCGGCTCGGCTGACAAGCAGGCAGACAGCGCAGGATTTGTTGAACTGATGCTTGAAATCATCAGAGACAGTCTGAAAGAAGTCACGGTTGTTGGTCGCTCTACCGACCAAGATAACCCCCTCTTGACCGTCTGCTCTCCGTTCTTGGTAATGATATGCTTTCCGCTGCGGAGATTATGGAACGGCTCGGTCTTTCTCACAGACCGACCTTCCGTAAAAACTATCTGAACCCCGCTTTGGAGCAGAAACTAATTGAACGTACCATTCCAGACAGACCAAACAGCAAAAATCAGAAATATCGAAAACACAAATAAGCAATCCCTGAGTGCTGCGCTATAACATAAGCGTAGCGCTCTTTTTTTCTTCACACACCCTCATAACAAAGTGTTTTATCAATCGTTACGGGACAAGACTTTTTGATATGGTATAAAAAAAGTTACACCCCATTCTCAAGAATTGGGTATAGAATCAAAAGCATACGCAGCATGAAAAAAGGGGCTGTGAAAAAAAGGAGTTGAAAACTCCAAACTTCACAGCCCCTTTATTTTGTAGAATAATTTAA
>QXWR01000050.1 GCA_009911065.1 Clostridiaceae bacterium | reverse complement strand
TGAGACGCTGGCCTAGCAACAAAGGGTTATACCCGTTCCACAAGCCACCCGTTTTACGGGTGGTATTGACTTATGGGCTTTTACCAACAACATCATCGGACGGCGTAATTCGTCTTTCATTCCAGGAAGATTCATCATTTCTTTCGGCGGCTCTGCCTCCTTTACAGCTTTAAGTTCAAAACCCTGATTCAATAATCCCATTAAGATCTGTGTGAGAGTGTGGTGCTGTTTTACTACGTCGCATCCTAAAAAGTGTGTGCTTCGCTTACCTGGAATAAAGTAATTATCAATAGGCCAATATTGGGGGATTCCGGTTTTGGTGTAAATCCAATCTTGTCCAACTCCTGCGGTGAAAACGGGATGTTCTATATTGAAAATAAATATTCCTTCCGGTTTTAAGGTTTGATATACGTTTTGAAATATTTTTTCTATATTTTCGATATAGTGGAGAGCTAGATTAGAAACGACACAATCCCACCTGCTTTTTGGATACTCATATTCTTCTATTCCACAGACACGATATTCAATTACTTTTGCCGCATTACGTATTTTTGCTTCATCAATCATTTTTCTGCTTAAATCAATTCCTAATACCTGTACAGCTCCTTGTTCTGCCGCAAATTTACAATGCCAGCCATAGCCGCACCCTAAATCAAGAACTGTTTTTCCTTGAAGTGGAGGAAAAAGGGGCTTTAATTGGTGCCACTCTCCAGCAGCACTCAAACCGTCTCTGCTACGGGACATTTTTGCATATTCTTTAAAAAAATTTTCATTATCATATTCATTATTCATGTCCAAACATCTTCCTGTTCTGATTTATTTTGCTAAGCTCTGTTATTGTATCACATATCTGAAAGGGTGGAAATGAAGTTTTTAAAGTTTGGTATATTATTTTTTCTGTTTTTCCAGACATTTGCTAAAATATCTTTCTCCCATTTAGAGACTGTCTGTCTGCTAATTCCCAGTTTTCCGGCAACTTCTTCCTGTGATAGCCCACTTTTTTTACGGGCATTATAAAAATTGTTTCCCAGACTCATTGTCAGCACCTCCTCGTTTTGTTCAAGTAAATTATAAGCGGTATATGAATAAAAATCTACCAATAAAGGTTTTCATTTTCGCCCGTATGATTAACATTTTTTAGATATGTTATTCCTTTTGGAACCTTATTGAGATATAATAAAAATATAGAAAAATTGGGATTTTTTATATGATTTTAACGGATCATACATTCTACCAAAATGAGCAGGGGGAATAAAAATGCGAAACAATTTGTTGTTAAATCCAAAAGAATTTAAAATTAATGAAGATGGGAAAAAGGGTGTTATTAGCTGTAAAAGGTTGATAGAGAATTGGACACCTCAACTGGAAACTGAGATGTTGGAGGCATTTATACGTCTTTATTATGATGAAATGTATGAACAGTGGGGACCGGATGACGAGGAAGAAAGTAAAGAATACTGGCCGGAAATAAACGTCCCTGCAGATCTTGTAAAATACACAGGCACAGATGCTACTCTTTATGCCTTGGAAGATGCAGTATATGCCAGAAGTAAAACAGGCAATCCCCCCTATGAGTCGCAAAATGTTCCAGTATGTGTAATATTGGTTCTTGATTGTCCATGGGAAGAAGAGCATGGCTGGGCTGCTGTTTTTATTAATGAAAAATTTGTTAAAGTTGGTTGTGACATAGTTGATTGTGTTTGGCTGGATTGATTGGGTTGAAGGAACGGTTTCTATAAGACAAATTAGAATTTGAGGATATGAAAATGCCATATAATGATTTGGAAAAAATTTTGAATGAATATAACTGGGATGATGGTTTTGCAATACCAAAAAAGATTTTAAGCAATCCTCATTGTGATTTGGCATTGGCTTTAAAAATTTTTTACCTTGCTGATGGGTTTGCTTATTTAGATGGATTTGCAGAAACGACCGAATTAAACGAATGGAAGCAATTTATATATTCTCTTTATAATGATATATTGAGTAACAAGTATAGAAAAGACAGAAAATCATATGAAATACCACTCACTAAAGTTCAAAAGTATAAATTCAGAAAAAAACAGATACCGGAGATTTTTTTGACAGATTTATAAATTCCTATTGAAAGCCTTGATTTTACCAGTGAGTTTTCAGACACGCTCTAGCTATACTTTTTCAATGGGATAACATATAATGGAGCTAAGGACAAATCGGGAGTTTTAGGAGGTACAACATGACTTGCAACACTATAAACGAGTTAATTGATTCTGCTGAATCATCGGGACATGAAAATTTCTGGAAGTATGATGGTGAAATTTTCATGCTGTTTTATAATCAGTTCAAGTACACGCTGTTTACAGACATTCCAGACATTGCTTTTATATATATGGAAATTAATAATTGGCAGGGAATGAGTGTACGGTGCGGGGTATGGCAATATTACGAGAGCGGAGCATTCCAAAAGGGAAAATTTGAACGGGTTATATCTTTCCTAAAAGTACATGGCGAAGATGAAATGGCAGATATTTATGCATATGGCATACATGATTACGCAAATAAAAAGTATCAGAAAGGCTCTGATTATCCAGAGGAATGGTTCGATGAAACGGAGAAAGTAGACGAATGGATAAGGGATAATGAGGGATATATCTATAAGTGGATGTATGATTTGATTTTCCAGCATAAAAGCGATGTATTAAAAATTGGAGAGAATCGAGTTTAAAAATTCTGATTTGAAGGAGGTATTCGAAATGAAAGCAAATCAATATTTAATTGACTTCTATCATAACTAGTATGACCCACACCAATTATCACTATGTTTCGTGCAGGATAAATTTTCATCCTGCAAGGCGGAGGAGGGAGGAGATGGGGTGGCATCGTTGACTGACGACAACGAAGCAGGGGGAAATTTAGACAAGCGAAACATAAGGTTAATTGGTGCAGTTCATATTTTTAAGAAGTAGTCTTATGGAAAGGGGATTCGGGATTCAATGTAAATAGGAGAATTTGAAAAATGAACGTATATGAGTTTAGTACGATTGGTTATTTTATATCACACTATTTTAATTGGTCTATGGATTACTCTGATTTAGAAAATTGTATTGATGATTTTTTGATGAGGGAAAATATTGCAGATATAAAAGCTTTCAAAAAAGAAATCGAAACATTATATCAGTTAAATAGTCCAGAGATTTTCCGGGAAGTAAGTTATAACCTTGGAAACAGAGGAATGCCGACGGATAAAGCTTTAGATATAATAAAGCTGTTATATACCAAAACACAGAAGATGAAAAATGATTCTACCTGACAATTAAATACCCGCTCTAGTAACAGATAGGACTTGTGAGAGAAACAGTATTAAAATTAGGGAGAAGAATCAAATGAGAAGAGAACTTGGAATTGCAAGATGTGGATTAGCCTGTTGTTTATGTCATGAAAACATTACTTGTAATGGTTGTAGCTCTGATGAATGTATTGATAAAGAATTGTGTGAAAATCGAAAGTGTTCTATTGAAAAAGAAATATCAAATTGTTTTATGTGTGAAAATGACTGCCATAAAGGGCTTTTATCAAAGATGAAACCATACGGATTCACAGTATTTGTTAAAAGGTATGGGCTTGAAGCATTGCTTGATTGCCTTGAAAGGAATGAAAAAAATGGAGTTATTTACCATCGGGAAGGGTTGATTGGAGATTATGATAATTTTGACGATTTAGAAAAATTGATTGAGTTCATAAAAAATGGTGTATGAAAATTCGTATTTGTCTGATTGAAAGATCAAGTATCAAGGAGATGTCATATTATGCAGGAATATATAAAGAACAAGGTACATGAATTGTACTGGAATGATGATATAAACTGCGCAAGGACAGCAATCATTTGTCTGAGTGAATTATTTGAAACAACAATTGAACCACAGGTAATCTGGTCGGCAGTTGGACTGCATGGTGCAGGCGGGTATAGGGCGCAATGTGGCTTAGTCGAAGGAACACTAATGTTTATAGGAATTTATCTTCATAAACTGGGAAAAACAGAGAGTGAAATTGTGTCTGCCTGTTATGATTTTGCGTCTGCTTTTGACAGCACATTCCACTCATTAAGATGTTTTGAATTACGTCCTACAGGTTTTTCAGAAAGCGATCCGCCTCATATGTGTGAAAACCTGACTTGTATGGGTATTGAATTTTCATATCAGTATATTTTAAAAATTACTAAGAAGTAAACAACTTTCTGATTGGGGAGTATGGTTGTAAATGAGATAGGTCCTATAGTTTTACTATGACTGAGGGTATTTAAAATGGAAAGATTCAATTAAGATTAAACAAAACAGGTATACAAAGAGCCACTTGCAAAACAAGCGGCTCTTTGTATAATCTAATCAGAAAGGTTTATCGGGCACAAAGTTTTGATCTACCCTCAGTAGAATAAATATTTCAAGGGAAATAGCATCTACACTTTGCGAGGGTACGGTTGCTATTTCTTTTTATGATTATATATTTTATAATTATGGATATAACAGGCTACGAAATCTCTCTCAGTTCTGCAGTTTTCCCTTGCATGAAAGAACACGCTATATGGATTGACAATCACAGCGCTATTCCAGTATATTTAATTCATAAAACAGACAAAATCGCAGATATACAGGTGAATAGACATGAAAAATATACATAGCATTGAATTTTATACTGGAAGCAGGGAAGAATTGTTTCCTAATTTTGAAAAGGATTTTCCCTATATTGCTACGAGAGCAGAACTTGACAAGTATATAGGGCGTTATGTGCCTTGGCACTGGCACAAGATGGTGGAACTGTTTTACATGGAAAGCGGCAGCATTGAATATGATACGCCGGGAGGAAAGCTATTGTTTCCTGCTGGAAGTGGCGGCATGGTAAATTCCAACGTACTCCATATGACAAAAGCAATATCACAGCAAGAAAAGAATATACAACTACTTCATATTTTTGATGTTTCCCTACTTGCCGGAGAACAGGGAAGCAGGATTGAGAAAAAATATATCGCCCCTGTTATAACTGCCCCACAGATTGAACTAATTCCTCTTTTTCCAGGCAATGCAGCAGAAGAAAATATCTTGAAACTTATTGTTAAAGCATTTCATTTTTCCCGTGATGAATTTGGGTATGAAATAAAACTGCGGGAAATCTTAACGGAAATATGGCTAATGCTTTTTGAACGATCCCGTCTTATGGGGGAAAAGACAAGAGAACATAACAAGAGCAACGATAAAATAAAGTTGATGATGATATACATTCACGAGCATTACGGGGAGAAAATCTCTATCCCAGAGCTTGCATCGGCAGCATACCTAAGCGAAAGGGAATGTTACAGAGTGTTCCATGACTGCCTGCACATGACACCAATAGAATATATAAAGGCGTACCGTCTGCAAGCCGCCTGTCAGATGTTGGCAAAAGGGCAGGAACCTGTTACAGTTATCAGCCATGATTGCGGTTTGGGGAGCAGTAGCTATTTTGGAAAAGTTTTTCGGGAATATGCACATTGTTCACCCACAGAATATCGGAGGAAATGGCAGAATCGTGATAGATAAAGGCAGAAATGAAATATTTTTTCTGCACTTCTTGCATTATAATGATACCTGTAAAGTAAATCAGAAATTTACAGGAGGTGGGTTCAAGGTGGTAAAATTGAACATTCTGAACATGAAATATTTTTTAAATAGGGTCAATGCTTGTACTGGCAAAGTAAATATGCTCTGTCCGGATGGTAAAAAACGAAATATCAATGGAGAGGAAAGGTTACAGGACAGTTTATGGCAGCAGTATTGTCAAAACAAAAACTGCCTGCGGCTTGTTTTAGAAATTCCGAATCCAACGGACTATATGAGCATTATTTCATACTATGTTGGGGATTGTTGATTTGTCTGTAAATATTTCATCATAAAGGGGCTAGTATGACCCACACCAATTGACCATATGTTTCGCTTGTCTAAATTTCCTCCTGCTTCGTTGTCGTCGGTCAACGATGCCACCGCATCGCCTCTCTCCTTCGCCTTGCAGGATGAAAATTTATCCTGCGCGAAACATAATGATAATTGGTGTGGGTCATACTAGTCGGTTTATCTGCCAACCCCGCCTTTTTTGAAAGGAGTTAAAATGGAGCTAAACATTCAGACCGCAGAACTGGCATTAATGGAAGCGTCAGAATCTAATCCAGGGGCATGGGTAGACCATTCCCGCTATGTGGCCAAAGCCTGTAGAAATATTGCGTCACACTGTAAAGATTTATCTTCTGAACAGGCGTATCTTTTCGGGCTGCTGCATGATATTGGACGTTATGCCGGAGTGAGTTCGGAAAGGCATCTGATAGACGGCTATCGTTACTGTATGGAACGTGGGTGGGGGAAAGCTGCACAGATTTGTATATCCCACGCATTTATGATACAAGATATTGATACTTCTATCGGAAAATTTGATGTCAGTGATGCGGATTACTTGTTTATGAAAAATTTTATTGCAAATGCGGTATATGATGATTATGACCGTCTAGTGCAGCTATGTGACTCATTGGCCATGCCTACGGGGTTCTGCCTTTTGGAAAAGAGATTTGTAGATGTGACGATACGGTACGGCGTTCACCCGGCGACAATAGACAGGTGGAAAAAAATTTTAGAGATGAAAGAACTGTTTGAAGAACAGATTGGCTGTTCGATTTATACTTTGCTTCCGGGTGTTGTGGAAAACAGTTTTCGTTAAGAGAGGGGTATTGTGTATTACGAGATTGGAGGGAACACCGGACAACATTCTTTAGAACCTTTGCACGTCCAATGGAAATAGTTCCGTTTTGATGAACAGAAAGTATGAAAAATTATTTTTATTTTTGGAAAAATGGATATATAATCAAAATAACGGCAAATTGGAATTTGTAAAGGAGATATAAGATATATATCAGAAAAGCAATAATAGATGATTTATCAAGAGTAGCTGAAATATATGTATTTTCCCTTATTTTTGCCCTTATGAGATAATCGTAAGGGAAATAAGGGAAAGTCTTTTTTTAGTCATTACTTGCCGCTTTATCAAGTAGCCTTGCAGATTCTTTGGTGCTGCTCCGTTTGCCAACAGGTTGCCTGTGTCAGATTTAATTCCAGACGACGCTGTTTTGCCCTACTGCCCATCAGCTTGCGCAGTTCTTTATCTTTCATGCTGATTGCCTCCTTTTCGGTATGTATGAATTATAACATGTCAATGTACTAAGGAAAATCTGGGAATCTTGCTTACAAAATGAGAATTTATTTACAAAACAGGAATCTTGAGTTACAAATAGGATTTTTACCTTGCAATTCACCCTTGATTTCTAAAATGGCAAATCTGAACTGCGAGTTCGTAAAGCATAAATTTGAAATTTTGTCATCTTGATTGTACTATTCGCACTTCTATGCTATGATAGAAAAAGTAACGAGAATACTGAATTTTGAGCAGGGATAATGGTAAGAGGTGACAATATGGCAGTATGCTATAAAAAGTTATGGAAAATGCTGATTGATAAAGACATGATAAAAAAAGACTTGCGCTTGCAGACTGGTTTCAGTACGACAACCATGTCGAAGTTATCTAAAGATGAAAATGTCAGCATGGATGTATTAGAAAAAATTTGTTCCGTATTAAATTGCGATGTGGGAGACATCATGGAATTTGTTCTTGATAAAAAAGAGGAACCGTAAGGAGGCAAAACATTATGGATCATTCTTATCCGTATATAGCGTCTTTGACCAGAGAACCGTTCCTTTTCTATGAAATGCGTTCCACCGCAAAGCTGATGAGCCAAGGACTTTCAGATGAAGCGATTGTAACAGAAATTGTGGAGCAGAATCTTTTCCAGTATCCGACTGAAAAATCGATTACACGGATGGCAAAAGCCTGTATGAAACGACTTCATGCTCTGGAAGATGAAACTCTGGTTTCTGCGATTGCATCGCAGCCGACAGAGATAGCAAAGCAGATCTGCCTGTATGCGATGATGAAGCAGAGCCGACTTGTTTGGGAGTTTATGCTGACAGTCATTGGAGAGAAGTACCGCTTAAGAGACACATCCTTTGGTAAGATAGATTTGAATATATTTTTTATGCGTTTGCAGGAGCAGAATGATACCGTAGCTTCCTGGAGCGACAGCACAATCACAAAGTTAAAACAGATTATTGCCAGAGTGCTTGTGGAGACGGAGTATCTCGACAATCGGGGGGCAGATCATTTGAATCCAGTATGGCTGCATCCTGTTTTGGAGAATGCCATCAGAAGCAATGGCGATACAGCGGTACTGCCAGCGTTTAATTGCTTTTCATACACATAAGTGTACAACGAAATGCTCCAGTGAAGCATTTCGTGCAGGAGGTAGCCAATGAGTGACAAGGTGAATTTCGGCGTAGCCGAAAGACAAGGGGAGCCCGCAAGGGCGGGAAGGTGCCCTGGGGCAGAGGGCGGCCTGGGCCGCATAAAAGAACGCCTAGACAAAGTTCGGGCATTGATTCAGGAGCCGGAGTTCCTGGAAGGCAAGGGACTCAGCAATGAGGTGAATATCAGAATCTTCTGTTATGAACCGGAGAATGAAATGGTAGTTCGGCATTTTGTGAACCAGCTGGAAACCGATCAGTCCTTAGACTGCCATTTGAAGATTTGCAATTTATATAAAACATTTCTCTCTATCTGCGATGACATAGACATTACAGATGCAATTCCCGATATGGAAGAAGCTGACGGAAGTGCTTATCTTCTGGAACAGCTTAATTCCGCAATCGGCAATGGAGAGTTTATTGATAAGATCCAGTACGAGCCACATAAAACAGGCGATGTACTGATGCTTACGGGTGTGGGTGAAGTATTTCCATTTATGAGAATCCATACATTACTGGAAGCTTTGCAGCCATATTTTTCGGATGTTCCGATTCTTGTTATGTATCCGGGTGAGTTTGACGGTCGCCATGTAAAACTATTCAATCGTCTGACACCAAATGATTATTACCGGGCATTCAACGTGATAGAGTGAGTATTAGCGAAAAAAATATGCTTGCATATTTGGCGAGCGGCGAACGATGATTATGGACAAAGTCCATAATCGATTAAGGGGGATAAAACCATGAAGATTCGAGATATGTTTGCGGACGACATCAACCGCAAAATCAATGGTGTAATTAAAGTAGATCAGGCTGCTGACGATGTAATGGAACAGGAGTTAAATGAATACGTCATCACCAGAGAATTGAAAAAACATTTTATTACATTTTTCAATTATTATGGGGATGCCTTTGATCAGCCCACAGCCGATATGGGTGTGTGGATCTCCGGTTTCTTCGGAAGTGGTAAATCTCATTTCCTGAAAATGCTTTCTTATCTTCTGGAAAATAAAGAAGTAAAAGGTGTCCGCAGTGTAGAGCGTTTCCGTAAAAAATTTGAAGAGGATCCGGCAACCTTTATGCTGATTGATCGTGCCACCAAGGGACAGACAGAGACAATTCTGTTTAATATCGACATCGAAGGATTCAGCAATAAAGACAAAACTGCTGTCCTTCGTGTTTTCGCAAAAATGTTTTATAACCATCTGGGATTTTACGGTGAAAATCTGAAAGTTGCCATGATGGAGCGTTATATTGACCAACAGGGAAAGACGGAGGAGTTTCGTAGAGTCTTTGAGGAAAAAAAAGGAAAATCCTGGATGGAAATGCGTCGTGCATTTGCGTTCAATGGCAAGTTCATTATCCCAACTCTGATGGAAGTTTTGGATATGAGCGAAGACGATGCACGAGGCTGGTTCAATGATAAAACCGCAACGGAAATTTCTATTGCACAGCTTGTGGAAGATATGAAAGCCTATGTGGATACCAAACCGGCCAACTTCCGTCTGCTGTTTATGATTGACGAGGTTGGTCAGTATGTTGGTACAGATACTGATATGCTTTTGAATCTCCAGTCTCTGACAGAAAAGATTGGCAGTGAGTGCGAAGGTAAAATTTGGGTTATCTGCACCGGACAGGAAGCGATTGATGAAATCATCAAAGTTCGTGCCGATGAGTTCTCCCGTATTCAGGCTCGTTTCAAAACAAGACTGAGCTTATCTTCTTCCTCTGTGGATGAAGTCATCCAGAAGCGTATTTTGAAAAAGAAATCAGAAGCAGCTGCTGATTTGGAAAATGTTTATGAACAGAATGATTCCGTTTTGCGTAACCTGTTCAGCTTCAATGGTTCCATTCTGGATATGAAAGGGTATTCTGGTTCGAGGGAGTTCACTGAGAACTTCCCGTTCGTGCCGTATCAGTTTATCATTATGCAGAAAGTATTTGCAGAAATCCGTAAGCACGGAAATTCTGGCAAGCATCTTTCCGGCGGTGAGCGTTCCATGCTTTCCGGCTTCCAGGAGGCGGCACAGAAAATTCAGGAGAAGGACGAATATGCACTTGTTCCATTCTTTCGTTTTTATGATACCGTACATACTTTCTTGGACGGTTCTATTCGCCGAGTCATTGAGCGTTGCCAGAAAGCCGCAGACAATGGCGATGGTATTAAGCAGCAGGATGTGGATGTGCTGAAACTTCTGTATCTGATTCGGTATATTGATGATATTCCTTCTAATCTTGATAATATCGTTATTCTGATGGCAGATGATATTCGTGCGGATAAAATTATTATGCGTGAAGTTGTCCGTGGCTGCCTTGACCGTCTGATTAGTCAGAACTATATCGGCAGAACAGGCGATACTTATAACTTCCTGACAGATGAAGAACAGGACATTCAGCGTGAAATCCGGGATACCAACGTGGATACCGCTTCTATCGTGGAGCGTATTGCCCAGATGATTTATGGTGATATTTTTACAACCAAGAAATTCCGATATGGAAAATATGACTTTGCGTTCGACCAGATGGTAGATGGCATTACGGTCGGCGTGGCTATGGGCGGTATGCGTTTGCGTTTTCTGACCGTTGCAACCGATGCCGCAGAAAAAACAGAGTTCCGTCTGATGACAGAATCCAAAGGCAACGAAGCCATTGTTGTTCTGGCTGATACGCCATACTATGAATCGCTGGAATCTGCCATGAAGATTCGTAAATATGTAAAGCAGAGAAACGTAAGCCAGCTTCCAAAGAGTGTGCAGAAAATTATCAGCGACCATCAGGATGAAGCCGGAAAATACGAGCTGAGTGCCATGACAGAATTGCAAAATGCCATCGAAGGGGCACAGTTCTATGTAGATGGGGAACATCTGGAAATGAAAGGTGGAAATGCCAAGAGTAAAATTGACCAGTCATTGGAATATCTGGTTGCTCATGTATATAGCAAGCTCGATCTGATTACAGAAAATGCAGGCAGTGACGCAGATATTATTGCGATTCTGACTGGTACTGTTACCATGCTCCCAGGCATGGAGCCGAACCGTGATGCTGCTTCTGCAATGGAAGAATATCTGGAAATGCAGGATGCGAAAAAGCTGCCGACTTCTATGGCAGATGTGCAGAGCAAATACAGTGCAATTCCGTATGGCTGGAGGGAAATCGACATTGCTGCGGTTGCGGCACAGCTGATTTATTCCCAGAAAGTAACCATCAAATATGCAGGCAATACCATTCAGCCGGATGACCCGAAACTTCCGGATATGCTCCGCAAAAAGAGTGAAATCGGCAAGACTTCCATCAGCAAACGTAAAACCATTTCCGCTACCATGATGCGGGATGTAAAAGAAATGCTCCGTGAGTATTTCGATATTATGGATGTGCCGGATGATGAAGATGGCTTGATTCGCTTTGTAACTGAAAAATTCAGCGAACAGCGGGATTACTATGCTTCTTTGAATGACCGTTACGAAGGACATAAATACCCGGATCGTGGACTGGTGCAGACAGCTATCCGTCTTATGGATGATGTTCTTTCTCAGAAGAAAGACAATATCGCACTGATTGAGCGTGTACTGAAAAAAGAGGATGACTTGTTTGAAAATAAAGAATCCATGAGCAACGGCATTGAGAATTTCTTCAAAACGCAGGTAATGGTATTTGACCAGGCAGTGCAGTTTGAAAAATCTCTGCATGATGATCTTGACCGTATTGCGGAAAATGAAGAAGCTCATAAGGCACTGAATACCATTCGTCTGATTACGATGGTTCAGTCAGGCAGCAAGTTCAACTATAACCGGATTCGGGAATTGAATCCGCTGATGAATACCGTTCGTACTGCCCATGATAAAATGTTGGAAGAAAAACGTACCGAGGTTCTGGAAACTGTTCGTCAGTGTATGGAAGCAACCCATACTACCGCAAATGGAGATTCCAAGGCATTCCATCTGATTGAAAAATCAGACAAGTATTTCAGCCAGTGCAAGGAGAAAATTGCAGAATTAAAGAGTCTTGCCCTTCTGGATGCCATGTTCCTGCCAATGTGCCAGTATAAGGATGATATGGTCAGCCATATTGAAACCGTTCTCGCACCGTCGGCTCCGAAGCCGCAGATTCAGCCGACTCAGACAGGAAAAGAATCGGTTCCGGCAAAGATAAAGGTAGTTCGTGTCTATAACCGTCAGGTGGTATTTCAGGCAAAGACCTTACAGACGGATGCGGATATTGATGATTATGTAGAAAAGATTCGTTCTCAGCTGAAACAGTTGCTGAAAAATTGCGACGAGATTAAGCTGAATTAAGGAGACGGCTATGGATAAGAATGCGATAAAAAAGTTTGCTGTCTGGGCAAGAACAGAACTGATCGCCCGTGTTTCACTCAAAGGTGTGGAATACGGTATCACAGAGGACAATATTGTTGATGCTGCAGCTGACAGCATCAATGGAAAAGTTCTGACTAATATTGAGAAAAAACAGCGGATGGCTTGTATTGCCGAGATTAACGATAAAGGATACAAGCAGGTTATGGAGGAGGTTGCCTACACATGGTTCAACCGCTTCTCTGCCTTGCGTTTTATGGAGGTCAACGGCTATCTCCCTTCCCATGTGCGTGTATTTACGGACGAGGAAAATAATTTTAAACCGCAGATTATTACCGAAGCCATTCATCTGGATTTGGATGGATTGGATATGGAAAAGGTCTATGAGCTGAAAGAAGCTGAAAAGACCGAAGAACTGTATAAATATCTGCTGATTGTGCAATGCAACGCCTTGAACAAGATTTTGCCGGGAATGTTTCAGAAAATCAGTGACTACACGGAACTTCTTCTGCCGGACAACCTGCTGAGAGATGGCAACGTGATTCAGCAGATGATTGAGTTGATACCGGAGGAGGATTGGAAGGATGCTGTTCAGATTATCGGCTGGCTGTATCAGTATTACAATAGCGAGAAAAAGGATGATGTTTTCGCAGCTCTGAAAAAGAATGTGAAAATCACAAAAGAGAATATCCCTGCTGCTACCCAGTTGTTTACACCGGATTGGATTGTTCGCTATATGGTAGAGAACAGCCTTGGTCGTTTGTGGTTGGAAGGACACCCGGATGCAAAAGAGCAACTTCTGCCGACAGAGGAAGAACAGTCTGCCTATGTTGCCGGAAACCGTAACCCAGAAGATACCAAATGGCATTACTATCTGGAAGAAGCCGAACAAGAGACGGAAGTACAGGAGCAGCTTGCAGAAATCCGTAAGGAATACGCTGTACTCACGCCGGAACAGCTGAAAGTCATTGACCCTTGCTCTGGTTCTGGTCATATCCTTGCGTATATGTTCGATGCGCTGATGAAGATTTATGAATCTTACGGCTATACCATCCGTGAAGCGGTGGCAAGTATTGTGGAGAATAACATCTATGGACTGGATATTGACGACCGTGCGGCACAGCTGGCTTCCTTTGCGGTGATGATGAAAGCACGACAGTATGACCGTCGATTTTTCAGCCGTGGCATTCAGCCCCATGTGTATGCTATTGTAGAGAGCAATCATGTGGACAAGTTTGCTGTGGAGTATTTCTGTAATGGGGATGCTAAACTGAAAGAGGCAATGGATACCATTATCAGTGAACTGTATGACGCAAAGGAGTATGGCTCGATTCTGACAATAACTCAGCAGGATTGGGCTGCACTGTATGACCGTTTTGCAGAGATTACAGAAGATATTCATATGTCCCGTGATGTGGCACTGGCAGAATTGTTGCCGTTGGTGCAGGTGGCGGAAGCTCTGTCACAGAAGTATGATGCGGTTGTGACCAATCCGCCGTATATGGGTGCATCTAATATGAACCTGAAGCTGAATGAGTTTATTAAAAATAATTATGCTGATTACAAGAGCGACTTCTTTTCTGCGTTTGTCATTCATGCGTCACAAATGACAAAACAGAATGGTTACTGCGGTTTCTTTACGCCTTATGTTTGGATGTTCATTCAAAGTTACGAAAAAATGCGTAATTACTTGTATAACCAGGCAACCATGGAAACATTAATTCAGTTTGAATATTCTGCATTTGAAGAGGCAACCGTTCCTGTATGTACTTTTGCATTTCAAAACAGACATATTGTCAGGAAGAAAGGCTGTTATTTACGACTTGTAGATTTTCGTGGTGGAATGGAAGTTCAGCGACAGAAAACCCTTGAAGCACTCGGTAATCATAATTGTGGATTTTATTATGAGCAAAGTACCGATAATTTCTCAAAAATTCCGGGAAGTCCGGTGGCATATTGGGCTTCATCTAAACTATTTGATACGTTTGCATCGTTTGATACAATAGGCGATTATTATGATGTTAGAAACGGTATCACTACGGGAGATAATAACACTTTCTTGAAATTATGGTATGAAGTGGATAAACATACTGAACGTTGGTTTTCTTGTAATAAAGGTGGCACATATAGAAAATGGTATGGAAACAAAGAATATGTGGTTGACTGGGAAAATGATGGGGAGAGATTAAAAACAAACGTAGATAAAAATGGAAAAATCAGAGCAACCCTCAGAGGAATTGATTTTAATTTTACAGAGGGTATAACAATGTCAAGAGTGACGAGTGGACTTCCGAGTTTTAGAGAAATGAATTCAGATTCTATTTCAGAGAGTGCAACAAATGCAATCTATCCTAAAAGCAGAAATAGAAAAGACTCAATGAAATTATTAGCACTACTGAATTCTAAAATTGGATCGTATGTTTTGCCTTTATTAAATCCAACAATAAATGTTGTACCAGAAGATATTAGAAGTATTCCAATAAAAATGGAATTTTTGGCAAGTGCTTCTGATTATACAGAAATAAATTGTGTTTTAGCAAAAGAAGATTGGGATGCCTTTGAAACCTCATGGGACTTCCAACACCATCCGCTGCTTCGCAAAGTTCTGACTATTGCCGAAGCCTTTGATCAATGGCAGGCTGAATGTGACGACCGTTTCAATCAACTGAAAGCCAATGAGGAAGAACTGAACCGTATTTTCATCGATATTTACGGCTTACAGGACGAGCTGACACCAGATGTTGAGGATAAAGACGTGACCGTCCGCAAGGCAGAGTTGGCAAGGGATATTCGCTCTTTTATTTCCTACGCTGTTGGTTGTATGCTCGGTCGATACTCTCTCGATGCAGATGGGATTGCCTACGCAGGTGGTGAATGGGATGCCAGCAAGTATGCGTCCTTCCCCGCCGACAAGGATAACATCATCCCGATTTGTGACGATGAATATTTTGAGGATGATATTGTGGGGCTGTTCGTAGAGTTTGTGAAAACGGTCTATGGTGCAGGGACATTGGATGAAAACCTGAAATTCATTGCCGATGCACTGAGCGGAAAAGGTCAGCCGAAGGATGTGATTCGCAATTACTTCCTCAACGATTTCTATGCAGACCATTGCAAGATTTACCAGAAACGTCCAATTTACTGGCTGTTTGACAGCGGCAAGAAGAACGGCTTTAAGGCACTGATTTACATGCACCGCTATCAGCCGGACACCATTGCCCGTATCCGTACCGATTATGTGCATGAACAGCAGGCTCGTTATCGTACCGCTATTGCCGATCTGGAACAGCGCATAGCCATTGCTTCCACCGGCGAGCGTGTGAAACTAAATAAAAAGCTGACCGCTTTGCAGGCTCAAGATACCGAGATCCGTACCTATGAGGAAAAGATTCACCACCTTGCCGACCAGATGATCTCCATCGACCTGGATGACGGTGTGAAGAAGAACTATGCAATTTTCCAGGACGTTTTGGCTAAAATAAAGTAAAGGGGAAAGTATGAGTGATGAGATCAATATGACGATTTCTATTCCCACAGATGATGATGGCTATGTTCTTTTACAATGTGAGCATTGTGGCACATATTTTAAGGGGACACCTTCTGATTTGAAGGATGACGGCGTACTTAATATATTTTGTCCAAGTTGCGGTTTGATAAGCGAAAACTACGTTACCGATGATGTACTTGAACTTGCTATGAAAATGGTGACGAATGCTTTCAATGATATGATTTATGATGGATTCAAAAAATTAGAACGTCATAATAAAAAAGGAGTCATTTCATTCAAGGCTGGAAAACGCCCAAAGCATGAAAGTGAAGATCCTATTCGGTCAGGTATAGAAGCAATGGAAATTTGTAATTTTCCCTGCTGTAAGCGTACTGCCAAAATTAAGCCATTATTAAAAATGACGGGTGCGTATTGCCCGTTTTGTGGGGTGAAAAATTATGAAATTGAATAGAAAAGAACTGAGAAAAATCCAATATGATTTTAACAGCTGTTCTAATCGACTGCTTCAGGCAGATTATGGAGATTATGCAGGTGTGCTTGCAAAATTTGTGAAATATATGGATAGCACACCAATTATAAATGATTATATCTGTGGGTGTGGCAGTTGTGATTGGAATTTAGAAGAAGAAATCAAGAATGTGCAAGGCTCATACGGGCATTTGACTTTTTCGTTGGGCGAAACAGATGAGGAAGAAGTACGAAACGTGTATGCCGTTTTACGATTTTTAGTAGAAACAAACAATTCTGTATATCGTGGCGTTGCCATGGGATATTCTTCTTCGTCTAAATGGCAAGATAAAATCAAAGGATTTAATGAACGGTTTGTTATGGTGTTGATTCGCCATGTAGAAAGGTATTTAACGAAAATAGGTATTGATATGGGAATAGATGAAAAGAATGTTTATAATGTGACTGTACAAAATGGTCAAGCTATTATTGCAAATGATAATTCGACCGTTACGGCAACTACGCATATTGGTGTAAATGCAAATGAACTGGAACGGTTGATTGCTGCGGTACGAACAAAAATGGATACACTTACAGATACAGATAAAGAAACTGCATCTGAGAGCTTGGAAGTTATAGAAGCAGAAATTGTATCTGAAAAGCCAAAAAAATCCATGATAAAAACAGCAATAGCTTCATTGCAGGCAATAAAGGGAGTTGCAGAATTTGGAGCAGCTGTTTCAGCATTGATTCAATTTATTGGACCTATGCTATCGTGACAGTACATAAAGCTGTAAAAGAAAGCGAGGTGCTATTATGACCATAGGAGAAATTCTTGCAGGTGAATCAAAGAATGTGGAGTTCAAAGAGAATCTGCCGGAAAAAAGCATCAAATATATGAAGTCTGTAGTTGCCTTTGCCAATGGAACCGGAGGTAAAATCATTTTCGGAATTACCGATAAGACCAGAGAAGTAATTGGCTTTGACAAGGAAGATGTATTCAAGAAAATGGATGCAATTGCCAATGCCGTATCAGATAGCTGTGAACCGGCGATTATTCCAGATATTACATTACAGACAGTTGACGGAAAAACAGTCATTGTAGCGGAAATTTCCGAGGGCAGACAGCGACCGTATTATATCAAGGCTCTTGGTAAAGAAGGCGGGGTATATGTCCGTGTTGCCGGAACTACCCGTCTTGCTGACGAATACATGATCAAAGAGCTGATGTTTGAAGGGAGCAACCGCTATTTCGATCAAGCTTTGTGTACTGGAT
The DNA here is from genome assembly GCA_009911065.1 of Clostridiaceae bacterium. Taxonomy (GTDB): domain Bacteria; phylum Bacillota; class Clostridia; order Lachnospirales; family Lachnospiraceae; genus Brotaphodocola. The sequence continues at coordinate 14,243 of QXWR01000050.1, read as the reverse complement.
TAACGATTACAGATGAAGATATTGATGCTCTTTGCAAAGCCATGAAGGAACAGGCAGTGAAAAACGCTCATAATGAGGAACAGAGAGCTTCTGTCAAAGATGTTGGCAGACAGCAGTTGCGTTCTTGGGGGGTTTTGATTGAGCGTGACGGGAAAGATTATCCGTCCAATGCCTTTGCCATTTTGACTGGCAACGGAGGACTTCATGTCACAACACAATGTGGTGTGTTCAAAGGTACAACAAAAGCGGTATTTGTTGACCGTAGAGAATATCCCGGCCCGCTTTGGGAGCAAATAGATGAAGCATTTCAGTTTGTTTTGCGAAACATTCACTTGGGGGCTACGTTTGTGGGAATTTACCGGCAGGATATTTATGAAATTCCACCGGATGCTATTCGTGAGTTGATTATCAATGCCATGGTACATCGCAGCTATCTGGATCATGGTACAGTACAGGTTGCGGTATATGACAACCGATTGGAAATCACTTCCCCTGGAAAGTTGCCAATGGGACAGACGATGGAGCGTATGAAAGAAGGGTATTCCAAAATCAGAAATGAAGCTCTTGCTTATGCATTTGCTTATATGAACTTGATCGAGCATTGGGGAAGTGGCGTTCCAAGAATTATTGATAAAGTAAAAGCTGCCGGACTGCGGGAGCCGGAGTTCATTGGCGGTGAGGTTGATTTGCGTATCAATATTTATCGAGGTCAGAATAACGACAATAATATCAAAAATGGCGTTAATGCAGATACTAACAGCATTGATAGCGTTGAAAATGGCACTAATGACATTAAAAATGACGTTGATGAAGTGGCATATACAGACAAAGTTTTTCCAGATCATATTCAAAAACTGCTGAAGATCATTGCCGAAAATCCGACAGAAACGCAGGCACAGTATGCAGAGAAGCTTGGAATATCAAAAAGAACAATTTCCAGAATTTTTGCAGAGTTAAAAGAACAAGGCATACTCGAACAGCAAGGAAACAGAAGAAAAGCAAAATGGCTTATTATAAAGAAAAGATAGGAGGTGCAGCATGGATACCGACAAAGTAATACAAGACTTGAACCGGCGGTTTGCTGCCCCTTTGCCGGAATTTTATCAGCGTCGTATCATCTTCTGGTACGATGAAGATAAAGAATTTGAGGACAAGGTGGAGGAGGTGGTTCTTGAAAATGCAAAGGTAGTTGCACTGACTGGAAACAACGCATTTTCTGTGAAGAAGCTGCTTTCAGTAGACGATTTGACCACAAACTATCTGGTTTACAGTCCGTTGGCGTACAACCGCCCGGATGATAACTGGCTTTTAGATATAGAGCTTTACAGCGAGGAGTTCCGTGCAGATTTGATTTCGATTTGGATGGATGAGATGGGACTTGCATCGAATCCGGCCATGAGAAAGCAGGTGAAAAATTATCGTGCCTATTTCAATGCGAAAGACCGTCGTTTGAAAATCAGCACTCAGAATAAAGTTCCGGAAACTCCGGCACAGCTGCATATGGCTGTTATGGCGGCAATCTGCGGATTGAAGGACGCACAGCCGAATCAGATTTTACGCAGTGTGTTCCGTGCCGGACTTGATTTGCATCACAATGCAGTTTATCAGGATTTCGTAAAGTATCATGCAGACGGTGCATTCTGGGCGATGGTTCGCCAGGGATGCGGATTTTGTGAGGAAGAGCCTGACCTTGGACGGCTGGCAATTCATTTATTGTTGACCGCTGTTACTCGTACTATGCGGCAGGAATATCTTGCCGGACTGGACGGATTTATTTCTATGCCGCACCAGGCGTATTGCTACGATTTCATTTCGGAATGGCTTCATAGCGACAAGGTGAATTCCGGCGAAGCCGGAAGACAAGGGGAGCTCGTTAGGGCGGGAAGGTGCCCTGGGGCAGAGGGCGGCCTGGGCCGAGATATTCAGCAGCTTTATGATGTGGCAAGATATGTGGAAGATGAAGCACGTCTGCATCAGCGGTTTGAAAAACTGACGGTTGACGATCTGGTTGGTACAGAGTGCTTCCCATGCATCAACGAAGTGATTCTGACAAAGCTGATGACCGAAATCAGCGACCATATCATTGATGTGGATACCATTACGGGGGCGGTGGAGAAACGTAGAACCTGTGCATGGTATGAGCCATTTGAGAATTTTTATAACGGTATTTTGCAGGTTGCAAATATGCAGAGCTTCTTCAAGGAACACTCTGCCGGATTCCATACCGCAGAAGCAAGGGGCATCTGGAAGGAATACACCGAAAGCTATTATCAGATGGACACTTACTACCGTTTGTTCCACCAAAGTTTCCAAAAGAGCCTGGAAACTTCCAATATTCTGCTGGACGATCTGTTCAAGCATGTTGTTGATAAAGTGGAAGGACTTTATACGCACTGGTTCTTAGGTGAACTGGGTAACAACTGGTCGGATGTGTGTGCAGACGAACTGGCAACCTATGGCAAGGTTCTGGAAGTACCGCAACAGGAAGAATTTTATTGTTCTCGCATCAAAACTTCAGATACCAAGATATTTGTGATTATTTCGGATGCTATGCGTTATGAAGTGGCGGCAACGATGGCAGATCAGCTTCGCAGAGAAACACAGAGTAAGGTTTCTCTTGGCAGTATGCAGAGTATCTTCCCCTCTATCACAAAGTTTGGTATGGCAGCACTGCTTCCACATAAGGAACTGACGGTAGAACTTCGGAACGATATTTTGACTGTGCTGGCAGACGGACAGTCTACGGCAAGCGGCTATCGTGATAAGGTTTTGAAATCAGAAGATCCGTCGAGTGTAGCATTGAAGTATAATGACATTATCGCCATGAAGCGGGCAGAACGAAGTGCATTGGTAAAAGGAATGGATGTAGTTTATATCTACCATGATACCATTGATGAAGCAAGCCACACTTCTGATACCGCTGTTTTTGCTGCCTGTGATAAGGCAATTTCAGAGCTGAAAAACCTTGTGCGTATTATTGTAAATGAATTTGGCGGTACGAATATTTTGATTACAGCTGACCATGGATTTCTTTATACATACAGCCCGTTGACCGAGGATGACAAAGTAGGAAAAAATGAGTTTTACAATGTGGACAGGGAAAACATCAATGATCAGAAAAAAGAAAGTGCGAAACACTGTGTGGAATATGGCAGACGATATGCGATCATGCAAAAGGGCGTACAGCCAAATTACTTATTGCCTGTGAAGTTCCTGGACGGGAAATCTGACTTTGATGGTTTTGCACCGAGAGAAAGCATTCGTATTAAGATGAATGGCGGTGGCCTGAACTTTGTGCATGGCGGTATCAGCTTGCAAGAAATGGTTGTTCCGGTCATCGAGTATCACTATCTCCGCAACGATTCTATGGAGTATAAACGTAATAAGGAGAAATATGATACGAAACCGGTAACGGTTAATCTGTTGTCAGCAAACCATAAAATCAGTAATATGATTTTTTCTCTGAATTTCTATCAGAAGGATGCTGTTGGCGCCAACCGTGAAGCAGCTACTTATCAGGTTTACTTTACGGATGAAAATGGCAAGCAGATTAGCGATGTTCAGAAGATTATTGCAGATAAGACAAGCGATAATGGTGCAGAGCGTATTTTCCGTTGCCAGTTTAATCTGAAATCTCTGAAATACAGCAATACTGCTACTTATTATCTGGTCATTGCAGACGAACAGGGATTGCAGATGCCCCAGCATGAGTCATTCCAGATTGACATCGCTTTTGCGGTGGATGAGTTTGATTTCTTTAGTTAAGTATCGTAGGAGGATGGAAAGATAGGGCAATTTACAGATGGTGAAAGCACCCATGAAGAAATAAAGAACAAGCTCCGTCAGAACTTTGACGGTAAGGTTGTTCGGAAAGACTTGACAAAGAAAATCAAGGAAGGGGCAAATGTCTCGGTCTATGTTCTTGAGTTTCTGTTAGGCAGTATTGTTGTTCGGATGATGAATCGGTCATCGAGAAAGGCGTACAGAATGTAAAGCATATTCTTGCGGATGAATATCCAGAAAAGTTTGACCGGCTGCTCTGATGAGTGCATTTCAGTTGATTCCGTATCCAAGTGCGGAGAATGCAGTGTTTAAGGCATTGGGGGGGTGAATCCCAGTGAAATTGGTACTGATTGATTCATCAAATTATAGATACCAAAACGGATCAGATGTTTATATGTCCAGGGTGGTAAAAGATTTCCTGGAACCAGAGGATATAACAGCGATAAAACTATAACTGCCCGATTAGCGGGGCTGAATAAACAATGAACGAAAAGTTGAAGGAGGGACAAAATGCCATACATTACAGTAGAAAGCGGAATTTTATCGGATAAACAAAAGGAACTTCTGATAAAAAGATTAACAGAAGTATCTTCTGAAATTATGAATGTGCCGCAGGAATTTTTTGTGACTACGATTAAAGAACTGCCAGATAAGAACTTTGGAATTGGCGGTAAAACGATTGATAAAGTGAAAGCGGAATATATACAGGCACACAAATCATAACTGGAAGGAAGTTAGGATAATGGATAATTGGTTTACCATAGACAGGATTGATAGTGAAACCATAATCATAAGTGAATATCGGCATTGGGAAGAAACCCATTGTTATTTGCTGAATGGAAAAGAAAAAAGTCTGCTTATTGACACAGGGCTGGGGATTTCCAATATATATGATGTAGTCCGAAAACTTACAGATAAACCGATTGCGGCGGTTGCCACGCACATTCACTGGGATCATATCGGCGGGCATAAGTATTTCCCGGAATTTTATGCACACGAAGAAGAATTGGACTGGCTGGATGGGAAATTTCCCCTGACAATCGAAACCGTTAAGGAAATGGTGGTGGACCGTTGTGATCTGCCTGACGGTTTTAATGTTGATGATTATGTATTTTTTCAGGGTACGCCAACAAGAGTATTAAATGACCACGACATGATTGATATTGGCGGCAGGGAAATTGAAGTGCTGCATACGCCCGGACATTCTCCCGGACATTTATGTTTTTGGGAGAAAGACAAAGGATATTTGTATACCGGCGATTTGGTCTATAAAGACGTCCTGTTTGCTTATTACCCTTCCACTGACCCAGAAGCCTATCTTGCTTCACTGGAAAAGGTTGCAGCTTTACCTGTAAAACAGGTATTCCCGGCACACCATTCGCTGGATATACAGCCAGAAATCCTGATTCGTATGACAAATGCGTTCCGTCAGTTAAAGGCAGATGGGAAACTCCATCATGGCAGTGGTACATATCGTTATGGTGATTGGGGAGTATGGCTGTAAATGAGATTTATGAAATAAAGGGCAAAGTATGCTGAAGTTTTCTTCCTAACATTTTTTTAAATCGTGCGCTTTTGCTCCGACAGTTTCTTATATCGGATTTGTAGCTTCGACCAGAGCTATTAGCCTATTGACTTCCATTATTTTGTCTGCTAATATGAAAGCATGTACTTGCATTGAGGAGGAAGAAAATTTGGATGAAACAAGTCAAAAAATAATTGACGCAGCAATGACATTAGTCCGAGACAAGGGATATGTCGCAACTACTACGAAAGAGATTGCCAAGGTAGCTGGTGTAAATGAGTGTACTCTGTTCCGTAAGTTTGAGAGTAAAAAGGATATTGTTTTACAAGGGGCAAACCAAGCAGAATGGCGGGCGAATGTCACACCGGAGGTTTTTGAAAATGTAGCGTGGGATTTGCAGGCAGACCTGGAAATGTTTATGAGAGCATATATTGACCGGATGACACCAGAATTTGTCAATCTGTCAATCGGTCTGAGAGCGCCACAGCTCTATGAGGAAACCAAACAGCTCATTATGAAAGTTCCACAGGCTTTTTTGATGACATTTACCGATTACCTGAATAAGATGTGTGAGATGGGAAAAATACCTGAGAAAGACTTTAAGACGCTGGCATTGACCGTGTTTTCGGCAACATTTGGCTATACATTTCTGAATGCATCGTTCGGAAAAGAACTTACAGATGTTGAAAAAGATGCGTACATTAAAGAGAGTGTGAAAATGTTTATAGAAGGAATCAATCAGTAATGTTTGGCGCTGTCAGATGGCAATATAATGGGAAACGGCGGAAGTCGTTTCCTATAAAAATAAATAATATGCGTGCAAGCACACGCATTATAAAATGGAGGACGATATGAGACAGATTACAGGTGCAGAGTTGTTTGTGAAAGCACTAAAAGAAGAAGCAGTTGACACATTGTTTGCTTATCCGGGGGGACAGGCGATAGATCTGTTTAATGCACTATACAAAGAAAAAGAAATAGATGTTATCCTGCCTCGCCATGAGCAGGGCCTAATCCATGGGGCAGACGGTTATGCACGTTCTACGGGAAAGGTTGGTGTCTGTCTTGTGACAAGTGGACCAGGGGCTACTAATCTTGTTACAGGCATTGCTACTGCGAATTATGACAGCGTACCACTAGTATGCTTTACGGGACAGGTGCCGACACACCTTATTGGGAATGATACCTTTCAGGAAGTGGATTTTGTGGGCATCACAAGAAGTATCTGTAAATATGCTGTAATGGTACGAAAGAGGGAAGATTTGGCAGAAACTATCAAAAAGGCATTTTATATTGCAAAAACAGGAAAACCGGGGGTAGTAGTTGTTGATCTGCCAAAGGATGTTCAGAGGGCTTATGGCAGCGATTTTTATCCGAAGGAAATTATGGTCAGAGGTTATAAACCGAATGCTTCCGTACATATGGGACAGTTAAATAAGGCGCTGGACATCTTGAACCATGCAGTGAAGCCTGTTTTCCTGATAGGCGGCGGAGTTAATATCGCCCATGCAAATAAAGAAATGACACAGCTTGCAGAGCTGACAGGCGTTCCTGTTATTACGACTATCATGGGAAAAGGGGCAATTCCTACAACAAACCGTTTATATGTTGGTAATATAGGTATTCATGGGCGTTATGCTGCTAATTCAGCAATCAGTAATTGTGATGTTCTTTTTTCAATAGGGACACGGTTCAATGACCGCATTACGGGGAAAATAGAAGAATTTGCAGTAAATGCAAAAATTATTCATATTGATGTGGATGCGGCAGCTATTTCCCGTAATATTGATGTGGATATTCCTATTGTTGCTGATGCGAAAAAGGCGATATGTGCTTTGCTTGAAAAGGCAAAGCCGCTAAACATCTCAGAGTGGATAGATGAAATCAGGTGTTGGGAAAAGGAATATCCGATTGATATGGGGAAAGTTGGTTTGACACCACAGATGATCATCCAATCCATAAATGAATTGTTTCAAGATGCCATAGTTACTACGGATGTAGGCCAAAATCAATTGTGGACAACACAATTTCTTGATATTGATGAAAATAAGCAAATGCTGACATCAGGCGGTTTGGGAACAATGGGGTATGGTTTTCCAGCTGCAATCGGAGCGAAACTTGGCAATCCCCATAAGGATATTATTGTCATATCCGGCGATGGCGGGATGCAGATGAATATTCAGGAAATGGCGACTGCAGTTGTTTATGAACTGCCAATTATCATCTGCATATTGAATAACGGATATTTAGGGAACGTGCGGCAATGGCAGGAAATGTTTTATGATAGGCGGTATTCGAGCACTTGTATGCGCTATCGGAGAAGCTGTGAGATAGGCTGTAACCAACCGGATCATTGTTGTCCGGAATATACTCCTGATTTTATTGCGCTGGCAGAAAGCTATGGTGCGAAAGGAATCCGTGTCACAAAGGCAGAAGATATAAAAAATGCTTTGAACAGTGCGAAACAAAATACAAAAACACCTACAATTATTGAGTTTATCATTGACAGAGAAGTCAATGTCATGCCGATTGTTCCGCCAGGGAACTCCCTTAATGACATGATAAAATAAGCCTTGCGGTGGATTGTGCTTGCACATGCCAACATAAGGCGCATGAACGCACCGAGACGCTAGTCGAGGTGATTTTGGAAAGTGAGGAAGGCAGCGAATGAAAAAAAGATGGATTTGTTTATTTGTTGAAAATGAAATAGGTGTACTTGCCCGTATTTCAGGTTTGTTTTCCGGGAAATCTTATAATCTGGACAGTCTGACAGTCGGAGTCACTGAGGACAGTACCATATCACGAATGACAATCAGTTTAACAAGCGATGACAGGACTTTTGAACAGATAAAAAAACAGCTTGGCAGAAGTGTTGAGGTAATCAAAGTGGTGGATTATACAGATACGCCTATCCACATGAAAGAAATCTTATTTGTCAAGGTGAATCTTTGTTCAGATGCAGACATAACGGAATTGTTTCGGATTTCAAAAGTGTTCGGGGTTGCAATTATTGACTATGATGGCACTACCGTCCTTTTGGAATGTACCCAGACAGAAAACAGGAATGATAATTTAATAGCCTTGCTGAAAAGAAAGTTTGCAAACAGGATTGAGACTGTAAGGGGCGGGAGTGTTGCGATTGATGCAGTCAGTATATCTGAAGGATGACAATAGTATGAGAAATTATTTCCAGTGGCGTTCATGCGCGTTGCTATCTGGTTTAAGTTATTGCCGATTTTTCTGAGTGCAGCGTTGTATTTGCAATGCTTCCCAACTGTTTGCAGTTGTTTTCAAGGGATTTTGAATTATTTCCCATTAACACAGTGCAAGGGCAGTCACAGACCTATGGGAAAGGTTTGGACTGTCCTTTTTATGCCTTTAAGGAGGCAAAGTAAGTGAAAGAAGTTCCGATTTGGGAAAAAGCAATTTTAGTTTGGAAGAAGCGGCAGCTTATTTTGGAATTATGTATCATTGAAAACAGAGAGGGATTTGCTGAAATTTATCAAAGAAGATAACCATTTCAGCAGATACTATGACGCAATCTATATCCTTTTCCATACGGGACCTCGTATTTCGGAGTTTTGTGGACTGACAATACCTGATATTAATATTCGTTTTCTGTGCCTAGATAAGAATGATATGCCAATGATTGCCCTTCACTGGGAAAATATCTGGAACATATCATTGAGAAATAAGTGCTGGGCGAACATTTGAAGATGTGGGTGCAATATGAAAAATACAAAGGAAACCGCCGCCCGGTGTCTGGAAAATCTGAAAACCAGCGGCGAGCTGATCCCACCGAAGAAATAAATGGCAGGCCGAGGCCGAAAAGCTGACCACGCAAAAAGATTTACAGTATCAGCAGATGAAAGCTATGTGGGAGGAAATCAAGGCTGTGAAGGGCTTGCGGAAAGCGACTGGACAACTTGCCAGAAGCGAACGGACCCATAAAAGGATGAACACAAGTTATAAGCACAGAAATGCTGCCGTACAGAAAAATTTAATCCGCGCTTTATTACCAGCTTGTAGTCTTTTTTGAATTGCGTGGTGGGCTTAACCGTGTTACTTTGTTTTCCTCATGTTTTCAGGTCTGCGAACAGCTCATCCAGATCAGTATATCCTTTTACAGATGGATCTTTCGCAATCCTTTCCGCTTCTAACATAGCGGCAATCGTTTCCTTGTTGGGCTGATTCAAAGAAATGTCAAAAGGAATCCTACCCTCGCGGAGCGACTGACGGACAAAAATATTGAATGCTGTGGACAGGTTCATGCCGAGTTCTCCAAACAAGATATCGGCCCGCGCTTTCAAATCTGAATCCATGCGGATGCTGATATTTGTGGTAGAGCCAGCCATATAACCATCTCCTTTCGTATTGGTGATTATAGTATATGCCATCTGCACGAAAAACACAATGTTTTGCACGAAAAATCAACAACAAATTCATTTTTAAGGAGACAAAATGCAGGAATTGATTTTAACAATCTCGATTACCATACAAATTCCGAAGCCATCCACGCCGGATGGAGCAGATAAGCTGAAGCCTGGTCTTACAAAGGGGCAGCCGCCTGTGTGCCGCTGCCATGTGCGCTATGAAACAAAAGCGGCATGATTCTATTTTCGTCATGGACTATCGACAATACCGACGAGCGCAAACGGAAACAAAGGCATAAAAATGGGATTATATAATTTGATTAATTTGACCAAAATGACCCCCAAATAAAACGCAAAATGACACTTTATTCCCAAGCTTCCGGGATAAATTCCAATTTTTTTCTATGTGCGGCCTTTAAGATGTGTTTAGAAACATAAAACCTTAAATTGAGTCATATGAGATACAGATTTTTAACCGTTTACAACAAAATCTATACCGTCTGTCAGATTCAATAAAATTTTTTTTGTATCCGCCGATGCTAAAAGCAAAGAGGTAAGCAAATGATCATAGCCATATGCGATGATGAAAAAAACTCTGTGAACAGGAGGGGAAATTAGTTTATTATATGAATAAAGGAGATATGAAATACAGGCGTCAGGCTATGGATAAAACAAACGAAATCATTTATAATGGAATTAAGGGGGACAGCAAGGTATCCATAGCAGAATTAGCCTATATGAGTGGGTTAAGCAGAACCACGGTTCATTTCAGAGTACAGCGTTTTAAACAACTGGGTTACATAAGGCATAGATTGGAAGCTGGAAGAAAGAGGGAATGGGAAGTGCTGAAAGCGTGGAATCCAGAAGACAATCAAAAGCTGGTTATGAGACCAGAGCAAAATTTAAAAATATAGACCCAATATGTTTTTGTGGATAATCACCTAAATATATTGGGATTCATAGGAGAAAAATGTGAAAAAATAGAAAATAGCGTTCCAAAAGCTCACATAGCTTTGCTAATGGTCTGTCATGGCAGTATCTTGAAATGTTCTGGAAAAGCCTGTAAAATCAATGATTTCTTGGCAGGGAGAGGTGCTTACTACACCGCAACTATCCCATTTTTGAAAGAGCCTTGAAATGACATAATCTACAGCAAAATACATTTGTTTGCAAGATGGCAGTTTCTTTACAAAGAGAACTGTCATTTATTTGATACGACAATTATGGCGATGAAGAAACTTTCCACGCTGAATTCAACTGACGCTGGAAAGAACCTATCTACTGCTTACTTTCTTTCCACGAAAAAAGCACTAGCCAAATTTATGACTGATGCTCTGTTCTCAAAAAACAATACTCTGTGATTAAATAACCTTTAATAGCTTAATCAACCCGACATCTGTTCCATCTGTTTCTAAATACTGATTCACTAACGGTCTGCTAATTCCTCTCTCATCAAATACCTTATAAAATGAATCTAACACTTTTTGGTTATCTCCCCTATTGTTTACCTTCGGTTCTTGACACAACTCATCTGTCCTTCTATATTTATTAACCTTTGCTTTTACTAAAGGAATGCCAAATGCTTTTGCACAACATGCTCGATGATTACCATTTTCAATAACATATCTGCCATCATACTCCCCAACAGTTAAACAATCCGAATCATTCCCTTTAGTAGGACCAACAAATCGTCCTTCTTTCATCAACTCTACAGTTCTCATACAATTATTACACGTCTTACATATATCTCTTATTTCTTCTGAACAAGCCGTAAGGCAATGCATTTCATACTCATTAAAAAACATATAATGATCTTTGTATGTACTTGTTGTAAATATTCCCGCCTCTCTAAATACACCTTTCAAACTACATCTCGTTCCCTCACCACCTGTACGACAAGGAAAAAGTATCCTTTCAGTGGGTATCTCTAAATATTCTGGCTCTTCTTTGACATATTCATATTTATACTGAAAATTTCCATCATCTTTTCCTTGATAATTTTTCTTATTTTCATACACTTTCTCTTGATTAATAAAAAAAGAATAACTATCTCTTATATTTCTAAATTGAATCGTGATAATTCTCGTCCCAAATTTTTCATCTAAAACTTTGGGCAATATTTTTATTAACTTTGACTCTCCCTCATATGAACGTAAAATAGCCAGCATACCTTTTAGCAAAATTGAATGTTTTAAATCAAGTTTGTAAAAAATACCAGGCAAAAATTCGACTTCTTTTCCCATGACATCAACATGTAAATAAAAGTTTTCAAAATCATGTTTTATATACTCCACATTTTGAAAATGCAACGCATAATCTCTTGTATTTGTTATAAATTCAAACACATTATTCATACGCTTTTCTCCATTCCATCATAGTATTTTACTCGTAAAATATTACTATTCGTTTAATATATCGAACAAATTTGTAGAAACTACAGTCCTATATTTTGAATCAAGTTTATTATTATAAATGAGCAAATTTAAAAAATTGCACAATGAGTTTATGCTACAAAAGCCAAAACCTCCTCAAGAAGGACATGCCTTACTCCACACTGGTAGATGAACCGGAGCTGCTCTTCCTGGATATGGCTGTAAATATAAGTATAGCCGTTTTCAAAAGATATAGTTTCACCGTAGCCAGTACATGCAAGCAGGTGGCCAGCGACATCAGTAGCCAGTACCACCTGATACCTTCTGATGAGCGGATCTGATACCTGTCAAATGCAAGCTTGTCCTTTGCCTGACGGAAAAATACCTCTATCTGCCACTGTTACACATATTTGTCCAGAATCTCCCTGGTACTCAGGGAAACATCCATGATGATAAAGGCAGGCAGGGCTTTAGGGACATGGAACGCATCCTTCGGGTAACTGATCAGGACTTCAATGCCGTTGAGGTTTCCTTCATACCAGTAGACATAGTATTTCCGGCTGCCAGCGGTCACGAAGTTGCATAATGCTTGCAGATAGAAGATATTTCCTCCACAATGCATTTTTATAGTCACATAATGGAATTTTATATGGCGTAATTTCCTATATTTTTTTCTAATAAATTAATTGCAAACCTCATTTGGGGGCTTATCCATTTATTTTTATGGTAAATGTAAATAGAGTCATATACTTTTTCATCAAGTTCCGTTTTAACTGGCATAAGAGAAGCATTTTTTAATTCTTCTGTAATGGAATAGGTGGGAACAACGGCAATTCCTAAATTGTTTATGACACATTTTTTTACTGCCTCTATACTTTGGACTTTCATGTGTGGATTAAGGACAATATCCTTTTCGGCAAAGTATTTTTCCATTTTCAACTAATAATAGCCGTCTGGCTCATTGCAGATCAGGCTGAACGGTTTACGCTGATGCGGCGTGATAAAATCAAGCAGGCCTTTATCAGTAAAAGGAGAAGCAATAAGAACCACTTTATATTTCCCAAGTTTTTTATGTATGATTGTATCGGGATAGCTGTCTTTCTCGCAATTTATACCTATATCGGCTGTTCCGTCAATGATAGACTGATTGACTTCTCCTGATGTTAGTGAATTGATTATAAGCTGCACATTTGGGGTTTCATGTGAAAATGCTTGTATAAATGGCTGCATGGTATATACCAAAATGGAGTCTGGGATTGCCAGCTTTAACGAGCCGGATATTTCGGACAGGCTTTTGTCATAATTGCCGATTTGCTCTGCGTCCTGTAAAATCATATCAATATAAGGCATGATATCTTTCCCAGCCTGTGTAAGTTCCATGTGCCTGCCTATTTTCTCAAATAATTTCATAGCCAGTTCTTCCTCAAGCTGTTTTATTTGAAATGTGACCGTAGATTGCGTATAGCCCAAAGTATCTGCTGCCTTTTGAAAACTTCCCACTTCAAGGATTGCTTTGAGCGTAACCAAACTTTTTGTATTCATTTTACCACTCTTTAATACATTCAATATATCGAATTACAGTATCGAAATTATTAAATTTTTTTATTGTTGTGCCTGTGTTATTATAAAACAACAGACAGGAAATATCAATCAGATTTCAAGGAGGAATGAATATGTATTTGATAAGCTTTATGATTGAGGATATAAACAGAGATATGGGGAATGAAGTTATATCAAATGTTGGTAAGGTCGTAGATATAAAAGAATTATCACCAGAAAATTTAAAGCCAATTATGAATGAACTTTGCAAATTGGCTTGTGAAAAAGAGTTTATGAGAAGGGAGGTCTAATAGATATGGGAAAACAATTAAATTTAGTCCACATTCAACAGTCAGGAGCATTTGTTCAATTTTTTAATAAAATTGATGGCTCTGCTATTGCGATTATTGAACTCTCACAGAGGGCAAATTACACTGAAAATACAACATATATTTTTAGTGTAGCGGAAGCAGTTGAGGATTTTATTGAGGAACTTGTGGATCGCTCAATTGCTGTCAACACTGCCCATAGGGTATTGACTTTGGTAACAATAGTAAATGTTACCTCTGTCAATAAAACTGTCCATCTTGTGAAAGGCGGGCGGATCATGGCTAGGATAAATGAATATCATAGAAATGATTCTGCCAACAA
>QXWR01000004.1 GCA_009911065.1 Clostridiaceae bacterium | reverse complement strand
TGTCAGGAAAATGAGAAAGTTTGAGACAGTGGATGAGGTTAAATCTGTGACAGCTCATGAAGTTATTAACACAAATCAGCAATCCAGCTTTTCAGGTGGCGCACCATCTGCCGGATGGACTGCATGATGCGGTTGGTTTCTTTGATTTCCCGGTTCAGGCTGCCGATATTGGTCTGGATTCCTTTCTTCTCCATGTAGGCAACAGCGGCTCCCATGTGGACGGTGGGTATCTTGTCAATGCCCTGTCTGGCATAGGAGCGCAGGTCAAGACGCTCGGTGCGTCCGGCGGCTTCCAGATAACGGTTGACGGTATCAGACCAGCCCTGCCGCCAGATTTCAGCGTACTTCTGGTCGTTCCAGTCCACGGTGTTCTCCTTGTGGCTCTTCCAGCGCCCGGACGGGAGCCGGATTCTTTCGCCGTTCTCATCAAGGTCGTATACTTTCCGGCTCTTGGGGAGAAACTTCCCCTTTTCGTCCATCGCCCGCATGGTGAGCAGGATATGGGCGTGTGGGTTCCCGTCCCCCTTGTCGTGGATGGCAAAATCGGCGCACATACCCTTGGAAACAAAAAACTCCCGGCAGTAGTCCCGGAGAAGGTCAGCGTACTGTCCCGGGGAAAGTTCCCTCGGAATGGCAAGGATGACACGGCGGGCAAGCTGGGAGTTCCATTGTTTTTCAACGGCTTCGGCGGCGTTCCATAAGGTATTGCGGTCTGTGTACTCCGACGGAGCATGAGGTGGCAGCATGATTTCCTTGTGGACAATCTCGCTCTTATGGGAATAGTATTTCTGCTCCTGATCATATTCAGAAAACAGCTTTTCCCCGCTCTGATAGGCGGCGGCAGCGACGGCAGATTCGTTCTCGCTTCGCTGGACGATTCTGATGTCATAGTGTGGGCATGGCAAATGTGAACCTCCTTTCTCCCGGATTCCGGGCATAGAAAGAGCAGGGAACCGGTCAAAAGATTTCCTGCTCAGTGTGCCGTTTATACAGATACATAAATTCAAATTATTTTTGCGCCGTTGATGCTTTCACTAAAGAAACTCATTTGGGTTACGCCGGTAAATATGTTTTCGGTCATAAGAAGAATACTGATTCCAATTTTCTCCCATCAACTCATATATATTTACCAACCCAAGTAATGCTTCTGGACTTTCTGCAAAAAATTGCCTGTCATCTTTTATCGCTATCCATTGTGTCCAATCAGAATCCTCATCGTAATCAAACAATACTATATATTGTTTGAGTTGTTCCAATATATACAAAGCAGGTCCCCCTGTATTTCCGGCGCTTCCCAATCTCATAACAACTCTCCTTTGCAAATCCCGATTCCTCCAATTCTTTCATTTGGCTTTATTGACGACTCTATTATATGTTTCCACATTAAAAAAGTAAAGTCGGATTTCGGAAAGCTTGTAATGCAAGATGATTCTGGACGGCAAGTCCACAAAGGGGTAGCTGGCGGCAGCCAGCGCAGGGGAAGTGTAACGTCCCCTGTGATGATTGGAGCAGAGCGAAAATCATCTGCTTTCCGCAGGAAGCCCCCGGCAGGGCGCAACGCGCCACCGGCAGGTGGTGTATAGTTGCGCCCTCTTTCAGAGGGGAGTTTTCCAGCTTTCTACTTTTTCAGATATTTTCACCGTTCCTGCTGTTTGCTCTTTTTATCAGGATAGAGCTTCCCGGCAACAACGGCGGCATGGCTTTTTATTTTGATTTCTCCCTCCTGTTCGCTGTACTTTGCGTTCCGATAGCTTTCATCAGAGAGATAAAAACGGAATCGTTCCCCTTTCAATCCGACGAAACAATCCTTCTGTACTTCCAGTGTAATCATGTGACGTGTTTCCAGGCGGAACCGTTCTTTTCCTGACAAGTCATGTCCCAACATGATCGGCTCCTGTGCCTTTGCCGCCGCAAGCCGATTGCGGATGGAATTGCCACGTTCTGCCACGAACTTTGCTTTTGTAGCAGCAACAAACTGACTGCACTCCGGTTCCGGTATCCGTTCCAGTTTTCGGATAGCGTTCTCCGTGATTGCCTTTGTCAATAAATCTTCTATTACCGGCACGGCTTCTTTCATGCCTGCAAGAGTTTCTGCTTTGGTCTGTGCAGCATACTGGTCGATAATTTCCAGCTCACTTTTTGAAAATTTCATTCTACGTCCTCCTCGTTTATTTTAAGAATCTTTTCCATAAGCTGCCTTATGTCGCTTCTGTGGAAGAGTATTTTTAACAGGGTGCTTACCTGTACGTCCGTCACAGATTCCGGGTGGGGGAGATGGCTCTCCAGCATTGCCCCTCTGGTACAAAGCCGGTGCGTCCGCTCCTTCCGGTTCAGCTTCTTTATCTGGTGTTCCAGCATTTTTTCCTTATGCTCCGCCCGCCGCAGTTTCGCTTCGGTCTTTGCAATCTCCTGATTCAGTTTTTCCAGCTTCTCATTCATAATCGGTGTCCTCCTTTGGAAGCAGGATATACATATGGCTGACCTCCCCGACACCCTGACGAACACGCATGACCATACCAGCCTGTTCCAGCTCGTTCAGGGAGCGCTTACAGGTTTGGGGGCTTCTGGAAAGTACCGCCGCCAGTTCCATGACAGGGAAACGGATAAACAGAATCCCGTTGCTGTCCTCGATTCCATTTGTCAGGATTTCATCCAGCAGGCGGGCATACATGACCTTTGCCGTACTGCTGACCGGGAGCTGGAGCGCTGCCCTTGGAAGCGGCATACAGAGCGGCAGGGGTGTCCCGGTTATCATAAATTCATAATTCATCAGGCGGTGTCCTCCTTTTTGCTCGTTTAGATAGATAGTGGGGGCAGTTGATGATAACAGCCCGGAAGCTCTGCTTACATTCGTGCTGACATTTCCGGCAGAGTTCGTTGTAACTCCTGCGCCCGTGATCGCTGAGGAAGAAAGCAAGCTCCTTCTTCAGCTTTTTTGACATTCTCGGCATAGTGCCTCCTTCAATAAAAGACCGCCCGTTTCAGCAGTAACAGCCGGAATGGGCGGACAGTGGTTTTTTGTGTAGTGTTTCGGGGCGATTTTCAAGGAAAATACAGCCGTAAAGCCGTCAGAAAATTCCCCGTAGTATTACGGACAGGGCAGACTATGCCCTGTGAAATTGTTGTGTTCTGGTATCGTTTTGGTGTTCATTTTGCCGGTTCCCTCTGCTGTCGTTCCTGCCCCCATCTTCGGCGGCGTTTCGCTCCGCTTGGTACGCTCGTTGCGGTCAGGGTTCTTCCATTCCCTGCCGGAAGTCGTTGCGCTACATCGCCGGGGAGCATATCCCATACAGGCCGGTCATTCGATTGGGATAATCCATCGATGAACTACCTGTATCATAGACCATTTTTGTACCTTGTGCTGTATGTCCACGAATCAGGAATAAAGCCCAAAATCCAAAAAATTCCACGATTGCGGAATGGTGTGGTATAATAGCCTTATTGCGGCGGCTGTCCGCAGGGAAGAAGCAGGGAGTCATGAAGCGGGGGATAACGATTCAGGAGCGGCTGAAGGATTTAAGGACGGAGCGGCACTTAAAATTAGATGAACTGGCAGCGGTCACAAAGATTTCCAAATCGGCTTTGGGAAGCTATGAGAATGACGATTACAAGGAAATCAGCCACAAAATTCTTGTGGAACTGGCAGATTTTTACGGGGTGTCAACCGATTACCTCCTCTGCCGGACAGAGAACCGGAACCATCCGGACACGGAACTTACGGAGCTACATTTGAGTGATGATGTGGTGGAGCTGTTAAAAAGCGGGCGTATCAACAACCGGCTACTGTGTGAAATTGTCACCAACGATAAATTTGAAAAGCTGATGACCGACACGGAAATCTACATAGACGGACACGCAACTGCCCGGTTCAGGGATATAAATGAATCTCTGGAAGTGCAGCGGCTTGAGCTTATCCGCCAGCACCGGCTTGTAGATGGGGATTTTTATTCAAATACACTACTTGCCGGGGAAATAGAGGAAGAAGATTTCTTCTGTCATATCACACACAAAACATGGGACGCTATCCTCCACGACATCCGAAAAGCCCATGAGCATGACATTGACAGCACACCAAATATCTCCCGTGCAAAGGAAATCGCACTGGAAATCCAGAAAGCACTGAAATCACCGGGTGACCACATTGCAAAAATCTGGACAGTCATTCTCAGTATGTTAGGCATTGATTATGACAAGCTGTCGGATGAAGATAAGAAAACTTTGAAAAAGATATTGTCAAAGTCGCCGATTATAAAGAAAAGTCCTCTGAACTTCCGGCGCAAGAAGAAATAGAAAGTGCCGTTGCGGGAGATTTTTGTTTCCTGCAACGGCGCTTCTTTATTCGCCAATGTAATTGATCATTATCTTATAGTCGCTGTTCTTATATTCGATTTCAAGGCTGTAATCGCCTATCTGTATAGTTGTTCCGTCATCTATTGGATAAAACTGTCTTTCTTCTGTATCATAAATAAAAAATTCCTCTATCAGCTGGTGTTCCACCGTTTCCAGAATCTCTCGGATGCAATCATCACAGAACAGGGTTTTCATCCTGTGGACGCTGACAATGCCACGTCCACGGTCTATCCCGGCATACCCGGTCTGCTGTCCGGGGCTTTTGGAAATGTGAATATGGGTCTGACTGACTTCATCATAACCAAAATTCATGATGGTTCCCCCTCGGTTGCTGTCCGGGCTTTCCCCTTTCTCATACAAATCTAAGGAATAGAACTCTCCTGTATTGGCACAAACAAGAAGTGCCTGCGCCGGATAGCTTTCCATGCAGGTATGGCAGGTTTCAGCGGTATTGGGGATATACTGGATAAAGTTCTCTATGTCTTTACCGTATTCACTGAATACCAGATCATGCCGGATACTTTGGGCAATATCTTCATATTCATCCTTTGTAGCGGATGCCATATAAGTGGCAATTGTGTTTAGTGTCTTTTCCACGTCCATGTTGTTCTGGTGCTGCACCCAAAGAGTGTTGATTCCCATAACCAGCACAACAATCGCCAGCACGCCAACACCTGACAGGAAATTCCAGTACAGGAGCCAGCGTTTATCCGACGAACTCAAGTGTTTCTTTCCGTTATCGTTATTGTCCACTTCCCAAAAATCCCACCAGATTTCCTTCATTTTCAGCCATAAACTTCTCATGTTCTTTCCCTCCGCTATGAACGCACATAACTGCTTTTTTTAGTTGTTTAACCACTCTTATACTATAAAATGATGTCACTTAGCTGTCAAGTGACAGTATATTATTTGCCTGAATTCGTATACCATTTATACATACTCAAATCGGAGGGCAGGGGCATGGCAACCATTAGGAAAGTATTTACTTTACGTCTAACAGACGATGTATTTAATAAAATCGGCATTTTGGCTACAAGTGAACATCGCTCATTGAACAACTATATTGAATATGTGTTAATCCAACATCTGGAAGAAGTAGAGAAGGAACGTGGCATAATCATAACTGACCAGACAAAGAACTGATTATGTTGTTTCCTGTCTTATAAGCATAAAATGCTATCACTTAACTGTCTTATGAATGTATATATTTTTTCTGAATTGGGCTACCATAAATTCATACCCGGAATGGAGGGCAGAAATATGGCAACCAGCAAGCGTGTATTTACCTTGCGTCTATCAGACGAAGTATTTGATAAAATTGGTATCCTGGCAACCAAAGAACATCGCTCAATGACGAATTACATTGAATATGTGCTGATGCAGCATTTGGAACAGATGGAAGAAAAGCATGGTGAAATCCAAACTGGCCAGAAAGAATAGGGACGGCCTTTTAATTTGAAATGACCAGCCATTTATATTCTGGCTGGTCATTTATGCCCTGATTACATGGTATAGATAAGTTCGCTCCTTATGATTTCTTCTGCCCGGTTACGGATATTATTCATCCGTCCTACCCATTCAAGCTGATTCCGGGCTTTCAGTTCCTCGGTCACTCCTTCAGCAGCTTTCATCTGCTCTATGATAAGGTCAAGCCGTTCCTCTGCCTGCTCGTTCAGATCGGCAAGGTATGTCCATAATTTCCCGGTCAGGATAAGGGAGCTGTACCGTGCCGGGTGTTCCTCCTTGAGATAGTCCCGATGCAGCCGCCCATAACGTCCGATGGGGCGGTTTTCTTCCGGCAATTTCAAATCTGGAATATAGTAATCGCCTACCAGAATATAATCAATGCCGTTTTCCGTGATTCTTTCTTTCAGTTTCTCCATTATCGTTCCCTCCTGTGGTGGAAGGCTCGTCGCTGATCAGCTCGATCACGTCCATAATGCCACAATCCAGTGTTTCACAGATACGGGCAAGTGTGTCCATGCTAATGTGTTTTCCTTCTTTGCTCATATTGGCAATTATATTCGTAGTCAGTCCAGCGGCAAGCCTTAAATCTTCTTTCCTCATGTTACGCTCTATCAGCGTATGCCAGAGCGGTTTGTAACTGATGTGCATATCTCTCCCTGCCTTTCTGCCCCGGATGGGCGCTTGCCCCCATTATATCAGGTTTCTTGCTAACTCACAAATATTTCTTGACCATATCGCCGGTTCCGTCTGGATTGTGCTTTTCCTTTCCTCTTTTGATTACATCTAATTCGCCGTGACCTGCCATAATGCCAGGGGCAAAACCCGCATCAGCGCTCCGTTTCCTTTTCCCTCCGGATTCATCAATCCGCAGTCTGTCGCGGGAATCCCCCTTTTATATGCGTTAAGCGCATCGGCTGTCTGAACCCCCACATCAAATACGACTCCTCCTACCGCCCAAAAGCCTTCCTCATACCAGGCTAAAAGGGCGTCGGAATAGGCTTTTAGAGAGAATTTCCCGTGTTTTAAAAGACTGTCCATAAGGCACAGCGCCTGAGCGCCGTCATCGGACCATGTTCCAGCGGCAATCCTGGGGTAAGTCTTTTGAAATCCCGCTGGCGGCGTCATCTCAATTTTCTCATAGACAGGAAGTTCTTTTGCCTCATAAAACTCATAGGGTACTCCCAGAGCATCCCCAACCAGAAGGCCATACAGACCTCCCGCAATTCTTTCCCTCTGTAACATCGTGTTTCCTCCTAACTTTGTCTATGTACTCTCGGAGTCTCTTTGTGCCTGATTTTGTGAGATGATTTTTTGTCAGATGTGCATAAATTTATGAGGCGTACGTGGAACGTACGTTGATTAAATTTATGTGCATATGGCGGAAAATCAGCCACAAAGGCAGGTGCAGGAGAGATTCCGAGAGTACATGTTTATACACTCTCCCAAAGCGTGTTTGTGCCTGATTGTTTCGGGCTTGTGTCCCATTACCACGTTCCCTCTACAAAATCATCATCTATTTTATCCGGCACGTTGGTCCATCCCAAAGGGAAACAGTAATCGTCATGACAAAAACAGTGTTCCGCCGGATCATAAAAAATATTGTAACCAATCCTGCGCAGCACCTCAAAGTCTCTCTGCCTTGTCCGTTCCGACAGACCGGGAAACAGTTCATTGTAAGAATCCTTAGCAGTAACATACTCCTGGACATCGCCGCTTTCCTCGTTGTCCTTTTTTTCCCACAAAGGAATATCCTCATTTACCAGTTCAGACATCAATGTTCCCAGACGGTTCAGCCTTTTCAGATGAGCCATTTTACATGGCTTTACCTTATGGGCAAATTCCGGTTTTCCTGTTTTCACGTACCCGTTTCCCTTTCTGGAATACTTTACACTCACCAGCCCCGCATCCCTCAAATCCGCCAGGTCACGCTGCAAAAGGCGCATATTATACGGGAATATCTCACAAGCAGCCTCAAACTGGACAATCGCAAACTGACATACTATCTCATAAAGCCGCAGCTGGCGCTCAATCCGCGGCATCTTTTCCTTTTGGCTCATAAATTACCTCCATTGGCTGCAGCACGGAATTTTCTTCCGGCTTTTGGTGTCATCCGTTATCTGGGTAGATGTTTTTGATAATCTCTGACAGCAGCAGGGCAAGCTCGTTTTTTTCCCGGTTCTGTTTTGCTTCCAGATACCAGGTTTTGAATACTAATGAATAAGCGTCCCGCAGCGTCTGGTCGTTATCCCACATGGGCTTCCTGACTTCATCGCGTTGGAAACATGTGGGGAAATCTTTTTTATATGTCTCGCCAAAAGACTCTCTCATCACCCGAAGCAGCTTGTTTCCAAAAACCTCACCAAATGTTTTCCCATAACAATTACTCAAATACCGTTAGGCCTGTTTCTTTCTTCATAAGTACGCATCCGTTCCACCACAAGGAGACCTTTTTTCTCTGTCCCCCGGTCCATATAAGGAACAAGGATATGCAGGATGTCTTTCGCCAGAGGGCCAATATACATGGGAACATCGTCGGGAATCTCCTTAAAAAGGCCATAGTGATCACCGTGGTAATGGGTAAATAAAACCGCACTCTTTCCGTAAGAGCCAAAAACCTTTTGAAACATCTCCGCGTCTTTTATCCCGGCGTTCTGATCCGTTCCCGGCAGATTCGCTCCGAAATCTATAAGGATACGGCTCTCTCCTGTGCTGATCTGGGTACAGCAGCCCCCGATCTGGCTGCTGCCCCGATAGATCCTAATATCTGCTATCTGCCATGGTTTTGTTCCTTCCCATGGGCCATATGGACGCCCCATCCATTACCTCCGGTTTGATTGCCAATATGTGTCTTTGATAATGGCAGTATAGCACATCAAGCACGCAAAAGCGACATATATATGACGTATGAATTACAAATTAATGTCCCGAATCCGCCTCAGTCCTTTATCTCTTGTTCTGATTTCCGTTACGCATCCCCCAATCTGACTATGCTTCCTCTTCTCTCTGCCAGCCGTGATATTTAAAATTATAAACCGGTTTCATCACATCCATGATATCCACCGTCTCCCTGACAATCCCTTGGATCTCCTTTAAAGATTTGTATACCATAGGCGCCTCATCCAAGGTATGTTCATTGACCGATGTGGTATAAATTCCATCCATGGAACGGCGGTACTCTTCCATACTCAGCGTCCTTTTTGCCGCAAACCTGGACATGACCCGTCCAGCTCCATGGGGCGCCGAATTATTCCAATCCGTATTGCCCTTTCCCACTGCAAGAATACTCCCATCCCGCATATTAATGGGAATGAGAAGCCTCTCCCCCTTTCTGGCAGACACGGCCCCCTTCCGAAGAATCCGTTCTTTTATATCAATATAGTTATGTACTGTGTGAAAAGCGTCTCCTCCTTTTAAGCCAGCCTGATCCAGAAGGATCTCGGCGATCAGCTCCCGGTTTCTTTTGGCAAACTCCTGGCAGATCTCCACATCACAGAGATAATCCTCAAAATAGCTGCCATACAGGTAACATAGTTCCTCCGGAATCGTCAGCTCCTTTCTGGTCCATCTCAGGGCCTTGATGGCTCCTTCCAGCTCATCTCTTTTTCCCTCTGCCTTATATTGGGCGATGAGAGCATCTTTTTTCTTAAAATACTCCTCTTTTCCCCTATGAAGATCCACAGCCAACGTCTGATAATACTCTGCCACCTGTTTCCCTAAATTCCTGCTCCCCGTATGAATCACCAGATAATAAGTGCCGTCATTCCCCTTATCCACCTCAATAAAATGATTTCCTCCTCCTAAGGTTCCCAGACTCCGCACCATTTTCTTAGAATCCCGGATGGAGCGATAACACTTAAGAGGCTGCAGATCAAATCGTGTCTGACGCCCCTTCCACACATTTCTGCCTGAAGGAATATAGTGGGCCGCCGCATCAAGCCTTTCCATATCCGGCTCCTCCTTCCCCAGACAAACTGTATACATTCCGCACCCAATATCCACTCCCACCACATTAGGTACTGCCTTATCTGTTACAGTCATGGTCGTACCGATAGTACATCCCTTTCCAAAATGTACATCCGGCATAATCCGAATCCGGCTTCCCCTAGTGAATTCCTGGTCACACATTTTTTGGATCTGCGTAACGGCCTCTTCCTCGATGGTTTCAGCGTAACACAGCGCCGTGCTTACCTGTCCCTTAATTTCAAACATAATCGGTCTCTCCCTTCTTTTCCATTCAATTGTGCAATCCTCTTTCTTGATACGGAAAGTATACCACACCCCTGATTATAAAAACGACATATATATGGCATACCAATATTTTCTATCTGGACGGTAAACGTATCACAAAAAGCAGGATGACGAATTACTCCATCCATCATCCGCTCATAAAGCTAATCACCAATTCCCCAATCATTACTTTCCTTCGATATTTTGGTATAAATACCAAATGATACGTGCAATTGTATCGACTATGTGATAAACTTATATTGTCCATAGGACACCTCCTTTGTATTTTGTGTGGTTTGCCAGACCTACACTTATTATACAATGGGGGTTTTATTTTGGGATTCTGTTTATCGCCACTTGCGTACACGATTCTCCCCAGCTCTGCTGGGGGATTGAGAGTGTTCCATTCAAGCCGCCCAACATTTAGGCGCTTACACTGAGGCATATAAAAAAGCAGAATAACAAAAGACTTTCCTTTTCATCATTCTGCTTGAAACACATATTTTCGTTTCCTTTTTTACTTTTAAATTATCCCTACGAATTGCCCGATCCAATAAATAATTCCCCAATATCCAGCTACTCAATATTCCATACAAGATCACCGGCCCCGCAATTGTGAATATTTTGCAGCCTATTCCAAAAATTTGCCCCTCCGAGTGTGTCAATATAGGACCAAAAAATTATATACAAAAATGCATCTCATCAACATAAAATTATACCCAATATGTAACATATTGTCTTAGTTTAGGAGTAATATTTTCATCTTCTAACTTTATCAGTCCGGAATCCACAATATCCCTAATAATTCTTGACAAAATGGATAAATTTTTCTCTCTAACAACGAATCTCCCCATCAATATAACTTTCGCTGTAATGATTTCATTTAAATGATAGTAACAAGCTACCAAATAGCGGAGGCAAATTTTAGAGTTTTCGATCCCGATGCCTAGAATCTCCATCAAAAATGTTGGCATATCGTTATTTTTTCTATTATCATTTCTCAAGATAATAGAAAAATATGTGATAAAGGTCAAAAAAGAGTCTCTCAAAATACGGACAAATGACTCTTCGTGTTCAGCAATAATCGTTTTTACTAAGCAAATATTTTAAGCAGTAAACCATAACACACAAACATTGAAAGTGCGAATTATCCTTCTTCTCTTCTATCTTCTCAATACATTGCATTTTCTTTAACCGTTACCATATTGATAAAGCCTTCCACAAACCTTGATGTAACTTAAATTTGGAATGTTCTATGTAACTACTAATATTCAAATATCTTCTATAAGCCCAATGTTCATGCTCGTTGGGCAGCATAACTCCTAAAATGCCAACCTCATACATTTTACAAATAACCATTTTAACATATTCATCTGTTGTCTCTAGCTTACATATGATAGCAGCTTTGTTTACAATAGTTTTAACAAAACTATAATCTTTCCACCCCATCCTCATAGACTGCAATTGTTCAAAAATACACCGGATCATATTATCTTCGACAAATCCATACAACTCATTTTTTAGTTCTGATAATAAATACTTAGAATATTCTGGCTGTGCCTCCCATATTATTTCTTGTGTTAATCTTGTTTCACCTTTATTACACTTTTTTTGACATTCATCGAGCATTTTAACTACATCTCTTGGTTTATATGTAGTAAAATTCAAAATCCACTCCCAAGTGTCGATGCATTCCTTTCCAATTTTCATAAATGGAGGCAATATATCCGTTATCTCACAATTATTATCAAAGCCAAAATCTTCAAGACAATTTCGATATCGTAGATTCATAAACTGATATAGTGGATACGTTTTCTTATCATCTGAATCTGTAACCCAATCTAGCCCTATCGTACTTCCGTTAGCAAGTTTTGCTGTATTAGCTCCTTGAACAAATTCAAATACATCTTTTCTAAAAAAAACAGCTACCTTTATTTTTATCTTAGATTCATACATCTCTGAGTTTAAACCCTTAACGGCCCATAACAATCCATTCATTATATCTTTATAATGATTATTTTCATTAAGTTTTTCATCTAAACCATCTAAAATCAACAAATATTTCTGTTCAACATAATCTTCTATCAGAAAGGAAAATATCTGAACAATATCTCCTAAATCAAAGTAATTATTATCTTTTGCAAGATCATTCTTCCATTTGTCTATTAATGCAAAATTCTTAAACGATATTCCTTTTTTAAACTTTGTCTGTACTATTTGCCCATTAGTTGGTCTTCTTCCATATAGTTCCTTTAATACAGAATCAATCTCTTCATTTTTAATATATTCATTTACATGTACTAATAACTTTGCCAAAATAAAGTATTTCCAAGGAAGAATATATGGCTCATATCCCTCTCCTTTAGATGCCAAAGCATTAAATGCTTTATAATCAAAATTATCCATACCCAAATACTCGATTTGTTCTGGTTTAACCTTCTCCATGTATTTTCCTATATAAGTCTTTCCAGTTCCTTTTCTGCCAACAACAAACTGAATATTATCTTTTTCAAATAAATTGTGAGAAACATCATTCAAATCAAAATAGTTACTAACAAACTTCTCTGGTTTCTCTTGAATCTCATTATCAGCATCAACTGTCCCAAAATAAATATTCTTAATCTGCATTTTAGATATTTTTCCTCTATTTGTAGTAAAATCTTTAATTACAAATTCCTCACCAATTTTTCCCCATGCTTGAGGGGTTTGATTCAGATTTTCTCCCTCCTGATTACAAAACTCCTGCATTTTCAAACTCAAAAAATTCTGCAACGAATTATTAGTTAATTTCCCATTTAAAAGCGCGCCTTCCTCTCCCTCCAATGCATCAAATAAATATTTACTCCATATTCCATGCATATATTTCCGATCACTTACCGCATCTTCATCATAATCTGCTGATGAAAAAACATAATAATAATTTCTATCAATATTTATTTCCTCAATCGATTGTTCTACCCCTCGTGAAATATAATTTATAGAACTTTGACATGCATCCACAAAGCATACTATATTCACTCTCTTTTCTGCAAAAACCCCTAAAACTTTTTTTATTGATAACCATGTCAATGGTTTTTCATTGACGTTCCCCTCAGAATCATAGCAAGACAATAAAGGGTCATTATAAAAATTCACGCCATGTCCTGCAAAAAACAAAAAGACTCTATCCCCCTCAATCACTGGCATATTTATAATATTGTTTTCGATTTCATTTTTAGTAGCTTGACTGCCTAACAGTAATTTATTCTCTCCCAGTTCAAACCCCACTCCCATAATAGAGCTGTATTTTTTTGCGTCATTTTCTGCATAATCTGTATCTGTTAATTTCATATCTAAATATTTATCAATTCCAATTGCTATTGAATAGTCCATACCATTTCCTCTCAAATTTACCCTTTTGTATATTTAATAAATGTGCTATCAGATTCCATGTATTTCTTCCAGCAAAAATATACCAGAAAGTAAAAAACTTGCGTACAATCCTATATATCTTTGTTTTCCTAAATTATATTTTCAGTATATTAACATTTCATTATCCTTCAAAAATCCTCAACCGTCTCACAATCTCTTCTGGTTCCGGCAACATCTCTTTCATATTCTCCGGCAAAGAACTACTAAGTTGATATGTCGCAACTCCTATCGGGACATTTGACCTTTTCAGAGCATACTCCACATAGGTTCTGTCTTTACTTTTACAGATAATAATCCCTATGGATGGATTTTCATCGGGCAGTTTTATCTGTTCATCCAAAGCAGTCAAATAAAGCTGCATCTTTCCTGCATATTCCGCTTCAAACTCTCCTATTTTCAATTCTATTGCCAACAATCTCCTTAGCCTCCTGTGAAACAGAAGTAAGTCAATATACAAATCGTGGCTACCGACAACTAAATGATATTGATTCCCCAGAAAAGAAAAATCGCCTCCCATCTCAATTAAAAACGCTCTTATATGATTTACCAGCTGCAATTCCAACTCATGTTCTGAGTATTCAGGAGACAGTTCTGCAAAATCAAACATATATTCATCCTTCACAGCTAATTTTGCCTGAATTTGGCGTTCATCAGGAATAGTCAAGTCAAAATTTGTTTGATTAAGAAGATATTTTTCATATGTCTTAGCCTCTATAAAATTAATCAAAATTCGTTTTGTCCAGCCAAATCGCTTTGTCATTTGAATATAAAATTCTCTTTGCAAATCATCTTTGCATTTTTCCATAATAGCAATATTATTGCTCCAGCTGATTTCTCGCACCAGTGGTGCGAGTTTTTCAGAATTGCGATATGTTAAATAGAAATTTCGCATTCTCCAAAGATTCGCCGCCGAATATCCTTTTGCCCCTGGAAACTCCTTTTGCAATTCCTTGGCCAATATCTGTACGATAGATTTTCCCCATCCTTTTTCTTCCTGCTGACGGTATATTTCCTCCCCAATTTCCCAATAAAGATTTATTGTTTCTGTGTTTATTAATTTGATTGCCTGAAATTGTTTTTTCTGAATCAACGCTTTTATCTCATTCACAAAGGGCTGATATATGATAATATCCATATTCTCATATCCTTTCAAATCTCGCACCAGTGGTGCGAGATTTAACAACAACATTATTGGTTATCCTTCTTAACACTCATAAAAGGAATAATTTTCTCTTTCTGCTTAAGAGTTCCCTTCCTTAAACACATAAAGTTTTCTAAATCCTTCTGAGATAATATAATTCCATAGGATGCAAAATCCCGCAAAAGTTCATCCACCGTCATATACCCGCCATCAAACAGCAAATCAATTGCACCCTGAAAAATTGTTTCTCCAATTTGTCCAGGCACATCTCCCGGTTCTTTTGTACGCCATCCATTTTTTGAAACAATTCGCATCATATACTGAAATTGATTCGCTGAAATCACGTTAAGCTGCCTCGCCTGATACATCATTGCCTGCATAGAAACCTTCCATTTTTTCTTGAGGAACTTATAGTAATCAATATTTGTAGGATATGCAGCTACTGTTCTTACAAAAGAATCTTTGGGCAGGAGAAAAGCACTTGCAAACATATTTGCCTGCTTTTCCCTTGCATTAAATTCATCTCTCGTAATACAATCATTATCCGCTTCCCAAGAATGCATTAAAATATGCCCCAATTCGTGCGCCATATCAAATCGCAGTCTCTCGATTGGTTTCATTCCTGTCGCTAACGCAACAATATAAACTGTTTTCTTATTAACCTTAATCTGCTGGCTAAATGCATCAATTGCCGAATTGACATCTCTAAAACCAGTAACAATAATCCCATTAGATTCAAGAACATATTGTAAATTTTCAATAGGTCCATCTCCCAGTTTCCAATATGCCCGAACTTGCGCGGCAAGCTTCTCAATCTCAATAAGCACCGTTTCTGAATCTGCTTCAAAACTATCTTCTGGCAAATTGATGTCAATATCTTCCGGTAAATTTACTTCCGGAAAATTAATATAATCAAGCAATACTTCATACATTTTAGCCACATATTCAAGTTTTATTTTTTGTGCGTTTCGAGACTTTTTTGTCGCAGATGCCTGCGAACGAAAATAAATATTTCCTGTTATCGTTGTACACAAATCCTTCGTCATAAAAAAATCAACAGGGAAATTCAAACTATCAGCAATTTTCTTGACATTTTCATACGGTGGGACATTGCCTCCATTTGCGTATAGAGAAAGTGACTGCTTACGAATACCCGTTTCTTCAGCAAGCATTGTCATTGTTTTTTCTCTAAATTGTAAGGCTTCCTTCAGACGTTCTCCATTAAAAATTTGATTATCCATATTTTTTTGGAAACATGATTTTAATGTTTTGATATTGCCGAAGAGATCATGCTTCCTTGCTCTCCTCCACAGACTTCGGCAAAATTTCAGTACGTTTCTCCGGTTCGCTTGCTTTACGTCCAACAAGACCAGCTTTCACCGAAACAAGATTATGAACATCGTCCTGCTTCTTACTTTTTATATCACTAGCAGTAAGCTCGCTAAAATCAGGTTTCAGAGTTTCCAAAAGAGAAAGTTCCTGAACCACATTAAAATTTTTATCAAATAATGTTACAGAAAGTTTTGTTAGCTGGTAATGCTCTACTTCATAAGAGACCGCCCAGTGCCTGTAATTTTCAAACATAGCAGGTGACTCTTCCATAATCGTAAAAAAATCCTTCTCGTAATCTTCATCTGAGAATCCACAAGCAAAAGAAGGATCAAAGTCTGCAATACTCATTTGCTTAACTGGTGCAGTCTCATTCTTATTCTCCACATTTAAAATTGTCTGCATATAATGCGGACTTTTATGGTTAATATTCTTTGCTATGCGATTCAAAGTATTCTGAGAACACACAGAAATAGAAACCTGATCTTCCCTGTCTATAATAACAATTTCTTTCCAAAAACTTCTGTTAAAAAATTTAAGCTCTACTTCTCTGCTTTCAAGTGCTTTCTTTATATTGGTATGAATGTAATCCCCGCGCAAAAACGGCAACGCATTATTCGTAACATTCTCATTCGTGACAGTATAATTCCTCATATCTTCTCCAACTGCCTTTGCAATGGCCCTACCAATTCTTATCATTACTGTTTTGAGATTATCTGAAATATTGTCTATCATTTTCACTCCATCATTTTTTATGAAACAATTTTTACATAAAATATTATTTTTGTCAAGTTCATTTACATTTTTATATCAGCTTATTTCTTATGTATTCCGTTCTACGCTTTCAATGTCTCCTGCGCTATTAACACAAACACGTTCTAAATATTTTATCGCCATCTCTCTTGTTAACTCTTTAAAACTTAGCATATCCATATTCTGGTATTGTAATATTTCCAATACCCTCCTATTCAACTCCAATACCGCTATTTTATGGGCCGAACAGCCCCCATTTTTCTTATATTTGCCACATATGTAATACAAATATTTTCTTCCTCTGGAGGACACGGATTTTTCCACCAAAAAACTTCCACATTCCGAACACACCGCAATGCCGACCAATGCGCTGATCTCTATCTTTTTCCCAGTAACTCTCGTATTCAATTTCAGCATACGTTGTGCTACCTTAAACTCCTGTGTTGATATTATCTTATACCTTTCATCCGAATAAATCGGATTTGATAATATTTTAGATATTTCTGCCAATGACCATCCTGTCGGCGTATCCTTTTTATACTTCGCCGGATACAGAATCCCTTGCACATCAATAATATCCTTTATCTGCCCAAGGCTCATTCCATCCAAACACAAGTCAAACATCAATCTTACTGCTCTCATTTTTTCAGTGTCTACTTTTAAAACATTTTCTCCCTGACTTTCTACGAATCCATATGTACCTTTCTTAACTACTCTTTTGCTCATTATTTTTCTCCATTCTAACATGCGATTCTGTCAAATCATCCCGCACAAAACACCTGCCGCCAGCAGCCATTTCATATACTGAGGCATATAAAAAGCAGAATAACAAAAGACTTTCCCTTTCATCATTCTGCTCTAAACACATATTTTCGTTTCCTTTTTTACTTTTAAACCATCCCTACTAATTGCCCAATCCAATAAATAATCCCCAATATCCAGCTGCTCAATATCCCATACAAGATTACCGGCCCAGCAATTGTGAATATTTTGCAGCCTATTCCAAAAATTTGTCCCTCCGAGTGTGTCAATATAGGCACAAAAAAATTTGACTGAAACACAGAAATTATGCATTATCTTTCAATTTCAAATCTATTTTTACAGAATTTTGTTTTGCATTATAGGAATTTTGAACATATACACACAATTCTAAAACTATTTGAATGATTAAATAAAAATTGATATTATGTCAACAATTTCCATTACATTTTTAATCTATATGTTCTGTTTCTATTGGTTCCCAACGCTTCAACATCATTCATGTCAGAAAGTACAGCTCTGGCTCTAGCCACACTCAAACCAAGCAATTCAGCAATCTCTCTTGTTTTTGCTGTTTCGTATTTTTGCAGATACAACCTGATTTTTTCCATATTCTTATCCGTTTTATTCGCTCGTTTTTTATCGCTTGTTTTTATCGCTTGTTTTTTATCGCTTGTTTTTATCGCTTGTTTTTTAACAAATCTTAATGTCAATGACGTTCTGTCCGGATCAAAGCTTTCCTCTATTACAGGTTCTTCCCATCCCTCATCCTCCCATACGTTAAAAATATTAGGTACTCCACTTCCGGCGTGTTCGCCGATATCTATTAGATTAAACATTTTCATCAGGCTCTTATTCCTTGGATCAGATTTTCCTCCTCTTCGCATCTGCTCCTTTCCAAGTCTGATATATCCAGGATTTTCCAGTGTAAGCATATCATCCTCTTTGATTATAGTAACACCGAATTTACCATAAAAGTCTGTATTGATAATACAATTCGCTAACGCTTCTCTCAATGCTCTGTGGACAGATGTATCATCAATCCGAAAACCGCCCTCTATTTTAAATGGCACCTTAATATCTTTAATGATTTTATTGTATACACGGAAATAAAAATCAAATAAATTCCCGGACCATTCACCCGATGAAGATTGAAGCCTATCTGTCCATCTGATAACCGTATCCGGATTTTCCCTGTAATCCAAAAAATACTCTGGGAAATATCTCACAATATCATACTCATTTCCAAACATAAGCATTCCGGCGGCAGTCGGATGAAGCCTTTTATCCTCTTTCGAAATGCCTGCCGCTCCAATTACTCTCAAATACTCACTGTCATCTAATCTTTCAAATGGATGTCCTGGCTTAAAAGATTTGTGACTATTACGGTAACCACGAACAGAATCTTCATTCAGCTCTTCAATTTCAGCCTCATCCAGCACTTCCATATCCATGGTTTCTTCTGCCTGATCTCTTAACATTGTCTTGACCTGCAGTCTGGTACAGTGGTAATCTCCCTCCCAATTTCTGCGAAATGTCCCTCCAAACAAGTCATCATTGATGTATACCGGCTTCTGCTCCCGCTTTGCGCTTGGCACCCATATTACCATGATTACATCATCTGTATCGTTCACATAAAAAGTTTCCACATCGTCATCTCTCAGAAGATTTATACTTACCTTTTTGCGGTTGTTAAGAGTATCCCAAAAAGTCTTTTTCAGCTTTGACGCATTTTTCAATCCCGTTGTATGCCAATTACCATCTTTATCCTCTTTTACGCCAAGGATGATAACTCCGCCATAGCAGTTGGCAAAGGCAGAATAAGTATCCCATAAGCTGTTGGGGAGGCCTCCTTCTGCTTTCTTTACTTCTCTGCGATTGTCCTCTTTGTAGGAATCAAATTTTGACAAATCGAATAGTTCTTCCATTACTGCTCCTTACTTTAAAACCCTTATGTGTATCCTCTCCCCCATAGATGGCGGCCCCAAAACTCCTTATTCAGTTCTTTATACTCCATCTACAGTTTTCTGGATATATTCCCCTTCATATACTAGACCAGCTTGCTTGCTGATAGATGCGGCGGCACAGATAGCAGAAGATGGATGTGATTCTTCCCTACATACCCCGCCAGAATTTCCACATCATTTGTCTGGCATATCTTGCGTGTCAACTTTCTTGTCCTTATGGCTATCTTTCCCATCAGGACTGGTTTTCGATACTTTGTTATCCATACAATATGATGTTTAATGTCATATATGCAATGGGCTGATTTCCTATAATTTTCCATGTTTTTACCTCAAGTTTAATGTCCTTGCATTTCCTTTTTCTAAACTTTGAAGTATGGAGTTGACCTGAAATTTTCGCCTAGAATGCCAGGTGTTTAACCTCAGTATATAGACAATAAAATAATTAGTATTTCGGGTCTTGTATAAGAACGTACTTATTGTGATAGTTCGAGCTTTATTTATGTGCGTGTTCAAAGTCAATTAGTTCTGTAATGTTATCTATTTCTAATGCTTCTGCTATTTTTGATAAATGCTCAAAATTGATTACTGTACGAGTTCCTCTAACAATATCGCTAATAGTTAATTCTCTAAGCCCAGACATTTCAGCAAGTTTTTTTTGCGTTATTCCACGTTCTTCAATTGCCTCCCTTATTTTGAGTTTAACGATATACTTTTTATTCATTTCCACTCACTCCCTGATGAAGTAAAACTGTCATATAAGCTAGGTTCCAGATGTTGGAATCTTTGCCTACAGTATTCAGATTGTCACCAATAGCAGAAACAAAGTTCATAATCTGGCTAGTCATGTTTACTTTGCACTTATCCCAGATCTGAATAGGATTGATACCATTCTTCCATTCATATTTTTGACCAGATTTGTTATAAATTACTAAAGATCTAAAAGCTGCTATGGCTGGATAAATCAAACCGTCTGGGATCTTGTAATATATGTCATGAAGGCCAAATTTAGTCACACCGATTACAGCGCCATCTTTATATCCAGAATACTTTTTACGACCATATCGCCCACCGGCTCCATTATTTGCGAAATGAATTCTCTTTTACAAACATAGTTTTTCTTACTGCCATAAATAGATCCTCCTTAAAAAATGATTGATCTTTCTACCCGGAACCATAGCTCCGACAGAATAGTGAATTGATTTATGCATATCGCAATATAAAAATAACGCAATATCGTTATTTTTTCAAGTAAAACAGAATCTTGAGGGGACAAAAAAGAGCAAACTATCCCTATAACAAAATTTTTATCAACAAAATTTTTTACTTGAAAAGCAGGCTAATGAATTTTTTATCCATCATCCTGCTCATAATACTTATTTAAAAATCATTTCCTAATTTTCTTAATTTTTTATCTCCACTTCTCAAATAACCCCCATCACTCCCCCAATCCAATAAATCACTCCCAGCACCCAACTGCTCAAAAGCCCATAAAGTATCACCGGCCCCGCAATCGTAAAAATCTTACACCCAATCCCAAACACCTGTCCTTCCTAGTGTGTCAATATAGGCACAAAAAATTTTTTAATAAAACTCAAAATTGTATATATGATTATAAAATTTATATAGATATTTCACTATATTTTATATCAAGCAGTTATTTTCGTATACTAGCGGATAATCTTCAAAAATTATCCGCCAATACCCTGAATTTAAAATCATTTCCCTTTCCCCTACCACATAATACATATCATCTTCCAACAAACAATTCTTAATAAATTAATGCGTCACCATCCTCTTTCTAAAAATCATATCTCATCAACTACACATCAACTAAAAAAGATCCTAAAATATCCACTAAAACTATCATTTTACCCTTTTCTTTCACAACAAAAGCCATATTTTATCAACTACCCCTCAACTAAAATTATGCCCAGTATGGAATATATCGCCTCAGTTTAGGCGCAGAATTTTCATTCGCTAGCTTTATTAGTCCGGAGTCTACAGTATCTTTGATAATTCGTGATACTGTCGCCTTATTTTTTGCTTCTACACCAAATCTTTTCCTTAGTATGGCATTCGCCACAGGAATCTCATTTACATAATAATAACAAGTCACCAGATAACAGGTACGAATCTTATCCTCTTTTGTCCATTCATTCAGATTTTCATATCAATATAATTTCGCCCTGGCAAAATCATCTCCCGTTTCAGCTTTAGGAGTTGGTATTTTCAAGGCACTCATTCCCTCCTCCATGCGGTCAAATCCACTCCCTCGTTGTGTATTTTACGAAGTCCAATTTGAATCTCTTCTTCCTGTGGAATAAGGGTATCTATATATCTGCAAATCTTAGTGCCAACCAAAATCAGCTTTTCCTCTATATTTAATCCACATTTATAAATCTATACAATGCCTCTTTCCCCTTATCACATTCTATCTCACAGCACTGAATCAGGAACTCATTTGGTTCCAAATAAAGTCGGGTATCTGTATCAAGTAACAATTCGTATAATTCCATCTCCATAAGCCGCTGGTACGCTTCTTCTTCTAACACACTATATTTCTTCATCAAAAATTTACTTAGAGCAACTACACACAGGCCGATTGTCGTTTCAATTTTACTCTCCTTCACAATATCATCTCCAATCTACTTCTTTCATACTCTTTATTACATGATCCACAACTTCCTGTTTCCCAATAAAATACTGGATTCCTAAATTCTCTGTCTCTAAATTGTTTAGGAGAATCCTTTTTGCTTCAATAGAATCAACTGCTCCATACAGGCCATCCCAATATGTTTTCAGACACAACATGGTATCATCATCCGCTGTGGGACCAATTACCATATCATAATCATGCGGTGTTCCTCCCTTTTCTCTACACATGAGAACAAAATCCAGCCAATTCTCATCTGCCTGTTCAAAAAATCTTATCTTTAAAGTTTTAACTGCCAAAGCATCCAATTCAATTTGATAGAGATGTTCTGTAAAATCAGAGGCCCTTTTATTCCTGCTCCGCCTGACCGCTTCTTTATACTTTTTATGCATCATACCTATTGCCTGACTGCGTGAAACAGCCATATAAAACCCTTTTCCAAAATCTTTCCTTCCTTTTCCCTGATTTATATCGATTTTCTCAATGGTGGCGATTGTCCCATGATATAAGAAATATTTAAGATTCCGATACATATTGATCCACCTCCTCCACCATTTCCGTCTCTGTCATACTGTCAAAAACATCCGGACATTCTGAAATATAGTTTAAAATTTTATATTTCTTATCCAACTGCAAGTATTCCTGCCTAGACAGGCCATATTTTTTACGATAGTTTTCTGTCACTAGATACATCAAAAATATTGTATTATTCAGTTTTTTTTCTGACATAAATTTCATTTTCTCCTTTATCTACAGTTTATCTTCTTACATTATCTCCCATATTCCTTTAATCCGTTTATATACAATCTTTCTGTCCTCGGTTAAACCCTTTAACAGCTATTCTTTCGGTACTCTATCTCCCCAATTTTCCCCATCTTTTTACCTATTCTGCACATTATACATTCCCACATAATATTAACTTTTGTGATGTCTTTCCATTCATATCTAGTTTAATATATTCTTCATATTCCACAATTAATCTCCTGCTCAGTTTTCGATTTATATATTTAATTATACAATATTTACTTATCATCCACAATACATTTTTATTGTCTTATTACCATTAGGTATAATTCCGAAAAGGGAGTTTCTCTTTAAACATGACATATTTGAATTCTTCCAGACTGCTCCAATTCCCTCATCCCCTTCTCAAACATTTTAAATGTATCATCACATATAGCAATACAAAGCAAATCCGTCGCACGACTCATACCAACATACCCCACCTTTAATGCTTTTTTCTCATCTATTCCCATATTCTTAACATTACTGTTAAGCATGAATTTTAAAATCCTTTGCATATCAGTTTTTTTATTAAAATATGTTTCCACATATAGGGTTCCCGTATGTGTTTCCCCTTTTACTCCATGAACCGTATCAAATACTACAGATACACCATTCTTTACATAACAATTATACAAGACATTCTTTTTAGAACCAATCTGTTTTTCAAACAGTTTTAAAAATCTTTTTTTATCACAATTTTCAATAAAAGGATATACTATATGCAAAGCTTCCATCCCAATTATTTTAAATGCAGCTTCATCATAGTTTTTAATATTTATGGCTTCCCTTACAATAAGTCTTCGTAAATTTTTCCATTCCACTTCCATATTGTTTTTCACATACTTTTCTAATACATAGTAAGTAATTCGTTTTTCCTCAAATAGAATATCATTCATATTCAAAAATCGTACAATACATTCTATTACAGATTTATAAATCAGTCCTACTGTTATATTATGCTTTGCATTTTCTTCCAAGATGGATTGGAAACTGATGCCTATCTGTTTAATATTAACATCTTTATTAGATAAGTACATGGGATAATAACTTTTAAGTGATAACTGCTTATCATTTTCCTTATATCCAACCCACCCACAACATTTAAATACCGATTTATCTTTTTTAAGATTATGTTCCAGAATCAAATCTATAAATTTATCTTTTACATCATAGATTTTATCATATTCGTAAACTAATATATAAATGAAAGCATCTGTACTTTCTTTTCCTTTTAATGCTTTTTCATGTGGCTCGACCCGTAAATTTTCAATGATATCTGCAATATTTTGTGGAAATCTCATGCTTTTTGAGATTTCATACTTAACGCCAAAAACACTACTCTCTGCCTCTTCTTTATCATCATAAATAGCTTGATCCATATCTCCAAATTTCTGAACAACCATTCGATCAGGCAAGAATATTTTATCTAATATTTCGTTCTGTACTTTTCTATTATCTTGTACCTCATCCATAAAAACATATTGAAATCTAGAGCAAAAATAGTTTGATAATTCTGGATGCTTTTCTAAATACATCTGTGCTAACAAGTATGTATCATCATATCGTAATATTCCCTGACTAAATAAATTATCTACCAACAGAGAATATAGTGCCTTGTATGTTTCTGATGACTTATTTTTTAAATTTAAAGACTTGTTTCCTATACAGAAATCAAATTCTCCATCTTTTCTTCTCAATATAATACTTTTTATATAATTGTCTGTTTTTGAGTAATCTCTACCACATTTGCCATACGCATATTTTTTTAAAATGGTAATCTCTTTCTTTTTCTGAAACATTTTTTGATAATAATACTCATCATTTATAGCAGTAATTCCCTTTCCATATGTCTGTTTCAAAAAGGGGATCGATAAAAACTTGTCTGTAAATGCCTGTATTGTTCCAATAAAATTAGGATATTGAAACAATATATCTCCCCTGCTACCTAATCTATTCTTAATTTCATTAATCGCTACATTTGTATGTGTAATAATACAAATTCCTTTCCCATCATTAAGTGGTAAATGATTGACAAGCGCTATAATTTTTCCCATAAGGGCAGTCGTCTTTCCGCTTCCTGGACAAGCCATAACAGAAATAGATGTGTCCATCCTTTTGATAATTGGGAGCTTTTCGTTCATATCAAAAGTTTTGTTCCCCAACAATATCTTTTCTGCGTAATGGACATCTTCATCTGTAAATTCCACAGTACTCATGTAATTAATACTCCTTTCCACAAGCATACATAATAGCCTGCTTTAAATAAGATAGATTTTCATCCTTCGCTATTATAGCACTAACAGACATAGCATTTTGTTCAAGTATCTCTGAAAAATATTGAGCAGTTACTGCCTTTGATGCATTCTTTAACAGCAAAT
The DNA here is from genome assembly GCA_009911065.1 of Clostridiaceae bacterium. GTDB lineage: Bacteria > Bacillota > Clostridia > Lachnospirales > Lachnospiraceae > Brotaphodocola. The sequence continues at coordinate 149,433 of QXWR01000004.1, read as the reverse complement.
CTTCATAAATCTTATATGCTATTATATCCTGGGAATCTCCTATATCGGACCATTCACTAATTATCCTCTTGGCTTCTGTAAATTCTTCTGATATATTAATCTCTATGGATTCTTCCTTTTTTACTTTCTTTGCCGCAAGCACAGATGCATATAAATAATCTCGCAAGTCACTAAAAGCAATATCATATTCCAATGTCCAATTATTGGTAAATAACCTCGCTCTAGCTGTGCAATATTTATCCATTTTCCTTTTCAAAACAAAATCTCTATATCGTTCGGTATTCACTTCTTCTATAATATAACTTTCAATACTCCCCTTTACTTTTTTGTTTAATTTCTTCAGTTTATTCTGTTCTTTTATTTTTTCATAGATATCTTCTTTTTTAATAAAATACTGTTCTACAACATCTGAACATTCTAATTCACATGCCTTTTCTGCACCTTTTAAATCTTCTATATAATAAACAACATTTTTATTCTCTACTCTTTTTATTTCATAATAATAGTCCGGTCGTACATCCAAATCCGTAACTATTGCTAATGGTATATCTATACAATCCCCACTTTTCCTTTTAAATATATTTGCATATCTTAAAAAAGCCAAACTTCCAACATTAACAATTGAAACACCATATTTCTCCAAAGGCATACCAATAATATTTGCGATAACAGGTATTAAAATATTTTCTGCATCACCTTCAACAAAAATAATCCCCTTAGCAAAAAATAAATTGGCCTTTGTCGAATCCAAAAATCTTTCTAAATATTTATAATCTCCACTTTTCAAAGCTGTATGATCAGAATCTAACATATAAGCTTTATTGTTTTTACAATATATCAAATTAGATAATTTTATTTTGGATGCTAATGTTATACTATGTGTCGTGATAATACACTGTAACTTGTTATTAATATTTTCACTATCATTTTTATTTTGTAAATAAGCAATCAACCTTAACTGAGCCTGAGGATGTAAATGAGCTTCTATTTCCTCAATTAAAGCAATATTAAAGCGATTTTCTATGTCAAACAATAATAATTCCAATGCTATAAATAACTGATTTAATGAACCTAAACCAACTTGATTCTGAGCGATAATTAAGCTTAGTCTGCGTAAAATACTGGTCAATTCATTTCTGCTTGCAGAAATCATCGGTTCATAACCGTGCAAATCATAATTATTACCCATAAATTCTCGTAAAGTTGTTTCTAACTTATCAGTTATTTCTTTAGCGCCTTTTTCCCCATCTTCAATCCCAAAAGTTTCATCTTTCTCAAGTTTTTCTTCTTTAAAATATTGCTCAATTTTTTGATTAGCTACACCAAAATATCTTTCTAAAACATGCATATCTTTTTCTTTAACAAAAAGTGGATGATTTAGTAATATTTGCGCCAGCCTTGAATGGTAACCGTGTTTCAATTCATTCTCTGCATCTCTTAGTGGCTTAAGATAAGTTACTCTTAATAATTCTATCGCATCAAATCGGGTATCTAATTCTGGCATACCCGCAGTAACCGAATGCATAATTCTGTTATCTTTACGCCTAGCTATCATCCGAACACAAAGTTCTGCCTTATCCCCATTAAATGTAAGCCATTCCAGAAAACTTCCTGCTTCTTCATCACTTAATTCTTGAAAAACACATTCTATTCTTAATAATTCACTCCTTATTCCTTTTAAGTCTTCATAAAAATCAGATTCTTTTAATTGTAACGTATCATGACTTTTGGTTCCAAGAACAAATTTAATTGCATCAACGATGGCTGTCTTTCCTGTATCATTTTCTCCAATAAGAACATTTAATCCTTCTTTTAAATGAACCTCTAAGGCAGGATTCCCATCTAAATTAGCATAGCCATATTTTCTAAAATTCCATATTTTAACACAGGATAAATACATATTTTTTCTCCTTATAAAACATATATTAATGTAACTATCTAGAATTATATCAAATATATGGTAAGATTCCTATTATTTTCTATATATATTATTATTTATTTAGCATTATCTCTATATTTCCTACACTATCTACACTCACATATTTCAGACGCCTTATAGCAATCTCTCTTGTTAGATCCTCACAGCATAAAGCCTCTCTATCTCCAATCTCTTTCCTCATTACCTCCAAAACTTTCTTGTTTAACTCTTCAACTGTTATTTTATGTGTCGAGCATCCTTTTCCTTTTTTATTCTTCCCGCACATATAATACAAATATGTCCGCCCTCTGGTTGATACCGACTTCTCCACCAAAAAACTGCCACATTCCTTACACACCGCAATTCCAACCAAAGCACTTATTTCCATACGTTTTCCAACCACTCTTGTATTTACCGTCAACTTTCGTCTTGCTATTTCTAATTCTTCCTTAGCTATAGCATTGGATCTTTCATTCCCATAAATTGGATCAGACAATATCTTTTTTATTTCTGCCAAAGGCCACCCTACTATCTTATCTCTCTTATATTTGGCCAGATACTCAATCCCTTGAAATTCTATAACATTCTTGATCTGCCTCAGACTCATTCCATCAAGACACAAACGGAACATCAATTTCACTGATTCCATTTTTTCACGATCCATTACCGCTACACCATACTTTTCATGTCTCATAAATCCATATGGGATTCTTTCTGTAATTTTTCCGTTCATATAAACTCTCTCCATTCGTAAAATATTCATACTGTCAGTTTAAATATTGTCTAAAACCGTCTAAATTCATTTATCTATTAAACGAAGTACAAAGCAAACACTATATCGGTAATCCTACTGTATCCTATAAAACATCAAAAAAAAGCAGGCTAATGAATTTTTCTATCCATCATCCTGCTCATAAAGCCAACTACCAAATTAATTTTTCACTTCCCCATTTACCTCTCAAATAACTCCCATCACTCCCCCAACCCAATAAATCACCCCAAGCACCCAACTAGCCAATATCCCATACAAAATCACCGGCCCCGCAATGGTAAAAATCTTACACCCAATCCCAAACACCTGTCCCTCCGCCTTATACTCAATCGCCGGCGCCACCACCGAGTTAGCGAACCCAGTAATCGGCACCAGCGCACCAGCGCCGCCCCACTTCACAATCTTCGGATACACATTCATCCCTGTCAGCACCACACTCAAAAGAATCAGCTCCAGTTGTGTCCAAGTCATAGCCGTCTCTCTCTCCATCCCCCAAAGATTCATCATGCTCATAGTAGAAATCTGTCCCAAAAGGCAAATCGTTCCGCCAGTGATAAAAGCTCGGATCATATCCGCACCCAGGGGATGAGTAGGCGTAACTTGTTTTACATACTTATCATATTCCTGTTTATTCAACTCCATAATCCTTCGTCCTCCTATCCATAACCAAAATTCACAATTTATTACTCACAATTTATTACTCATAATTTATAATTCATAATCTATAACTCATAATCTATTACTCATCATTCACAACTTCCACAATCTCTAAATCCCAACTCTCCAAATCCCATTTCATAAAACCATAAGATTTCAAAGATTTCAAAAATTTAAAACCTACAACATTTCATCTTTACAAATTTATAACCCCTCCCCCACACCTCACAGAAAACAGGAATTAAAATCATAATTTTCATAATTTTCAATTTTCCAATCCTTTGCCAAAATCCCCTTCTATCACACGCTTCTATCACACGCTACTGGCACATTCCCAGTGAAAAAAAGGCAATCGCCCCAACAAGCTTCCCCAATGCCACGGACAAAATCACATATTGCAGCCCGACTGCCAGACCAATTCGCCGATTCATTACAGGAAGAGCCTTCAAAGTTTCTGCCAGAGACATCACAAGACATCCCACAAACAATCCAGACGCCAGACCAAAAATCCCAAGAACAATATTCCCCCCAAATCCAATGGGAATTTCATAGATATCCGATACATTCCCCCATATTCCACCTAGAATAATCAAAGTTTCATAGAGAAAAATTCTCTTTGTACCGGTTCGCCCCATAATTCTTGGAAATACGCCAATAATTGCCAGAAATGCAAATACTCCGGCAGCAATAATCCCACCAGCGCTTAATCCAAGAAAACCCAATGCCACGTTCTGCCACAATGACACCCCGCCCTCACTGAACATCAATTCCCTGCTCCTTTCTCCCATCATTCTGAATCAGAGTTTTGCTGATATTGTCCTCATAAAGGCGCATTTCCACCTCCAGAGGCGTAGGGTCTGTGGTCAGTTTCCATTTGGCAAAATGGTTAAAAAATACAAGAATCCCCAAAGCAAGGCCAATGGAATAGGTCAGCTCCAGAATTGTCATTCCGGATGCCTCTTTTCCTGTTACCAGATAGTAAAGTTCCTGAAATACATCCCGAACATTGGCATCATTGTTAAAAGTCATAATGGCAAACGCCGCTCCGCAAAAACAGATGATACATACAAAAAAAGTTTTTATCCACTGCCAAAGATGCCGGGGAGGCGCCGGCGGCTGATAATCAATAATATATTCCACCTTCCCCACATTCGTCACAGAAACAGACGGGTCTACTGCCTCCAGTTTTTCAATCACATCCAGGGCATTTTCCACATACCGCCTGCACTTTTCCTCCGAAATATGCTTTAACTTTACACACTCGCACTTATTCTGGATTTTGGTATCGCTACAGTACACCTTTGCCACATCTTTTACAAATACATCCTTATCATGTACCTCTGTGATTTCGCTTAAATTCAGATAAACGGTGTTGCTCCGGCTGCTCACAACATCACCTCCTGGACCTGGTCCACCAAGGTTCCTCCCGGCTCCTGAGTAATGTTTCCAAACATACAATACCAGGCAATCAGCGCTGCGATTGACAAGCACAAAAATATTGTCACAATTCCGATTAAGTACTTTAAAAAGTCCATACATTCACATCCTTTTCTTTCCTGTATTCCAAAACATATTTGAAAATTATTCCCTCATCTGACAGAAAACATTTTTCAAACACGCTTCAAACAGTTCTTAAATACTCCTAATGCTTCGTTGCAGCCATTTAGAATTTCAATCTAAATCTTCCCAGCCATTTTCCTGTATATTTCCCCAAACAATAAGCCAGGTCCCGTACTTACATGGGCATTTTACGGCTGCCGCGAAGGTCAAATACCCCGCAGCTTGCTGCGATGTAAATTGGATGCCCCGTCACTTGCAGCGGCGTATTTGACTGTAGTATGTGTGATTATGGACTGAGATATTCTCTCATTTTTCGAAGAATCTTCTTTTCCAGCCTTGATACCTGGACTTGAGAAATGTTTAAGTCTGCTGCAATTTGGCTTTGGGTTTGATTTTCAAAATAACGCCGCATGATAATTTCCCGGTCCTTCCCGGAAAGCTGCTCTAAAAGCTGTTTTAACACCATACGGTTTAAAAGTTCTTCCTGCTGTTCCCGCTCATCTGGAAGCTTATCCAAAAGACGTAAATTTTGATCTTCCCCCGAACCTACAGTTTTATAAATCGACTCTACCTCAGTGGCTGCTTCCATAGACGCAGCCACTTCCTCACAGCTGACCCCCACCCGCAAAGCAAGCTCTTCCAGTCCCGGCTCCCTGCCCAGTTCCCAGATCATCTGCTCCCGTGTGCTGCTGACCCGCATTCCCAGTTCTTTTAAAGAACGGCTTACTTTGATCATTCCATCATCCCTTAAAAACCGCTTGATCTCGCCGGTAATCATCGGAACTGCATATGTAGAAAATTTCACATCAAAATCCAGATTAAATTTGTCTATGGCCTTAATGAGTCCAATACATCCAATCTGGTACAAGTCCTCCAGCTCATGCCCTCTGCCTGCAAAACGGCGCACAATACTCCACACCAGCCCTACATTATCCAGAACCAGCTGTTCTCTTGCAGCCTGGTCTCCTTCATGGGCAAGCCGAATTAGTTTTGTGGTTTCCTCCATGCCCCATCACCTGCCGATTTTCTTTTTCATGGTCACTAAAGTCCCTCGCCCTGGTTCGGATTCCACCAGAACCCGATCCATAAATGCCTCCATAAAAGAAAAGCCCATGCCAGACCGTTCTCCGGACTTATCTGTTGTAAACATAGGTTCCATAGCTTTTTTCACATCCCGGATTCCCACTCCCGTATCCCGCACCAGAACCGTCAGCTCCTGCCCATCTGCCTGCAATTCCATGTAAATGGTCCCTTCCCCTTCTTCATATCCATGAATCACCGCATTGGTCACTGCCTCTGAGACTGCTGTCTTTACATCATCCAATTCTTCCAAAGTAGGATTCAAACGGCTCATAAAAACCGCTGTCACAACTCTGGCCAGCTCCTCGTTTTTTGATAAACTTTCAATCTCCATCCGAAAACGTTCCATTTTTTATCCTCCAAAAACGCATGTTGCGCCACTTATATTATGAAAACTTCCTTATTTAAAACGCATCAGAAAAATATCTTTTGACAAATCTGCATTGCCATTTCATTAAAAAACGATTTTTCAAATACGTTCTTAAACAAATTTTCTTTCTGGTCCTGCTTCCAGCAGCCTGTCCTTCCCGTCTTTTATCTCAATATCATCCCATCAGCGCTGCCTCTCTCGTGTCATAATGTTCCATCAGCCGCCCAATTCCCCCAATGGTTAAAATCCGCTGTACTTGAGCATTCACTCCGCAAACTGCTACTTTCCCCCCATTGGCCGTCATCTGTTTATATCGGTTTAAAAGGATTCCAATACCAGAAGAATCCATAAATTCCGTTCTGGAGAAGTCAAATACAATTCGATTGATATAATTTTCCGCTAACAAAAGATCGGTCTCATATTTCAAATTTCTACAGTTATGATGATCCAATTCTTTTGGAAGATGAATGATTAAAACCTGTCCTTTTGCCTCGTAAGTAAACGATTGATTCATAGATATCCCCTCCATACTTATAATTATTTTACATCATCAGGAGAATTTAAAATCCCTTTTGCATTAATTTCAAAATCTCTCATTTTCTAAAAATTTACAATTCCTTATCTGCATCCTTCCCTCTGGCAACCCGCTTTCTTGTCCAACTCAATCAGCCAATAACCCATTTCATCTGAACTGATCCAAAACAAATCATTACAATTTCAGACAAAGAAAAAGATACAACAAGAAAGTTTTTTCCTGTTGTATCTCTTCTCCAAAATCCATCCTGTTTTCCAGACAAATACACATTTTTTGAATAGCCAGATTTGGTCAAAATCCCCGCTGTTCTTTTGCCTGGGCTGCAAATTCCGAATTGGGATGCTTCATAATAATCTCCCCAAAATATTCGTTTGCATGATCTGTATCTCCGGCATTTTTATATGCCATGGCAATTTTATAAATAACGCCAATATTATCGCCCTTAATCTGTAAACTTTTATTATAATAATCCACTGCCAAGGTTGTATTTCCCTGTCCAGCAGCAGTGTCTCCCATCTGCTCTAGCACCTGGTATCCATTGGCAGCCATATCTCGCTGCATCCATGCAACAATCTCATCCAAAACCCCGTCAGTAAGCACCGACCAATCGGTTTCCGTGTAGAGCCGCACAGCTGTCTGCATGTCCTCAGTTCGGTATGCCTGAAGAATCTGTGCCAGACGCTGATATTGGCTAAGCACGCTGCCGCTGTTATTGACCATGGTTTCCAAGCTGCTTTCCGCCTCCTCCTTAGCATCGCTGGCTTCCTCCAATTTCCGATTCAGCTCATCAATCTGAAGGCTCTTCTGATTTACCAGTTCCAGTTCCTTTTGTATCTCCTCCTCATATTTGCTGGTAATGGAATCCCGAATCGTAGGCGTAACCAGAAAGAACACCACCACCGCTCCCAGCACCAGTCCTGCCAGAATATTTAACACCGTCTGAAGTCCTGTATTTTCCTTGTAACTGGGCGGCAGAATAATGTCGTCATCCTGCATCTGCCGGTGGGAAAATGCGTTTTTCAGCTTATGCTTTTCCACATCTGCCTTTCCTGTATTTTGTTTGGCAACTGCCATATACCGCTGAGTTAAAGGATTGTATTTGTCAATCCGCATAGCCTGAAACAGGCATCGGCCTGCTTTGGCATAATCCTCATGGTGAATATACAAAAGGGCAAGAAGCTGCTGAGCTTTCACATAATTTGGCATTTCTTCCACCATACGCATTAAAAGAAGCACTGCCAAATCTTCATTGTCATTGCGGGCATAGGTCAAAGACTGATTGTACTTTTTCGCTGCCTGGTCTGCCATGTCCAAATACCCTGGGGCATCCTGTAATGCCTTCAAATACTCCTCTGCCACATTGCCAGTCTCCTGGAGATTTAGGCTCAAAATCCATTGGGAAAGAGCCGCCCCCACCTCTCCGATCTCGTGATAAATCAATCCCAGCAAATTTCTTGCATCCGTCTGATATTTGTGAAATCGAAGGCTTTTTTTCAGCAGAATCACCGCTCCGGTTAAATCCCGCTCTTTGGCTTTTTCCAACCCCGCATTATAATAAGCATTGGAAATCTGACGATTCCTCATTCCTCCATCCATGCTTTATCTCCGTTAATTTCTCTTTTCGTTCAACAGTTCCATCATCAGATCTGTCATATCCGTCAGATCTTCCTTTCCAATGGACTCCTCTACATTTCCAATTTCCAAGCTTGGCTGAAAACGCTTCAGTTCCTCCTCAAAATCTAACATTTTGGGTTTCCTCCTTCTTGTCCATGCAATATCCCTTTTATCTCCCCAATCAGATACAAAGAACCCACCACGTAAAGCCGGTCTTTCTCCGACTGATTCCCACGTGCTGCCCACAAAGCCTGATGAATGGTTTTGTACGCCTCCACCTGCCTGCACCCAGCGGCCAGAAATTGCTCTGCCAAGGCTTCCGCCCCCATTCCTCTCTCATCTGCCAGCTGCACCACTGTGACCCGCTCCACTGGAAGAAGGCCGCAAAGCAGCCGAATCATCTCCTCATAATCCTTATCTGCCACTGCTGCAAACAGAAGATGAATCTGCCGTTTTTCTCTCCTTAGCTGTTCTTTTACTGCCTGGGCAAATGCCCGGATTCCCCCTGGATTGTGAGCGCCATCCAGCCAAAGCTCCGGCGCTGCTTCCTCCATCCGTCCCGGCCAGTATACTTTTTCAAACCCTCTGCGGCACACATCCTCTGTAATGCCAGGAATGGAAAGCACTTGAAAAACCTTTTCCGCCAAAGCTGCATTCTGCACCTGATAGGGAGCCTCAAAGCATCCCCATTCTCCTGCCTTCCCATCTCCCTCTCTCACCGGATAAACCGGCGCATTCACCTCTTTTGCCCGACTGACAATCACCTGGGAAGCTTCCAAAACTCCGTCGTCAAAAATCACCGGAACTCCTGGTTTTATAATCCCTGCCTTCTCGGCCGCAATTTCCCGGATGGTTCCTCCCAAATACTTGGTGTGGTCCAGACTGATAGAAGTAATCACACATGCTCTGGGGCAGGAAATTACATTTGTAGTGTCCAGCCTTCCCCCCAGCCCTGTCTCCAACACGGCATAATCCACCTTTTTCCAGGAAAATATTACCATTGCCATCAAAAACAGAAACTCAAAAAAGGAAGGGTGACAATACCCTTGTCCCATCATTTTTCGGACAACAGCAAGGACTTGCTGAAAGCTTTCCTGAAAAATAGCCTCCTCTGCCATGTCCCCGCCGATTAAAATCCTTTCCCGTACATCCTCCAGATGAGGGGACAAAAATGTCCCCACCTGGTATCCTGCCTCCTTGAAAACAGCAGTCAGATCTGCGCATACGGAACCCTTTCCATTGGTTCCTGCCACATGAATCACTGCCATCCCATTTTCCGGATTCCCTAACTCCCCAAGAAAATCCTTTACCTGCTCCAACGTATTTTTCCTTTTCGTCCACAATGGGATTTTTAAAAGGTACTCTTTCGCCTGTTCATCCATAATTATAATATATGTGAAATTCTCCCGTTTATGACATCTGTTTCAATGGATTTCCCACTTCTTTCGCTGACCGTAAAACCAGACCAGCCCATTTTAGAGCGTGTCTGAACATTCATTCCTGCCATATGCACGCCCCACTTTGCGATATATTTGGCATCTACACCCCTTATTGCATCGCTGTATTAGTACCAGCCAGCTGGCCCAGCCGCGCCTCCACCTGAGCCATCATCTGAGTATATTTTTCCTGTTTTCCTTTTTCCTCCAAAATCTTGGCCTCCGGCGCCTTTTTGACAAACCGCTCGTTGGAGAGCATTCCATTTACCCGATCCAGCTCTTTCTTCAGGCGCTCTTTTTCCTTTTCCAGACGCTCCACTTCCTTTGCCACATCCACCAGCTCTGCAAACGGCATGTAAATGGTTGCCTGAGTCACGACTGCGGACACTGCATCCTCCCCGATTCCGGTTTTATCTTTCTGGAGACATACTTCACTGGCAAATCCCAACATGGCAAAGAACACTTTGCTGTGTTCAAAAATCCCCAATGTCTTCTCATTTTCCGACACCACATAGACCTTTGCCTTTCTGGAAGGAGGCACATTCATGGAGGTACGCACATTCCGAATTGCCCGGACCGCTTCCTTAATTGTCTCCACCTCCTGCTCTTCTGCCGCAAAATTCCAGCTGTTTCGATATTCTGGCCAGGAAGAAATCATAATGGATTCCTCTTTTTCCTGCAGATTGCAGAAAATTTCCTCAGTCAAAAACGGCATGTAGGGATGAAGAAGTTTTAAAGACTGAATCAGCACCGTCTGAAGGGTCCACAAAGCTGCTGCCCTGGTTTCGTCTTCCTTGTTCCAAAGGCGGGGCTTGACCATCTCAATATACCAATCGCAAAACTCCTCCCATATAAAATCATATACCTTCTGAAGAGCAATTCCAAGTTCATACTTATCCAGATTCTCAGTCATGTCTTTTGCCAGAGTGTTTACTTTGGAAAGAATCCATTTATCTGCCATTGTCAAAGACACTTGTCCTCTCATCTGCTCCGGATTGATTGAATCCCCTGGGCAAGAATCGCCTTCACTGGTCCCGAAAGCCGCCTCGTATTCCTTCATCTGCTCCACCGGCGCATTTTCCATGTTCATCATAATGAAACGGGATGCATTCCATACCTTATTGGCAAAATTCCGGCTGTTTTCCACCCGCTCCCAGTAAAAACGCATGTCATTTCCCGGTGCGTTTCCAGTAATTAAAGTCATCCGCAGCGCATCGGCTCCATATTTGTCAATCACTTCCAACGGATCAATTCCATTGCCAAGAGATTTGCTCATCTTCCGTCCCTGGCTGTCCCGCACCAGCCCATGAATCAAAACCGTGTGGAACGGACATTTTCCAACCTGTTCCAACCCGGAAAATACCATGCGGATAACCCAGAAAAAGATAATGTCATACCCAGTTACCAGCACATCCGTAGGATAGAAATACTCCAGATCTTCTGTGTCTTTTGGCCAGCCTAAGGTAGAGAACGGCCACAGGGCAGAAGAAAACCAGGTATCCAGGGTATCCTCCTCCTGAACAAAATGGGCTTTCCCGCATTTGGGACATTGGGTCGGCATGGTCTTAGCCACAATCACTTCCCCGCAATCCTGGCAGGTATAGGCAGGAATCCTGTGTCCCCACCACAGCTGTCTGGAAATGCACCAGTCCCGGATTCCCTCCAGCCAGTGAAGGTATGTCTTTCCAAATCCCTCTGGCACAATTTTAAGATCTCCCTTTTTGTAGGCTTCTATGGCAGGTTTTGCCATCTCTTCCATTTTTACAAACCACTGTGGCTTCACCATAGGTTCCACGGTGGTCCCGCACTTGTCATGAGTGCCTACATTGTGAGAATGAGGAACCACTTTCACTAACAATCCCAGCTCCTTCAAATCCTCCACAATGGCCTTCCTGGCCTCATACCGCTCCATCCCGTCATACCGGCTTCCTGGAAAACAAATGGTTGCATCATCATTCATAATGCAGATCTCTTCCAGATTATGACGTCTCCCCACCTCAAAGTCATTGGGGTCATGGGCAGGAGTAATCTTTACGCATCCAGTTCCAAACTCCTGATCCACATAGGAATCGGCAATCACCGGAATCTGTCTGCCAGTCAGAGGAAGTTCCAGCATCTTTCCCACCAACGCCTGATACCGCTCATCCTCCGGGTTCACAGCCACCGCTGTATCTCCCAAAAGCGTCTCCGGACGGGTAGTGGCAATCTCCACAAACTTCCCGTCCTCTCCTGCAATGGGATAACGGATATGCCAGAAAAATCCTTCCTGCTCCCGATGCTCCACCTCTGCGTCTGAGATGGAAGTCTTACACACAGGACACCAGTTAATGATTCGGGAACCTTTATAAATATAGCCCTTTTCATACAGCTTCACAAACACCTCTAACACTGCGTCTGAGCAGCCCTCATCCATGGTAAACCGCTCCCGCTCCCAGTCTGCCGAAGAACCCATTTTGTGCAGCTGGTTAATAATCCTGGCCCCATACTCCTTTTTCCAGTCCCAGCACTGCTCCAGAAATTTGTCCCGGCCTAAATCCTGCTTATGAATCCCCTCGGATTTCAGCTTGTCTGTCACCTTCATCTCCGTGGCAATAGCCGCATGGTCGGTTCCTGGCTGCCACAAAGCTTCATAGCCCTGCATCCGTTTAAACCGGGTTAAAATATCCTGCATGGTGTTGTCCAAAGCATGTCCCATATGAAGCTGTCCTGTAATGTTAGGCGGCGGCATAACAATGGTAAAGGGCTTTTTCCCTTCCTGTTTTCCTCTTTTGGCATCTGCATGAAAATATCCTTTGTCCAGCCACTTCTGATACAGCTTTTCCTCAATTATGGCTGGGTTGTAATTTTTCTCCAATTCTTTCATTTTCTTTCCTCCTAGTAATCAGGCAGTTTACCGGATAAAAAAATCGTCCCTTCTATGACCCTTGCAGCCATATAAAGGACGAAAATAAATTCCGCGATACCACCTTTTTTATACCGTCCCGACTCCTGTCTGCAAACAGCCGTCTTAACGGTATCTCTCGTTTATCTTTAACGCAGATAACACGTGGATTCCTACTTAAAAATTGCCTCAGGTTCAGAATCCCGGCTCCAAAGCTACCTTCCATAAGTCTTCCCCAAGACCGCCTTTCAGCCGATGAACAGTCCTCTCTGACAGGTATCCTTATGTACTCCTCTTTTTCACAGCCTTTTTGTATAACCATTATGATAAAAGTTTTTGTTTGTTTTGTCAAGCACAAAGTCCGCCTATTTTCTTTTCGGATTTTCTTTTCAAATTTCCTCAAAAACCCGCTCCACCATCCCCATGGCTGCTCCACAGGCGGATGCGTCTGCCTGACACTTTCCGATCTGCAAAAAAGAAGTGTCCGAATCCAGCCGGTCAACCTCTGCCACCCTCCGATCCAGCTCTTTTCGAAAATCTCCAAGATAGCTGCCAACCGCGCCCCCAAGAACAATCCGGCATCCAAAAGCCATGCGCACATTGGTAACTGCCACTGCCAGACAATCCAGATATTTCTCCAACCGCTGCTTATAGCCCGCCTCCTTTCTATGCACCTTTTGAAAAAACACATCCAGCTTTCCATTTTCCCCGGACAGCGCTTTTGCCGAACAGAGGGAATTTAGACACCCTCTCCGGCCGCAATAGCACAAAAGGCCGCCATTTCCCACCTGCATATGACCAATCCAGGATGGCCGAACCTGGCTGCCCAGACCGTCTGCATCGTTCCCTCTTCGGTAAACAGCCCCCTCTGCCACATCATTTAACGACAGATAAACCGCCTCTTCTTCTTCCCCAAAAAGTTCCTCATATGCCTCCCCACAGACGCCATTTTCCACCTGACAGGGATACCCGATCCATTCTCCAAACCGGTTAAAACTTACGTTTTCCGCCTGAAGAACCGGCGAATATATCATTCGGTTTTCCTCTCGTTTTACGGTTCCGGGAACCGAAATTCCCACTCCCACAACCCGTTTTCGGTCCACTCCGGACTGCTCCAAAAACGCATGCAGCCATTTTCCCATGGCTTCATAATAAGCAAAATCCCGGCTGAAAGGAATGCGGATTTTTGCCCGCTGTACCATCTCCATTCTCATGTTTACTAACACAAAACCTATATGATTTGGCTCAATATCTATCCCCGCAGCAAACGCCATAGTTTCATTTAGGGAAAGCATCTTTGCCTTCCTTCCCCCTGTGGAACCATACTCTCCATTTTCCACCAAATATCCATCTTCCATCAATTCTTTCACATGCTGCAAAGCGGTTGGCATACTAAGTCTTAAACTGGAAGCAATCTCACTTTTTGACACAGCTCCCATCCTGGAAATGAATTTCACAATCCGTATTTTATTTGCCCGACGAACCTCCCTTTGTTCTTCCCTTTTTCCCATTTTTATGTAAAATCCTGCCTTTACGGAATTCAGTTTTCATACACCCTTTTTTACAATACTGCATAAGTATTGAAGTAAACAGCAATTCGTATTTATTCCATTGTTTATGTAATATTGTATTAGTATAATGGAAAGCCCGAAAATGCGCAAGAAAAATTTCACAAATATTTTCTTGACCTTTCCCCCAATGTCACAATTCAAACAGGAAAATTGTTTTTAAAAATCCTCTTGACAAAAGTACGAAATCGGATTATACTCTCCTCCACATAGTATGAAATCGGATTTACATTCCATCTCATAGTGATTCTATATTGATACCATGCTGCACCATAATCGGACAGGAGGGCTTGTGCCATGACACATAAACAAGGACGGGAATTAAAAGAATTTAACCGACTCTATAAAGAAATTGATGAGGTTTATCACGCCATCTCCCTAAAAATGGGACTTTCCGACAGCGCATTTATGATTCTGTACACCCTTGCTGAGTACGGAGACAACTGCCTGCAAAAAGATATTGCCGAATACTACTTTATATCCAAACAGACCATCAACTCTTCCATCAAAAAGTTGGAAGCACAAGGATATATCACTTTGGAAAAAGGAAAAAGACGGGAGCTGTACATCCACCTCACTCCTGCCGGAAAGCAGCTGATGGAAAAAGCCATCTTTCCTGTTATACAGATGGAAAACAGTATATTTGAGTCCATGGGACCAAAGGAAGGTCAGGAGCTGTTGCGACTGATGGAAAAATACGTTTCCCTTTATCGAGAAAAAACCAATCATTTGTAAGGAGGTATCCTAGTTATGAGAATCCAGTTATCCGACCATTTCACCTACAAACGTCTGCTTCGTTTTGTGGTGTCCCCCATATGTATGATGATTTTCACTTCTCTGTACAGCATTATAGACGGCTTTTTTGTGTCCAACTATGTGGGAAAAACTCCCTTTGCCGCCCTTAACCTGATTTTTCCTGTCACCATGGGAATTGGAACCATTGGATTTATGGTGGGCACCGGAGGCAGCGCCATTGTCTCCAAAACCTTAGGAGAAGGGAAAAAGGAACTGGCCAGCCAGTATTTTTCCCTTTTGGTTTACAGCGCCGCCTTAATTTGTATTATTTTATCGGCTGTAAGCATTTTCTTTACTCCTGCCATCTCTGTCGCTTTGGGTGCTGGCAGGGAGAGTGAACTTTTTACCAACTGTGTTTTATATGGAAGAATCCTGTTTGCCGCTGAGCCGTTTTTTGTTTTACAGATTCTTTTTCAAAACTTTTTTGTCACTGCGGAAAAACCGGAACTAAGTTTGAAAGTATCTCTTCTTTCTGGTTTTACAAACGCAATCCTGGATTTTGTTTTTATTGTGGTGCTGGACTGGGGACTTGCCGGCGCAGCCTTAGCAACCGCCCTGGGGCAGGCAATGGGCGCCATCGTGCCACTGATTTACTTTTTCCGGCCAAATGACAGTTTGCTTCGCCTTACCAAAACCACCTATAATAAATGGATTTTGACAAATACTTGCATCAACGGCTCCTCTGAAATGGTCTCCAACCTGTCCTCCTCCCTGATCAATATCCTCTACAATTTTCAGCTTATGAGGATTGCCGGACAAGACGGTGTGGCTGCCTATGGAATCGTTATGTACACCAACTTTATTTTCCTGGCCGTTTTTATTGGATACTCCATTGGAAGCGCTCCTATTGTAAGTTACCACTATGGTGCGGGGACTCATAAGGAATTAAAAAATTTGTTTCAAAAAAGCCTCGTTCTGACCTGTGTTTCTGGGATTATTATGACGTTTATTGCCGAGATCTTAGCTGCTCCTTTGGTCCGGATTTTTGCTGGTTATGATCCCCAACTGTTTGCCATGACCTGTCGGGGATTTAAACTTTACTCCCTCTCCTTTTTAATGATGGGAGTCAATGTGTGGGGGTCCGGATTTTTTACTGCCTTAAACAATGGAACCATCTCAGCTGCCATATCCTTTCTGCGGACCTTTGTATTTCAGGTATCCATGGTTTTGCTGCTGCCAATCTTTCTTGGCATTGACGGAATCTGGCTTGCTATTGTAGCTGCTGAACTTTTGGCTTTTGGAGTGACCACAGTTTTTTTGATCGTTATGAGAAAACGATATCATTATGCCTAGTACACCATCCGAACAGAAAAAGGAGCTGTGAACGGTCTGTCGCGCACCAGACCATTCACAGCTCCTTTTTCTGTCTGGATGGTGTACATGTCATCCTTCCAGACCATAAGATTGTATTTTCCACCCATTTTCCTCTTTGACAAAGATAAATGTTAAATACAAAAACATATCTTCAAAATTACTGTCTCTAAATTCCAGGGAAACCATACATCTCCCATTTTCAATTTTCTTCTCATCACCATCAGACAAGCCCTTCACAGTAAAATCCCTTATCTCACCTGCCCCCTCATAGGTATCGATCTTGCCTTCATATGTACTTGCCAATAACTGCTGAATCGGATTAACATCACCGCCAAAGTATGCTGCTGCAAACTCATCTACAATGCTTTTGATTCTTTGACAATCCTCCGATCCCAAATATTCACCGGTTCCATCAGATTGATTCTCTTCTTCCTTGGATGCTTCATCTAATAATGTAAAAGTATTTACAATCACAGGCAGTTCCCGTCCCCAGCCTTCTTCAAACTCAGTCGGATAAGAATAGAATATTCCCCACACATCGCCTTCAAACTCTTTCAGTTGGACATGATACATCAAATCACCGTTCTGTTTCCACTTATGATCATTCTCCTCCCCCTCATAACTGTCACTCTCCAGTTTCTGATGCACAGAGTCTATTGATTCGCCCTCAAAATGTGTTACCCAAAGGGCAATTTGTTCATTTTTGTCGGTTATCCATAAATCAGGACCAGATAAATGCCACATTTCATCATCAGGCAGATAAAAGGCATATCCATTGCCAGCTGCAAGGCTAGCCTGTTTGGGTTCCTCCTCTCCTTCTTTCGAAAAAATAAGTACCATTGTCTCTTCAAATAAACGATCCTCGTCCAAGGAATGGTCATCTGACATCGGTTTCGTTTGAACATCTTCCCGCTCCGACTGGTCTGACTCATTTGCTATCTCTTTCGTTTCCGTATCCACAATTATTATATTCTCTTTTGTTGTGTCCTCTTTTATGGCATCTTCTTTTGTTTTTGCAATCGAACAGCCTGCCAGTGTTCCAAAACTAATTGTTATAACGACTGCACATACCAAAATAAAAATCCCGTTTTTCTTGCCATTTTGTTTTAAATTATTTTTAAAACGCTTTTTCATAATCTTTGTTCCTCCGTAAAATCAAGTTGACAGAATGGTTCTTTTTGCACATCCCTTAGAAATCATGGATCGATTAAAAAAGAAAGAGAAAGATTATTCCCATTCTTCTATATTTTCTTCTGTTATAAAATCATACTCTTCCTCTATAAGCATTTGCAAATACGCATCAAAGCTCTCTGCTATGATTACCAATTCATCCGGGTCGTGAAGATAGCGCAGAACTTGTCCCTTTTTTCCTTTTGCTGAGGGCGAAAAATCAATAAATAGTTGAGAGGTTCCGCCGTTATTCATACAATCAGAAAAATGCAGCCAGCACAAATTATTAAGATCATCGCAAATACCCTCATCTACTTGAATATCGTCGTATTCTCGGTTAATCAGATAATCCCCCCACTCCCGGAAATTATCCTTGGTATCCACCATCTGTTGAGCAGATAATAAGTAATAGGGATATTCTTCCATGTCAGAACCTAAAAAAAATAGCAAAACATTCTCTTCATTGTATTTTCTCCAATAAGTTCCATCTACAATTTCTAATAATTGAAGAAGGCTGCTGGGAATATCTGGATATAATGTCTTTAATTTTTCCATATCTTCCCTCTTTGCACCATACATTACATCCTCAAAATGATTCCACTTTTTTTCTCCGCCACGTTCATAATATGCCTTTTTTAATCCATCAACATACTTTTCAGCAATATTCATATAGAAACCTCCGTTTTTATCTTGACATAAATACCAACAAAACAAGTATATGGTTTGATAATTGCTTCAAAATGTTTCCTGTCACTGTTGGCATATGGATTATCTGTTGCAAGCCAATCGTCCCACGCTTTGCTAAAACAATCCATTTCCCATGTTTTCACTGACTGGATTCTGTCATTGCGGCCAATAAGTTCCTTCCAAAGTTTGGGACTTTTAAACATATGAGCATCCTCTCCAAGCCAATCGGAAAGAAGCTCGTTAGAACGGCCTGTATATTCATCTTTCAAGCCAGGGATTCCAATCAAAACCTCTCCATTATCTTTCATAAATGGCAAAATCTTTTCCTGAAAAAACCCCTTGCTTCCTGCAAAATAATGATAAGAATCCACACTAATTAAAGCACGAAACTGCTTTTTTTCAAAATGAAGATCATTGGCATCTTCACAAACCGGCGTTACCTGCTCTCCAACGCCCCATCTCACAAACCGTTCTCTATTTTCTTCTGCACGTATCCATAAATCATTTGCAAAAACTCTTCCTTTGGTCTCTTTTGCAATGACAAGACTTGTCAATCCCGTTCCACATCCTAAATCAAGAATCCTATCATCGGGAGCAATCTGTAAAGGATATTTATCATTTTGATTCTAACATAATTATATTTGCATTACAAGCCGCAAATATCCTTCCCCGGCAAATATAGCCCAAGACTTTGATCCTGCTCTCCCCAATCACACAATTATATTGCACTTTTATAAAAAATGTTTTATAATATTTTTGTGTGTATCGCAGACCAAGTCTGTATTGTGTGGTACGTACCTACCAACCTTGCCCGGTGCTGTTGGCGCAGCATCGGGTGGTACACCTTTTTCCGTTTCTGAATTTCTTGTGTTCTATTTTAACATACTTATTTTCCCTTTATCATTGCTAATAATGTAAATTTACATTATTAGCAAACTGTTGTGTAAATGATTCAATGTCCATATCCATAATTTTCTCACATATATTTTCTGAAATTATGTTTATAATAATTCCTGAAATCAACTCATAAATCATAGAACTTGATCCCACTTCACAATTAGCTGCACATTCAAATACAATTTTATATTGAGGGTATTTATCTCTCTTTAAAATTTCTGAAGTTACTTTCCCAATAACAGCCTCAACATATTCTTCTGGAAGCCCTTTGTACACGCTACGATCATCATACAAACAAGAATCATAATATCGGATACGATTTTCTTGTGTAAAAGCAATCTCTAATTTTACACAGTTTATTTCTTCATTTGGCTGCACACACACGCCCAACATTCCATAGCAAATTCTTCCCCCTTTATATATTTCAAGTTCTACTCCTAACCGATAATTCCTTACAACCGGAAAAGTCATTCTTTCAATTTGATATTTCTTCCAATCCTGTTTATAATCCGTTACGATTGGTGATTCATTATATAAAATTTTTAATGTGCCATTTTTATAATTGAAATTTTTAATCATTGGCATAACTCCTTTACTCTTTTATTGAATTTTTCCTTTCATTTTAGAGTCGAATTGGGTTTGTCATATAAATATTCTATCATAAAATAATGATCAAGAAAAGACGTATGGTTTACCATTTACGGTTCCATACGCCTTTACACTGTTTCACGAATATTAATTTCTCTTTTTGTCTAAACCGACTCTTTTGTCACACAGATTACCCGCTCCATCCGGTTCATCTTCCCTGTTTTCTCCACCTGAAAGGCCGGATACTGAAAACTGTTGGCTACCAATACTGCTGTGGTGGCGCTGTAACCTGCTGCATGGATTTTCTCTATATCAAACGTGAGAAGCTTCTGCCCTGCTTTCACCGTCTCCCCAGCTGAAACAAACGCCGTAAAACCATCGCCTTTCATGTTTACCGTATCAATTCCCACATGAATCAAAACTTCCATTCCATCTGGAGAAACCATACCGATTGCGTGAAGGGTATCAGCCACAGTAGAAATCTCCCCGTCACAAGGCGCTGTCACAATACCCGTCTCTGGTTCAATCCCGATACCGTCTCCCAACATACCAGAAGCAAAGGTTTCATCCGGAATCTCACTTCTTAAAATTACATTTCCCTGAACCGGAACATACAACACTCCGGCCTTTGTATTTTCTCCTTGACCAACACTTTTGTTATCGGTTTTAGACTCTCCGTTGGAAAAATTTTTCTGCAAAACTTCGGTCTGATTTGCCACGGAATCTGCTGCCTTTTCTGACTTGGTTTCTTTATCCTCCGAACCTTCCTCTTCTTCCTTCCAAATCACCCAGGTCAAAGCAAAGGAAACTCCAAAAGACACCCCAAGGGTAATCGCATATTGAAGTGTGTAATCCATTGTGATCAAAAATCCCGGAAGACCAGTAACACCGTAAGAGGTTGCCCCAATATGAAACATGGCTCCCAGCAAAGCGCCACATGCACCTCCAACCATACCGCACAGCAAAGGCTTCATAAACCGCAGATTTACACCAAATATTGCAGGTTCTGTAATTCCCAGCGCCGCAGACAGGGAAGAAGGAATGGCCACAGACTTTGTCTTGTGATTTTTTGCCTTTAGGCCAACCGCCAGACATGCCGCCCCCTGAGCAAAATTGGCGGCGCTGGCAATGGGCATCCAGGTATTTAACCCTGCCTCTGCTGATAACATTCCCGCCTCAATTACATTGTACATATGATGGATTCCACACACAACGGTAAACGGATAGAGCGCTCCCATAATCAGAGAACCCACTCCATGGCCTACGCTGATAATCCACTGTGCAAAGTTTAATATGTAATTTTCTGCCGTAGAAAAAACTGGACCAATGATACCTAAGGTTAAAAATGCAGTCAACATCACGGTGCAAAGAGGCGTCACAAACAAATCAATCATCTCTGGCACATGTTTGTGAAGCCACTTTTCTACTTTACACATAAGCCATACTGCAATAATCACCGGAATCACATGCCCCTGGTATCCCACTTGGCGAATGGAAAATCCAAACAGATTCCACACCGGAATCTCTGACGGATTCATACTGCCTACTGACCAGGCATTGATCAGATTGGGGTGAATCATAATCATTCCGATTACTGCCCCAAGAAAAATATTTCCTCCAAACACCCGCGCCGCGGATACTGCAATTAACACAGGGAGAAATACAAATGCTGTATTGGCAAGCAAATCTAAAATCCCATACCAGTCACTTCCGGCAAAAGCAGGCATAGCCTTTCCCAATGCCTCTACAAGCCCCATCATCAATCCGGAAGCCACAATGGCCGGAAGAATCGGCACAAACACATCCCCCATGGCCTTTACCATCCGCTTTACTACCGGCTGCTTTGCCGCTGCAGCAGCTTTTACTTCTTCCTTGGTGGCAGCAGTCATCCCACTGACTTTCAAAAATTCTTCATAGACTTTATTGACAGTCCCAGTGCCAATAATCAACTGGAGCTGTCCGTTGTTGCTGAACACTCCCTTTACTCCGTCTACATTCTCCAGCTTTTTCATATCAATCTTGCTGTTATCTACTGTCACCAGACGCAGACGGGTAGCGCAATGAGCGGCGCTCACCAGATTCTCCCTGCCGCCTAAATTGTCAAATATCTCTCTGGCGCATTTTCCATAGTCCACTGCCATCTTCTTCTCTTATCCTCCTCTACGAATTTATGAAACCCTTTTGACAACTCACTGGTCTCTTTTCCCTTCAGAAATCTTAATCATCCGGCCTATATGAAATCGATTACATTTATATTTTCATTATACTCCCTGTAATATTTCCTGTAAATCCACATTCTCCCCAAAAATAGAATTGTATTTTTGTGCAATATGATGTTATCGATTTCATGTAAGACCTAAAAACAAGAATCTGCAAAATTCAGTCCCCATTTCCCTTATATCATATCAGATGATGTTTTAAAAATGCCTGATAAATCCCATCCTGTCCAGGGGGCAGGCATACATCATCTGCCATTTCCTTCAAACGGTCGCTTCCACTTCCCATACAGATTGAAAGAGCTGCTGTCTCCATCATCTCTTTGTCATTCATACTGTCTCCAAAAGCAACTGTACTTTCAAGAGACATCTTCAGGTGATGACAAATTCTCTCCACGCCTCTTCCCTTATCAAACTTTCGATTTACCACTTCTCCGTTTACAATGCCAAAGGAATCCATATCCTGTATACAAAAAGCAAAATCTTCCCAAAGAGCCTGCTCCGGCTCCAAAAGCTGCTCTCTGCTTTGGCTCATAATCACAATCTTATACACTGGCTGCCCCTGATACTCTGCCATAGGCCGAATATCCAGCGAACTCTCAATCTGCTCCCTCCACCTTAACAGCTCACTGTTGCCACCTTTTCCTGCATTCTGCCGGAGAAAATCCTTAAACGCTTCATCTGTGTAAGAACCGTCCCGACACTCCACGGTCCGAAATACTCCGTTAGCCTTTAACACCTTCATCGCCTTCTGCTTCTGTTCCTCTGTCATAGGACAATCATAAATCACTTGCCCGTCACACACAATATAACCGCCGGAACTGCCGATAAACCCGTCAAATCCATATTTCAAAAGAGGAGACAACATGCCATAATTTCTCCCGGTACATAAAAATACTTTATGGCCCTTTTTCTGTGCCAATTCCACAGCCCGAAGAGCCGACTCTGGCGGCTCATTGCACCCTGGTTCTGTCAGAGTCCCGTCAATATCCAAAAAAATCAGCTTTCTCTCCATCCTGCCTCGCTTCCTTTTCCTATATTTATATGTAATCGATTTCATGTTTAATATACCATAACCTCACCGGAAAATACAACCATTTTTTCCTAAAATGATTCACAAATTTCTAAATATATTTTTCCGAATATATTTTATCGAATATATATTTTTTAATAGCGCGGGAAAATAGGATAGATGGATCATACTAGAATATTGGATTTTGCCACAAAAATACCCGCTGGCATCTGACCAACGGGTACTTCCTTGTAACGTTTCATTTTTCATTCAACCACTGATATGAAAGCTTTCTCCTCGAACCGTTTTAAAGTTCGATCTAAGATGCTTTTCGTGGAGCTGAGGGGAATCGAACCCCTGTCCGAAAACCAATTCCCTGTTCTTCTACTATCATATCTTGTTCTTTCACATTCCCTCCACCATACGAAAACAAGCACCCTTATGGCTTTAGTAGCTTCATGTTACGCCCGTATACGCAAAGCTTAATATACGTCGTTTCTCACAAGATCGATGCCAGATTCTTAATGTGTGAGTGCATTAAGGCTGACAGCAGCATTAAGCTGCGTATGCTAAATTATCTTCAGCGTTTAATTTTAATTTTGCCGTTTCACGCACCGCATGCGGATAGCTTCACCAGCTGCATGATCCCCGTCGAAACCAGTACAACCCCTGACTGGTTCACCGTGATCCATTCGGTGAACTTTACTATATCACAAAAGCAGTTCCTTGTCAACAGCTACCATTCATCCAAAATCCCTTCTTCTCTCCCTGTCCCCACTCAGAAAAAAGAAATCGTAAGAGACCATGTTACAGAATCTTCCGAATCCACCCTTTTGGCGCCTCTACAGTACCCATCTGGATTCCAGTGAGCGTGTCGTAAAGCTTCCTGGTAATCTCTCCCATCTCCTCCATTCCACTGGCAAAACAGATTTCTTTTCCATGGTCCACAATCTTTCCAACCGGAGAAATCACCGCAGCTGTGCCGCACAGCCCACACTCTGCAAACTCTCCCAGCTCTGAAATCTTTACCGGTCTCTCTGTCACCTTCAGGCCCAAATAATGCTCTGCCACATACATAAGAGACCGGCGGGTAATGGATGGCAGTATGGAATTGGACTTTGGCGTAACCACCTCATGGTCCTTTGTCACAAACAGGAAATTGGCTCCGCCGGTTTCCTCCACATAGGTCCGGGTGGCAGAATCTGGAAACAAATTTTCATCATAGCCGGCAAAATGAGCCATCGCAGAGGCATGAAGGCTCATGGCATAGTTAAGTCCTGCCTTTATATGGCCTGTGCCATGTGGAGCTGCTCGGTCAAAATCACTGACACAAAGAGTTAAAGGTTTTACTCCGCCCTTAAAGTAGGGACCTACGGGGGTGCCAAACAGGCGGAACTGATATTCGTCCGAAGGCTTCACGCCAATAACTGGTCCGGATGCAAACATATAAGGACGCAGATACAACGTAGCGCCGCTGCCATAAGGCGGCACCCACGCTTCATTGGCCGCAACCACCTGGTCCACTGCTTCCAAAAACCTCTCTTTTGGAAAAGCAGGCATCTCCAGCCATGCAGCAGAACTCATCATCCGCTCTGCATTCAAATCTGGACGGAACGTAACAATACTTCCATCTGCTGTGGTATAAGCCTTAAGTCCTTCAAAACACTCCTGACAATACTGCAAAATACCTGCACATTCATTCAGTACGACTGTGGCATCCGAGGTCAGTTTCCCCTCTCCCCACTTGCCGTCCTTATAATTTGCCACATAACGCTGGTCTGTGGCCCTATAAGTAAAGCCCATGTTGCTCCAATCCAGATTCTTCTTTTCCATAATAACTGCCTCCATTCTGGTCTCCCCATCTGTATTTTATGCTTTTGCGCAGGAAAGAAATATCCCGTATTGCCAAATATTATAATCTCATTACCAGATAAAATCAATCATTCTTTTCCATTTTATCCATTTTCTAACAGAGTGGCATACCGATCCGTCACCTCAGTTTTTCCTTATAATCCCTCTCCACTTCCCGTCTCTGGTCTTTCTTTGCAATATCCGCACGTTTATCATAAAGCTTCTTTCCACGAGCCAGCCCGATCTCTACCTTCACCAGACTGCCCTTAAAATACACCTGCAGCGGCACCAGCGTCAGACCTTTTTCCCGAATCTTTCCCTCCAGCTTATGAATCTCATACCGATGCATCAGAAGTTTTTTCGGCCGAAGGGGATCTTTATTAAAAATATTTCCCTTCTCATAAGGGTTTACATGCATGCCAAACACATACACCTCCCCCTTTTCAATCTTTACAAACGCCTCTTTAATGCTGCATTTCCCTGACCGGATGGACTTTACCTCAGTCCCAAAAAGCTCTATTCCGCACTCAAACTTCTCGTCAATAAAATAGTCATGGTATGCCTTTTTATTGTTGGCCACCAGTTTTATACTGTCTTTCAATGTTTTTTACACCCCCGTTTCCTCATCAGACGGCACAAAATCAATGGTCCGATTCAACCGGTCTGTACCTGCCACTGTCACTCGGACCTTCTGACCCAGCCGGTACACGTTTCCACTGATTTCGCCCCGAAGCTCCATCTGTTCCTCATCAAACACAAAATACTCCCTTCCCAGGTCATTGACAGAAACCATTCCTTCAATGGTATTGGGAAGTTCCACATAAAATCCCCGGTTGACCACTCCGGAAATCACACCTTCAAACACCTGCCCGATCCGTTTTTCCATATATTCGCACTTTTTCAGCTTTATGGTTTCCCGCTCCGCCTCATCTGCACGCCGCTCCATGGCAGAGCTTTGAATCGCAACCCCAGTGAGAAGTTTATAATAGTGGGCCATCCGCTCCTCACGCAACCCGCCATGGAGATTCTCTTTGATAATCCGGTGAATCTGCAAATCCGGATATCTGCGGATGGGAGAGGTAAAGTGGGTGTAATACCGGGCGGCCAGCCCAAAATGTCCGGTACACGTTGGCATATACTTGGCCTGCTTCATGGACCGCAAAGTAAGACGGCTGATTAACGCTTCCTCCTCGCTTCCCTCAATCTTTGTGAGAAGCTTCTGAAGCTCTCCCGGATGAATCTCCCCGTTCTGAAAATGAATGGCATAGCCAAAATTGTTGATAAACACTCCAAGCCGCTTCATCTTCTCCGGATCGGGATTGTCATGGGTCCGGTATAAGAAAGGCAGCTCCTGCCAAAAATAATCCTCTGCCACAGTCTCATTTGCCATCAGCATAAAATCTTCAATGATCTTTGTGGCAGCATTCCGGTCATAAGGCTTTACCTCCAGCACCTTACCATCCTTATCTAACAGCACCTTTGTCTCTGGCAAGTCAAAATCAATGGAACCTCTGGCAGTTCTTTTCTCCCGGAGAATATCTGCCAGCTCTTTCATCTGGTCAAACATTTCTACAAAATCTTTATATTCCTCCATCAATGCCAGATCCCGGTCCACCACAATCCCATTGACTGCTGTGTAAGTCATCCGCCGGTCTACACGAATCACAGACTCTGTGATCTCATGGCCCAGCACCTTCCCCTGAAAATCAATGTCCATAATACAGCTCATGGCCAGACGATCTGTTCCTGCATTTAAAGAACAAATGCCGTTGGACAGCTTATGGGGAAGCATCGGAATCACCCGATCCACCAAATATACGCTGGTTCCTCTTTTAAGAGCCTCCCCATCCAGAGGACTCCCCTCCTTCACATAATGAGTCACATCGGCTATGTGAACTCCCAGCCGATATCCAAAATCCTCCCGGCTGATGGTGATGGCATCATCCAAATCTTTGGCATCCTCCCCGTCAATGGTGACTGTCTGCCATTTTCGCAAATCTTTTCGTCCTGCAAGCTCTTCCTCTAACACTTCATCTCTTGTATGAGCTGCCTGTTCCATAACCTCCTCCGGAAATTCCTCCGGCAGATCATACGCCCGCACCAGAGACAAAATATCCACCCCGGGGTCATTTACGTGGCCTAAAATCTCCTCAATCTCTCCTTCTGGACTTTTCTCCCCATTGCCGTAATTGGTAATCCGAACCACCACTTTATGTCCCGTCACAGCTCCCATGTCTTTTCCCGAAGAAACAAAAATATCTTGCCCCAGCTTTCGGTTATCCGGCACCACAAAGCCATAATTTCTGCTTTTCTGATAATATCCCACCACGGTTTTGTTGGCCCGGAAAAGGACTTTCACCACAGTGCCCTCTGCCTTTTTCCCCTGTCCGTTTGGTTCAACCTCAATCTGCACTCGGTCTCCATGCATAGCTCCCCCGGTCCTGCCTGCCGGAATGAACACATCTCCATCCCGCCCCTCCACAGCGACAAAACCAAATCCCTTATCATTGCCTGAAAAAGTTCCCACTGTGACCGAAGCTTGTGGAATGGTGTATTTCCCCCGCTTTGACATCACAACGCTGCCCTCTGCCACCAGGGCGTCCAAAACCTGGTTCAATTCTTCCCGCAGCCCCTTTGGCACATTCAGCAGCATGGCCAGCTCTTTCTGTTTCATAGGCACATATGCCGGGTCCTTCATCACAGACAGCAAATGTTCTTTTCTCTCTTCCATCAAATCTTCCATATTTTCCTCTTTCCTGACGCACCTGTCACGTCTTATCACCTCTGTTTTTGCAGCCCACGCTCCATTGTATTCCTCTTCAAGTACCAGGTAAAAGAAAAAGGCACTCTTTTCCCAAGAGTGCCTAATCTTACAGTATATTCAGGACAACCGCCAGCACCATAAACAGAATCGCCGCTGCTTTGGTAAACTTTTCCAGAGTTCCTTCCATGGACCGTCCCTTATTCTTTCCCCAATAGGAATCAGCCATACCGCTGATGGAGCCAAGACCTGCAGACTTCCCCTCCTGAAGTAAAATAATCACAATCAATGCCAAACAAATCAGCACAAAAATCACGGAAACAATCGCCTTGAGCATAATCATGCACCTCCTAATCGTCAAACACCTGTTAGTTTAGCATAAATTGGTGGAAATGACAAGTATTTTTTGCTTAATCCGACGGAGGTGTGAGCGCGATTACTCTTCCATCTCTTCTTCAATCCTAAGAAGCTGATTATACTTGGCCACCCGCTCGGAACGGCAGGGCGCTCCGGTCTTTATCTGCCCGCTGTTCACTGCCACTGCCAGATCCGCAATAAACGTGTCCTCTGTCTCTCCGGACCGGTGGGAAATCACCGCCGTATATCCCGCGTCCTTTGCCATCTGAATGGCTTTTAAGCTCTCGGTCAAAGTTCCAATCTGATTCACCTTTACCAGAATCGAATTGGCAGCTCCCTCCTCAATTCCCTTTTTCAGCCGTTTGGTGTTGGTCACAAACAAGTCGTCCCCTACCAGCTGAATCCGGTCTCCCAATGTTTTGGTCAAAAGTTTCCATCCCTCCCAGTCCTCCTCCTGAAGTCCGTCCTCAATGGAACAGATCGGATACTGGTCAACCAGTTTCTGGAAATACTCCACCATCTCCTGGGCGCTCCGCTCCACCCGACTGCCCGTCATCTTACTTTCTCCCGGAAATACATACCGGCCGCTGGACTCATCGTACAATTCGCTGGCAGCTGCATCAATGGCAATCTTAAAATCCAATCCTGGCTCATACCCGCTCTTTTTAACTGCTTCCACCAGAAAAGAAAGCACCTCACAGGAATCTTTAAGGTCTGGAGCAAATCCTCCCTCGTCCCCTACCGCTGTGCTGTATCCCCCTTCTTTCAAAAGGTTTTTCAGAGTCTGATACACCTCGGCGCACATCATCAGTCCCTGGGAAAAAGATTTGGCCCCCACTGGCATAATCATAAATTCCTGCAGATCTACAGTGTTGTCTGCATGGACACCGCCATTTAACACATTCATCATGGGAACTGGAAGCGTTCTCCCATTTACTCCCCCCAAATACCGGTAAAGAGGGATTCCCTGCTGAGCCGCACAAGCTCTGGCCACGGCAAGGGATACCCCAAGCACTGCATTGGCCCCAAGCCTGGACTTATTTTCCGTACCGTCCGCCTCCAAAAGCAGCCGGTCAATCCGGTCCTGATAAAATGCGTCCTCAAACATCAGCACCTCTGCCAGAACTGTGTTCACTGCCTCCACTGCCTTTAAAACCCCTTTTCCATGATACCGGGAGTTGCCATCCCGCATCTCCACCGCCTCATGCTTTCCCGTAGAAGCCCCGGAAGGCACTGCGGCACGCCCTACGGCACCACCCTCCAGCCGAACCTCCACCTCCAAAGTAGGATTTCCTCTGGAATCCAAAATTTCTCTGGCACAGACTCCTGCAATATCAAAATCTCCACACATAAAAACAGCCTCCTCATTTCATCATTTACTTGTACATGAAATAAGGATGGCTGTTTCTTCTATTTTCTATTCATTCATACCCCTTTGGACGTGTCTGAAAATTGCTTTCCGGCAGACGCGCAACACCGTTTGTTATTCTATTTTACGGTTCCTATTTATGTTATAAAAAATTTTATCCTATTTCATTTTATAACCTTTATACCATCTTCTATACAACTCTTGATCAGAATACTTACTATTTTGATTATGATTCATCCATTTTTTTCTATAAGAATGAAATGACTCTAAAAATCTATAATCGCAAATATCATAGGAACAAAAAAATTTTTTATATGCCCCTCCAGACGGAACATCCAAACAATTTCTGCGCAAATATCGATTGGCATGTCTTTTCATTCCACAACTATAATCCTTGCGGCATGGAACTCTTTTATAACTTCTGCTCATTATTTCATCCATTATGATTTTTAAAATCTCTTCCCATTTTTATCCACTCATTTTTCTTCATTGAAACTTAATTTTCCATTCCGTAAAAAGCTGTAAAATGGGGTTCATAAATAGCTCGCAAAAATAGATTGCCCTTTCAACCCTAAACTCTAAACCCTAAGCTCGAAGCTCAATGCCCAATCCATTCAGTCCATTTAAAATCTTCTTCATCACTCCCCCAACCTCATCCTCTGTCAGGGTGTGATCCTTGGCCCGGAAAGTGATGGAATAAGCCACAGACTTAAATCCTGCCAAAATCTGAGAACCTTCATAAAGGTCAAATAACTTATAACTCTCCAGGAGCTTTCCGCCTCTCTGTGCTAAAACATCCTCGATTTGTCCCACCAAAACTTCTTTTGGCACCACCATGCTCAAATCTCTGGTCACTGCCGGATATTTTGCAATTCCCTGATACTTCCGGTCAAAATCAGCAAAAGGAATCACCGTCGGCATATCCAGCACAGCCACATAAACCCGCTCTCCAATCTTATAACGGTCTGCCACCTCTGGGTGAATTTCTCCCACATATCCTACAACAACACCCTCGTACACAATCTCCGCTTTTCTTCCAGGATGCAAATAGGGGTGATTGCACTTGGGAACGTAATGAATCTTCTTTCCCATTCCCAGCTTGTCAAACAGTTCCTCCACCACTCCCTTCATGGTGAAAAAGTCCCCTTCCCCGTACATTCCAAGGGTAAACTGCATCCGCTCATCCGGCAAATCCTTTAAGGGCAATTCCTTTGGAAGATACACATTGGCCAGCTCGTAAAGCTTAACATCTTTGTTTCTTCTATTATAATTGGTAGACAGAGACGTCAGCAGTCCGTTAAGAGGCGTAGTCCTCATAATGCTGAAATCCTCTCCCAGGGGATTTTGAATGGTCACAACCTGCCGCAGCTTATCCTCCTTTGGAACCATCAGCCGATCAAACACTTTGGGACTTTCAAAAGAATAGGTCATGCTCTGGCTGAAACCAGAAAACTCTGCCACCTCCCTGGCAATCTCCTCAATCTGCAGCTTGTAAGACAGCTTCCCTGTGGTGGCTTCCCCGGAAGGCAATGTGGTGGGAATGTTGTCATAGCCAAAAAATCTTGCCACCTCCTCTGCCAGGTCTGCCAGACCTTTTAAATCCTGCCGGAAGGTAGGCACAATCACTTCCTGAGTCTCTTCGTCAAATTCCAAATCCAGCATCTGGAAATACCCCTTCATCTGATCTGGAAGAATGTCTGTGCCAAGAAGACGGTTGATCTTATCTCCGTCAAATTTCACCCGAACCGGCCCCCGCTTCTCTGGATAAATGTCAAGGATTCCACCGACCACTTCTCCTGCCCCCAGCTCTTCCACCAGCTGACAGGCCCGGTTAATGGCAGCCTCTGCATTGTTCGGGTCCAGCCCTTTCTCAAATTTTCCGGAAGCATCCGTCCGAAGTCCCACTTTTTTGGAAGACAGCCGGATATTGGTGCCGTCAAAGCAGGCAGCCTCAAACACCATGGTCTTTACGTCATCTGTAATCTTGGAATTTTCTCCTCCCATGATTCCAGCAATGCCCACTTCCTTTTCCCCGTCGTTAATCATCAGAACCGTATGATCAAGCTTCCGAATCTGTCCGTCCAATGTCTGGAACTCATCTCCATCCTCAGCACACTTTACCACAATCTTATGACCGCCAATCAAATCATAATCATAGGCATGCATAGGCTGTCCGTATTCTTCCATCACATAGTTGGTAATATCCACAAGATTGTTAATGGGACGTATCCCGCTGGCTGCCAGCCTCCGCTGCATCCACTCTGGCGACGGAGCCAGTTTAATATTTTTTACCATCCGGGCGCAGTACCGGGGGCAAAGTTTTGTATCTTCCACCTGAACCGACAAATAATCCCGAATATCTTCCTGATTTCCCACCTTGGGTACCACCGGCAAATGAAATGTTTTCCGAAAAGTGGCTGCCGCCTCCCTTGCCAGTCCAATCACACTATAACAGTCCACCCGGTTGGAAGTAATCTCATACTCAAACACCACATCATGCAGGCCAAGAACTTCAATGGCATCAGCTCCCACAGGCGTATCCGAAGGCAGAATATAAATCCCCGACTCTGGAGCCGCAGGATACATATCTCTGGAAGAACCCAGCTCCTCAATGGAGCACATCATTCCGCAAGATTCCACTCCCCGCAGCTTTCCTTTCTTAATTTGGATACCCTCTTCCGGCAAAGGCCCTCCGTCATGGCCTCCCGCCACCCGGCCACCGTCCAGTACCACTGGAACCTTATCTCCCTCTTTCACATTGGGAGCGCCGGTGACAATCTGAATGGACTCGCTGCCCACATCCACCTGACAGACAATCAGCTTATCGGCATCTGGATGACGCTCAATCTTTGTAATCTGACCAACCACAATTTTTTCCAGATTCTTATCCAGACACTGATACCCTTCCACCTTACTTCCGGACAAGGTCATTGCATCCATATATTCCTGGGCTGTAACCTCCAAATCCGGCACATACGCTTTTATCCACGACAATGCTGTATTCATGTCACTCTCTCCTTATTCTTTTACAATCGGCTATATGAATTAGAACTGCCGCAAAAACCGGATATCATTTTCATAAAGCAGACGCATATCGTCAATCTCATATTTCAAAAGAGCAATCCGCTCCAATCCCATTCCAAAGGCAAAACCAGTATATTCCTCTGGGTTAATCCCACACATCTCCAACACATGAGGATGAACCATGCCGCATCCCAAAATCTCAATCCATCCAGAACCCTTACAGAACCGGCACCCTTTGCCGCCGCATTTAAAACAGCTTACATCCAC
This sequence comes from Clostridiaceae bacterium, assembly GCA_009911065.1. Taxonomy (GTDB): domain Bacteria; phylum Bacillota; class Clostridia; order Lachnospirales; family Lachnospiraceae; genus Brotaphodocola. The sequence continues at coordinate 116,734 of QXWR01000004.1, read as the reverse complement.
CTCAGCACTTGGCTCTGTAAATGGGAAGTGATGAGGCCGGAACTTCACTTTTGTCTCCTCCCCAAACAGCTCCTTTGCAAACTCTGCAAGGGTTCCCTTTAAATCGGCAAACGTAATGTGTTTGTCAATCACCAGCCCCTCCACCTGATGGAAAGAAGGAGAATGGGTGGCATCCACCTCATCGGAACGGAATACCCGTCCAGGGGCAATCATCCGAATGGGCAGCTTTCCCTTTTCCATGGTCCGGGCCTGGACCGGGGAGGTTTGAGAACGAAGGCAAATGTCTGGGTTGATGAAAAAGGTATCCTGTTCATCTCTTGCCGGATGATCCGGCGGAATGTTCAGCTTGGTAAAATTGTAATCCTGATACTCCACCTCCGGACCTTCCACCACCTCATATCCCATACCTACGAAAATGCGCTCCACTTCCTTTAAGGCCACCATATTGGGATGGCTGTGACCGATTTCCGCCTTTTTTCCAGGAAGCGTCACATCAATCACTTCCTTTTTCAGCTGCTCCTCACGGGCTTTCCTGGCCAGAGCTGCCTTTGTCTCCTCTAATTTTGACTCAATCAAAGCCCGCACATCATTGACCATCTGCCCTACCTTGGGCCGCTCCTCCGGCGTCACATCCTTCATGCTTTTCAACACACTGGTCAGCTGTCCCTTTTTCCCCAAATAGGCCACCCGGATGTCATTCAGCTTCTCCAGAGCATCAGAGGCATCAATCTGCTTTAACGCCTCCTCCTTGATTTTTTCCAGCTTCTCTCTCATGGCTTCTTTCCTTTCTTCCACTTAGCACCACCTTGTATTTCATTGCATTCATTCTCAAAAATCCCACTCGCGATTCATGCCGTCTGTATGCCTGCAATACTCACCGTTGTGCCAATTCTTTTTCCAACAACAGTCCACGTTATACCATAAGTACAACCAAACACAAAAAAACCGTCCCTTTGTCATCCTTTTCGATCACAAAGGGACGGCTGTTAAGCCGCGGTACCACCCTGATTTCCGCACATCTGGTTCTTCCCTGTGCAGACACTTTTTATGCGTAACGTGCATGAAACGTCGCAGCTTGTCTCTGCCTGCTTGAAACCGTAAGCCGGCTCTGCCAGACAGACTTTTTCAGCCACGCAGCTCCCATGGGAATTTCGTATGGAACCGCCTCCAAAATGGAACGGAATCCTAAAATTATCTGAACCGAAAAGGGCTTTCAGCCGATGGCCCTTTCTCTCTGACGGAAAATAATCCACTACTTAACATGTTCTTTGCCTTTGTCTTCTACTGTAAAAGCTGTCTTATATTCTATCCATTTCTATCTTAAATGTCAAGAGTTTTTTTCTCTCATCCTGACCTCTCATCCAGACCTGCTTTCAAGCTTTTGGCTTAACAAGAAAATCTGCCTTTTTATCCAAGCAGCTTTCCAAGAGCCGCCTGATCTCCCACCAGAGTCACATCTTTATGGAACTGCAAAATGGAAGCAGGAACCTGGGGTGTCACTGGACCTTGAAATGCTTTGGCTACAATATCCGCTTTTCCCTCTCCTGACACAATCACCAGAATGCTCTTTGCCTGCATAATATTGCCGATGCCCATGGTATATGCCTTTCTGGGCACATCCTCTTCCTTCTCAAAGAAACGCTTGTTGGCCTCAATGGTGCTTTCGGTCAAAGCCACGCAATGGGTCTCCTTTTCAAAGAAGGAATCCGGCTCATTGAAACCAATGTGACCGTTAAATCCCATTCCCAAAAGCTGCAGATCTACCGGACCTTCCCGGCGCAGAATGTCATTGTAAGCCTTACAGGACTTCTCCTCATCCGCCTCGGTTCCATCCGGCACAAACGTGCGGCTCTTGTCAATATTCACATGATCAAACAGATGTTTATTCATAAAATAACGGTAACTTTGATCATTATCCCCAGCAAGCCCTTTGTACTCGTCCAGATTCACGGAAGTAACTTTGGAAAAATCCAGCTCTCCGGCCTGATACCGCCGAACCAGCTCCTTGTAAGCCCCCTCCGGCGATGACCCGGTAGCCAGCCCCAACACACAATCCGGCTTTAAAATCACCTGTGCTGCAATAATTCCTGCTACTCTGCGGCTCATAGCCTCATAATCTTTCTCGCAATAAATCTTCATACCTTTAATCTCCTTTTCTTTTCAACTAAGCACAGTAAAATCTTGCCAAGCACTTTGATTATAACAAAGAATGAAGATTACAGCAACCGTTAGTTCTTTCAAAATTTCTTTTTGTGTCCCTCTTTCCTGCTGTTCTTAGAACTGTCAGACACCAGTGTGCCGAACAATATTCAAGCAGACTTTTGATTTAAAAACCATTCCGATTCCTTCCCCTGCTTCTTTGTAAATCCACAAATCCTTTTTCTTATTGAAAGGCCACCATCTGAGAAGCCACAGTTTCTGCCTCCTCCTGTGAAAAATATCCACAGACTTCCATCCGCCGAAGAACCTGCATCTGCCGCTTTTCCGCCAGCTCCTGATTCTTTGTCGGCGCATACCGCCCGGGTGCATTGGGAATCCCGGCCAGAAGCGTAGACTCATACTCATTCATCTCTTCTGGCTCTTTTCCAAAATATCCCCGGCTTGCATCTCCTGCAGTGTAATAACCATCTCCAAAATAAATGCTGTTCACATACAGCTCTAAAATCTCATTCTTGGTATAGGTTCGCTCCAATTCTCTTGCCACAAACACCTCTGCCACCTTTCGAGGCAGCTCCTTTTCATGAGTAAAGTACAGATTCTTAGCCAGCTGCTGAGTGATGGTGCTTCCCCCTTCCACATAGCGCCCTGCCTGAATATCGTGAATCACAGCTCTGGCAATAGCCACCGGATCGATTCCAAAATGCCGGTAAAACCGATGATCTTCCACAGACACCACTGCGTCCAGATAAACCTGGGGCAGCTCGCCAAGGCTGGTATACCCTTCTTTTCCCCGAATGGCAGCCACCTTTTCTTTCAGGCTCATTTCTTCCACTGCCTCCCGGTACATTTTATATCCCTGTCCGGCAACGGTAAACCCGCCCAAACATGTCACACACATCATAAAGAAAACCACAGACCGAATTACCATACACACTTTCACGGTATCACCGCTCCCTTCTGTTTGTTTTTGATGATACCAGTATAGCACAAAAAATTTATCAAGACTTTAATGATACCTTAGAGAATGCTGAATATTTTTCGACAATATTAACATTATTCTTACGATTCCTGCAATATTTTCCATAAAATTTGCAATATCTTATTTCCAGCCTTTTCACTATTTTTTTCTTTTTGGAAAATGATTGTATAAAATTCCTTATTTATCTTCACAAAACACAATTTATTTGTTAAAATAGTCCTATAAATCCAACCATTTCACACAGTTCTTAGGAACTGCCGGTTCTTGTCATGAATGGAGTAATCATATGACACACAAAGAAAAAGCAGAACAGCTTTTAAAACAGCAGTACCACTGCTCTCAGGCATTATTTGGAGCATTTGCAGATGATTTCCAGATGAATTTAAAAACCGCATTTAAAATCAGTACCTGCTTTGGGGGAGGTATGCGCCAGGGCGGCGTGTGCGGCTGTGTTTCCAGCTCTTTAATGATACTTGGTCTTGCCATGGGCTTTTATGACTCTCAGGACAGAGACCGTGAGATTTACAGCAATCAGAAGACAGAGGAATTTATCCGCCGTTTCGCTCAAAGAATGAATGGCTGTATGAATTGCAGGGACATTTTAGGAAAAGATATAACCAATCCAGAAGACATGGCTGTGATTCGAAAAGAAGGACTATTTTCCCGTCAATGTCCCAAAGCCATTCATGTCAGTATTGAAATTCTGGAAGAAATGCTGGAATCCTATCTCAAGGATATGGTGGAAAGCGCCCTGGAAGTGGAAGATATTCCTGAAAATCAAAATTTAAAAAATGCCCTCTTAAACATGAGCAAGCTGCATACCTTCCGGAAAAACGTAAACAATCTTCTGTTCTCTTCCGCACGAGGGATTGGATTTATTCAGTTTGACATCAGCAAATTCAAACTGATCAATGACCTTTACGGAGAGAAGTTTGGTGATGAAGTCCTGTATTTTATTACGAACCAGTTAAAGCAGCTCTGTCATAAAAATCAGTTCTTTGCCAACCTTAGGGGGGATGTGTTTATGGTCGTCACAGAATACAATCAAAAGAAAGATCTGGTGGATTTTGTCCGTCGGCTGGACGCCCATATATGCACCTTCAAAAATGTAACCCTCCGCATATCTTATGGTATCTACAGGGTGGACGACAAGAATATGGAACTTCGCCAGATGGAGGACCGCACCAACATGGCAAGAAGAGCTGCCAAGAAAAATGTACTGACAAATATTTCATTCTATAAAGAACAATATAAAGATTCCCTCTACAGCCGGAAATTTATCGAAGAAAATATGCAGACAGCCATTGAAAACCGACAGTTTCAAATGTATCTCCAGCCCAAATACAGCATTACAAAAAATGAGATTATAGGAGCAGAGGCGCTGGTGCGGTGGAGTCATCCGGAACGGGGAATGATTTATCCAGACCAGTTCATTCCAGTTATTGAAGAAAATGGCTTTATCAAAAAAGTCGATTACTATATCTGGAGGGAAGCCTGCCTATTTATAAAAAAATGTCAGGATGCAAATGTCCTCCCCTGTCCGGTTTCCGTCAATGTATCCCGAATCCATTTAAAGGACAACGAATGCATCCAGGTACTCTCGGATTTGATCAGACAAAATAACATCCCCAAATCTTTGTTGGAGTTGGAGATCACGGAAACTGCCGGCAATTACCAGGTAAGCCAGAAAGCCCTGAAGCTAAAAGAAGAAGGCTATACCCTTTTGATGGACGACTTTGGAAGCGGTTACTCCTCTCTTAATATTCTTTTGGAGACTCCTTTTGACGTAATCAAATTAGACCGCAAATTTATGGAAAACATGATGGTATCTGCCAAGGGAAAGCTTATTCTGGAACAGGTGGTCTCCATGGCTCATAAGCTGAAACTGGGCCTTTTGGCAGAAGGCGTGGAAACTCAGGAACAGATTGACCTGCTCCGCAAAATCGGATGCGATCAGGTACAGGGCTATTATTATGCAAAACCCATGCCGGAAGAAAGTTTCTTCGCCCTGTTAAAGAAGCAGCGATTGCTTTCACCTTCTCCAAAAACAAATTTTATAACAAGCTATTAACATTTTTGATACTTTGCCATACATAAACCTCTTTTCAAAATCCTTTATTCCGCTATAATGAAAGTACATACAAACGGAGGTATATTATTATGGCAATCCTTTTTCACGAAACCTCAAAAGAGTTTCATCTGTATAATGACAAGATCAGTTATATTATAAAAATTCTTGACAACGGCCACTTGGGACAACTGTATTTTGGTTCCCGGATTCAGGACCGGAAGGATTTTGACCACCTGTTGGAAACCTGCTACCGGCCCATGACTTCTTATCAGTCGGAAGGTTACGCCTTTTCTCTGGAACACATTAAACAGGAATATCCGGTTTACGGTACTTCCGATTATAAACTTCCTGCTATGGAAATCTTACAGCCGGACGGCAGCCGTATTACCAACTTTACTTATCTTTCCCACCGGATTTATTCTGGAAAGCCTTCTTTGCAGGGACTTCCAGCTACCTACACCGAATCCGACGAAGAAGCTGACACCCTGGAAGTAACTTTAAAGGATGAACTTTTAGGCATAAAGCTGGTTCTTCTCTACACGATTTTCAGTCAGGAAGGAGCCATTGCCAGAAGCGCCCGGTTTGAGAATCCCACAGATGATACCTTTGACCTTACACGGGCTATGAGCGCCAGCCTGGATTTGCCGGACTGCAGCTATGACTGGATTCAGTTTTCCGGCGCCTGGTCCAGAGAGCGCCAGGTAAAAATCCGCCGTCTGGAACAGGGAATCCAGGCAGTCAGCAGCACCCGCGGCCACTCCAGCCATACCCACAATCCTTTTATTGTGCTAAAGCGTCCCACTGCCGACGAGTTCCAAGGTGAAGTTCTTGGCTTTTCTCTCATATACAGCGGCAATTTCCTGGCACAGGCCGAAGTAGATACTTATAATGTAACCCGCATTATGTTAGGTATCAATCCTTTTGGTTTTACCTGGAACTTAAAACCTGGTGAGAAATTCCAGACTCCGGAAGCGGTGATGGTCTACTCTGACCAGGGATTAAACGGCATGAGCCAGACCTTCCACCGCCTGTACCGCAGCCGTCTTGCCAGAGGACAGTGGAGAGACAAGGTCCGTCCGGTTCTTCTCAACAACTGGGAAGCGACTTATTTTGATTTTGATGAGGACCGGCTGGTGGAAATTGCCAGAGCCGCCAAAGAAGACGGAGTGGAGCTGTTTGTTCTGGACGACGGATGGTTTGGAGAGCGGAATGACGATCATGCCGGACTGGGAGACTGGTATGCCAACACCGAACGCCTGCCCAACGGAATTAAAGGATTATCCGAAAAAATTGAGGCGTTAGGTTTAAAATTCGGCCTTTGGGTGGAATTAGAGATGGTAAATATGGACAGCGATCTGTACCGGGCGCATCCAGAATGGATTTTACAGACTCCCGGACGTAAATCCTGCCATGGAAGACATCAATATGTGTTGGATTTTTCCCGGCCAGAGGTAGTGGACTGCATCTACGACATGGTTGCAAAGATCTTGTCTGAGTCCAAAGTTTCCTATATTAAATGGGACATGAACCGTTCCATTACAGAGTGTTATTCTCTGGCTTTGGCGCCAGCCCAACAAGGAGAGGTATTCCATCGGTATATACTGGGACTTTATTCCTTGTATGAACGGTTTATAAAGAATTTCCCTCACATCCTGTTTGAATCTTGTGCTTCCGGCGGCGCCCGGTTTGATGCAGGTATGCTTTACTATGCGCCCCAGTGCTGGACCAGCGACGATTCCGATGCGGCGGAGCGAATCAAAATTCAATATGGAACCAGCTTTGGCTATCCCATTGTCAGTATGGGCGCGCATGTATCGGCTGTGCCAAACCACCAGCTGTTCCGCAACACGCCTCTGGCTACCCGGGGAAACGTGGCCTATTTTGGCGCATTTGGCTATGAATTGGATTTACAGAAACTGACGGACGAGGAAAGAAAGATGGTCCGGGAGCAGATTCGGTTTATGAAACAATATCGGTCTGTGCTTCAGTTTGGTACGTTCTACAGGCTTTTAAGTCCGTTTGAAAGCAATATCGCCGCATGGATGGCCGTGTCCGATGATCAGAAAACCGCGGTTATCGGCTATTATAAGACTCTCAATGATGTAAACTGCGAGTACCGGAGACTTCACTTAAAGGGCCTGAATCCCAATCTGTCCTACCTGGTGGACAAGACTGGAAAAATCCATATGGGCGACGAACTGATGAGCGTTGGTCTCATTACCACCGATGCCTCTGCCGGACAGCCCTGCAGCGGACAGCCAGAAGAGGGCTTTGAAATCTGCACAGACTTCTGGTCCAAAATCTATGTATTGACTGCAGAATAACTATAAAACCTTTCTTAGCTTTCCCCTGCCGGCCAAAGGCTGCCCAATTCTTTTTGCAGCCTTTCCCGGTAAGAAGCTGAGACCGTGCTGCGGTATTTGGTGGGAGTTACCCCCATGCGTCTTTTAAAAATTGCTGAAAAAGCTGCCGGATTCCGGAATCCGCAGCTTTCTGCCACGTCTTCCACTGGCTGGTCGCTTAAGGTAAGAAGTTCCGTAGCCCGGGTAATGGAGAAATTTGTCAGATACTCTTTGGGCGATACTCCCAAAGTCTCGTTAAAAATCTGATACAGATATCCCCTGCTTACTGCCACCTGGTCTGCTATATCAGACACCTGAAGTCCCTCGGAAAAATGCTGCTGAATATAAGCCACGGCCTCTCTTAAATATTTGTTGATATTCTCCCTGTGATGGTCCGGATCGTATTGCTGCTGAGGCTGATTTTCCTCTACCAGACAGGACAAAAATTCATAAAACAGCCCATGAAGATAAAATTCATTCTTCAGGCTGTTTTTATTATGCTTTAGCATGGTAAGAACCAGTTGACGAATCCTCTCTCCTTCATTGCTTCCAAACACCAGATGATTGTGATTCAATCCCATCTGATACAAATATTCCGGCGCCCTGGGTCCGGAAAACCCTACCCATACGTAAGTCCAGGGGTTGTCCGGACATGCCCGGTAAAATGTTACCGTATTCGGTTCAATGAGAAACCCCTGTCCTGCCTTTAAATGGTAGCGTCTCTCATCCACCACATATTCCCCTTCACCCTCTAAAATATAATGAACCACATAATTAGGACGAACGGCAGGACCAAAACGGTGGAGTTTATCACACTTTTCATATCCGCAGAAACACAGATAAAAATCCTGAATCTGCCGGTTGGTCAACTGCAGAACAAATGATTGTTCCATACTTCCTCCCTACTCAATCGGCGGCTGCTTCTCTGTAAATTTATCTATAGTTTCCTTATGGCTTCTGTAATTCTTAGGACTTAACTCAAACTTTTTCTTAAATGCCTTGGAAAATGCCAAAGAATCCTCATACCCCACGGCAGCGGAAACTTCTGTTACTGGCAGTTCTGTGGAAATAAGAAGATTCGCTGCCTTGTGAAGGCGGAAATCCATGAGAAATTTCTGAGCAGAAAGGCCCAGCTCCTTCTGGAACACGTGATTTAAGTAAGTGCGACTGATTCCCACATAATCTGCAATATCCGACACGTTAATCCCATAACTATGTTTCCACTTAACGTAATCAATCGCCTGCTCCACATATACATTACTGCTATAATCATATCGTCCGGAACCGCTTTTCTGATTCAGGTAATCATGGCTGTAATTTTCCACCAACAATGCCAACAGCATCATCAGGGAAGAATTTCTTTTTAAATCATTGGAAAAAGAAAGCTGAATTGAACTTAAAATTGCATTGATCTGCTCTACCACCAGCTCCCGGTTCTTGAATGGAAGCACATAGGACTGTTTGGAAAAACCGCAATTCTTTAAGATTGCCTCTGCACGGATGCCGTCAAACCCAACCCAGGCATAAGTCCAGGGTTCCTCTGGGTCTGCAGCATAGCGGTTCTCCTCTCCGGGGCGAATTAAAAACATCTGGTTGGCTGTAAGAAAATAAGTAATCCCATTGGCTGTGTAGGAACCTTTTCCGTCCAAAACAAAATGGATAATATATTCCTCTCTTATGGAACGCCCAATGGCATGAGTGGGAAGACAATGTTCCAAACCACAATGAATCAAATAAAGATCCATATAGCTTCCCCGCAGATGCTCCAAGCAGCGGAACTGGGCAGAATCGGTATACTTGACATTTCTCATAAAATTCATTCCTCCAGTTTTTTAGTAAAATTCAACAATGGCCGATAACTTTGACACTGGAAAATCGATTTTACATTTAATCATATTATACACCAAACCGATTCATTTTTCCATATCCTTGTTCATTTTTCCATGTTAAATATTTAATTTTTATAGTCAGTTATCCATAGACAATATTGTTATCTTTTCATATAATTATCTCAATAAATTAAGTCAATATGACGAACACGGGAGGTAATTACTATGAAGAAACGCAACAAATTTCTCGCACTTGCTCTTTGTGGAGCTTTGGCAGCCACTTCATTGACCGGCTGCGGCGGCAGTGCCGGCGGGGGCGGCGGAGACAATGGCGGCGGAAGCAATGGGGGGGGCGGCGGCAATGCCGGCGGCAAACTGACCGTAGCCATCTGGGACAACGGACAGCAGCCCGGACTTCAGAAAATTCTGGATGACTTTACCGCTGCAACCGGAATCCAGACACAGCTTCAGGTTATCGAGTGGAACAGCTACTGGACTCTCCTGGAAGCAGGCGCATCCGGCGGCGACATGCCTGACGTATTCTGGATGCACTCCAACGAGGCAGTCCGCTACATGTCCAATGGTATTCTTCTGGACATTACAGACAAAGTCAATTCCAGCGACAAACTGGAACTGGACAAGTTTCCACAGGCTTTAAAAGATATGTATACTTATGAAGGCAAGATTTACGCCCTTCCCAAAGATATGGACACCGTTGCAATCTGGTACAACAAAGATATGTTTGATGCCGCTGGAATCCCTTATCCGGACGGAAGCTGGACTTGGGATGAGTTCTATGATATTGCAAAACAGCTGACTAAAGACGACGGCAGCCAGTATGGTTTCTGTGCCAACCCGTCCAATGAGCAGGATACCTGGATGAACATCGTATATACACTGGGCGGAAGTGTAATCAATGAAGAAGGCAAGTCTGGTTTTGACGATCCCAAGACCATCGCTGCCATGGAATTTGTTGACAAACTGGTAAAAGATACCATGCCTCCTGCATCCACCATGTCTGAGACTGGTACAGACGTATTGTTTGGTTCCGGAAAGATCGGCATGATCAGCCAGGGTTCCTGGATGGTAGCTGCTTTTAAAGACAATGAGTATATTGCCCAGCATGCAGATGTTGCAAGACTTCCAAAAGATCCTGAGACTGGAAGAAGCATTTCTCTGTACAATGGTCTTGGATGGTCCGCTTCCGCAGGCACCAAGAATCCAGATGGTGCTTACCAGCTGATCGAATGGTTTGCAACCAAGGATATGCAGCAGAAACAGGCAGAACTTGGCGTGACCATGGCTGCATACGAAGGCGTATCTGATGCTTGGGTCAACAACACGGATCTGTTCAACTTACAGCCCTATCTGGATGCCACGGATGACATCGTATTCCGTCCCTGCACCAAATCCACACTGGCATGGTGGAACCCCATGGTAGAAGAGCTGAAAAAGCCCTGGAACGGTGAAGAAGATATGGCTACAGCTTGTGCTAATATCACACAAATTATGAACGAGAAGATCGCTGAGGAAAAATAAAACATCACTGACTGATCTGGTCCTGCATCCCAAAACAGGACCAGACAGCAGCACAAAATCTAAAGAAGGGGTGAGATTGTGAGTAATATCAAAAAAGGAACCAGCCGGGAGCGCAATGAGTTTATGTGGGGATGGCTCTTTATTCTTCCCACTATGATCGGACTGATTGTTTTAAACATTATCCCGATCTTCCAGACAATCTGGGAAAGCTTTTTCAAAACCGGTGACTTTGGCAGAGGCAACATTTTTATCGGAGCAGAAAACTATGTTCGCCTGTTAAAAGATGCTGAAGTATGGCAGTCCGTTATTAACACGTTCAAGTATGCCATTGTAGAAGTGCCGTTTTCTATCGCCCTTTCACTGGTTCTGGCTGTCTTGCTGAACCGGAAAATGAAGGGTGTGTCTACCTATCGTACGATATTCTTCCTGCCTATGGTCGCAGCTCCTGCTGCAGTAGCTATGGTATGGAGATGGCTGTTTAACACCGAGTTTGGTCTTTTAAACCATGTGTTTGGCGGAAATGTTCAGTGGATTTCCGATCCGAAGATTGCTGTATTCAGTATTGCCGTAATCGGTATCTGGTCCATTATCGGTTATAACATGGTACTGTTTTTGGCAGGACTTCAGGAGATTCCCCGTGACTACTACGAAGCTGCTGATATTGACGGCGCCAACGGAATCGAACAGTTTTTCAACATCACCGTTCCCCTGCTTTCTCCGACCATTTTCTTTGTAAGTATCACAAGAATCATCGGCGGACTGCAGGTATTTGACCTGATCTTCATGGTTATGGATAAAAACAATCCTGCTCTTTACAAGACTCAGTCGATTGTTTACCTGTTCTATCAAAACTCCTTTGTGGAGAACAACAAAGGCTATGGTTCCACTATCGTTGTGCTTCTGATTGCCATCATCATGGTTATTACCGTATTCCAGATGGTTGCACAGAAAAAATGGGTTTACTACAATTAGAATTAGGAGGAGGAAATTGTTATGGAACAAAGAGCAAAACTTATGACTGCTGTCATTCATCTCATCCTGGTTCTGGTATCCATCACTATGCTGGTTCCGTTTGTATGGATGGCCCTTACAGCATTTAAGTCAATGACAGAAGCTACATCGGTAAATCCTTTCGTCATCTTCCCAAGCGTATGGCGGACCGAGAACTTTACCACAGTTATTAACAACATGAATTTCCCAATTCTGTATATGAACACCCTGCTTTTGATTGCAGGCCGTGTTATTGCAGCGGTTCTCACTGCTACTCTGGCTGGCTATGCTTTTGCAAGACTTGAGTTTAAAGGTAAGAACTTTATGTTTTCCCTGATTCTGTTCCAGATGATGGTTCCAGGACAGATTTATATTATTCCTCAGTATTTGATGGTCAGCAAAATGGGACAGTTAAACACCATCTTCGCCCTGGTATTCCCAGGTCTGGTTACTGCATTTGGTACCTTCCTGCTTCGTCAGGCTTACATGGGACTGCCAAGAGACCTGGAAGAAGCTGCTCGTCTGGATGGATGTAACATTGGTCAGACATTCCTTTGGATCATGGCTCCTTTGACTCAGTCTTCCATGGTGGCTCTCGGTATCTTTACCGCAGTGTTTGCCTACAAAGATCTGATGTGGCCTCTTATCTGTAACCGTGACGTTATGCCTTTGTCAGCAGCTCTGGCAAAGATGCAGGGTCAGTACACCAATAACTATCCGCAGCTGATGGCTGCTTCCCTGCTGGCTTGTATTCCGATGATCGTACTGTACCTGATCTTCCAGAAACAGTTCGTAGAAGGTATTGCGACCTCCGGCGGAAAACTGTAAAGGAAAACACTTTTACACATTCGAAACACACACAATCACAGGCTTTATGAACAGGAAAAGCCCGCCGCATCCCAAGGAACTCCTTGCGGTGCGGCGGGCTTGCCTTTTATGCCGACAGAAAGGGGATTTTATGAATTTTTTCAATGAGGACAATTTCCTGCACCAGTTCTTTTTGTTTTTAGGAAAACTGATTGGCCTGAATCTTTTGTGGATGATTTCCAGTATTCCCATTATTACCATTGGAGCCTCTACCACTGCTCTCTACTACTGCACGCTAAAGCTTCACAAAGACAAAGATATCAGTACCTGGAAATCCTTCTGGAAAAGTTTTCGTGGAAATTTTCTCCAATCCACAATCCTTTGGGTCCTTTTGTTGGCTGCAGCGCTGATTCTCTGGCTGGAACGCACAGCCATAAGCACCATGCCGGAAGGGGTCAGACAAATTTTTACCTATGTTATAACTGCAGTGGGAATCTTTTTACTTTTTTTCAGCCTGTATATTTTTTCTGTTCTGGCTGCTTTTGAAAACAAGATCAGTAAACTTATTGGCTATGGGATTTACTTTATCATCCGTCAACCTGCCTATGCCATTGCCATTGCTGCTATTACCTGCCTGCCTATGTATTTTACAATCGCAGATGCAGAATTGTTTCCCATCTATCTGTTTGTATGGCTGATGTGCGGATTTTCTCTCACTGCCTATGCAAATTCCTGGTTCTTATGGCGGCTTTACCGACCATTTTTTGAGGAATCCAAAACCGGTTCTTTTTCCCCTTGACACTTGCCTTCTCTTTTGCTTTAATAGAAGAATTGGTATTTGAACTTGCAGTAATTAAAATTTACAAATGGAGGATAAAACATGGAACCAATCAAATTCAATCCCCAATCTCGTGTATTTACGCTTCGCACTTGTTCTACCATGTATCAGATGCAGATCGAGCGTTACGATACCCTGGTTCATTTATATTACGGCGCTGATTTAGGAGATACGGAGGTTGTTCATCGAATTGTAAATCTGGACCGGGGATTTTCCGGCAACCCCTACGAGGCAGAAGATGACCGTCGGTTTTCTTTGGATGTGCTTCCCCAGGAATACACAGCCGAAGGCAATGGCGACTACCGAATCCAGGGAATTGAGATTCGTCACACAGATGGCAGCAACTGCCTTCAGCTGAAATACTGCTCCCATCAGATTCTTCCCGGCAAATACCGCCTTCCTGGGCTGCCTTCCCTTTTTACCACCCAGGAGTCCGATGCCGCCACATTGGAAATTCTTTTGAAGGATGAGCCTAGCGGCGTGGAGGTAAAACTTCTTTACGGCGTATTTCCTCAATGTGATGTAATCACCCGGGCCGTGGAAATCACCAACCATGGAACTTCCCGGATTGCTCTGAAAAAAGCCATGTCCCTGGAACTAGATTTTCCAAAGCGCTCCATGGATCTCATCCATTTTTACGGGCGTCACAATATGGAACGTCAGACAGAACGCCGCCCCATTACCCATGGCATCCAGTCCATTGAAAGTAAGCGGGGCATGTCCAGCCATCACCACAATCCAGCGGTTCTTATCTGCGACCGCAGAGCAACCGAAGATTACGGCGACTGTTATGGCATTGTGTTTGTATACAGCGGCAATTTTGAATGTCAGGTAGAACTTGATCAGGCCGAGCAGACCCGGCTTGTCATGGGAATCCATCCAAGCAACTTTTCCTTCCGTCTAAGCCCTGGAGAAAGCTTTACCACCCCGGAGGCAGTAATGACCTGGTCAGGAAAAGGGTTGGAACAGATCTCCCATCATTTCCATGATGCGTTCCGCAATCATTTGATTCGGAGCAGTTATGTAAATCGCCACCGTCCGGTGCTGGTAAACAACTGGGAAGCAACCTATTTTCAATTTGACGAAAAGAAATTGTATGGCATTGCCAAGGCTGCCAAGGAAATAGGCATTGAACTGTTTGTTTTGGATGACGGCTGGTTTGGCAAACGGGATGACGACATTTCCGGTTTGGGAGACTGGTATGTGAATGAAAAGAAAATCCATGGTGGCCTTCCTGCCTTAGTACAAAAGATTCATAATCTTGGCATGAAATTTGGTATTTGGATTGAGCCGGAAATGATTTCCGAAGACAGTGATTTGTACCGTCTCCATCCAGACTGGTGCCTGAAAGTTCCTGGCCGGAACCCCATGACCAGCCGGGGACAGCTAAATCTGGATGTATCCCGAAAGGAAGTACGGGATTATGTGATGGAACAAATCTTTCAGGTTTTAGATTCCTGTCATGTGGAATATGTAAAATGGGATGTAAACCGGGCTGTTGGTAATGTATTTTCCCAAAGTCTTCCAGAAGACCGGCAGGGAGAAGTCCTTCACCGTCATATGCTGGGAGTTTATGACATGATGGAACAGTTAATTACCCGGTATCCGGATCTGCTTCTTGAAACCTGTGCTGGGGGAGGCGGCCGTTTTGATGCAGGCATGCTGTATTATTCTCCCCAAATCTGGTGCAGTGACAACACAGATGCCATTGACCGGCTGGAGATTCAATATGGTACCTCCTTTATTTACCCCATAAGCACTATGGGCGCCCATGTGAGCGTATGTCCTAACCACCAGACAGGCCGCACCACTGACATGAATACCCGTGCGGTTGTAGCTATGTCCGGCACTTTTGGCTATGAACTGGATTTGGAGCATATGACCAAAGAAGAAAAAGAGATTGCATCGGATCTGATCACTCAGTTTAAAGAAATCGAACCTATGATTCAAAATGGAGACTATTACCGCATAACCGCTCCCAAAGATGAGAACAATGCAGTGGTTTGGTCCTTTGTCTCCAAAGACAAGGCCAAAGTTCTTGTGTGTGGCGTGGTGTTGCGCAAATACCCCAATCCCCCGATCACACTCCTTCATTTAAGAGGATTGGACCCGCAGAAAAAATACAAAGAGACCCTGACAGGCCAAATTTACACTGGCGCAGTACTTATGTATGCAGGAATCCCTCTTCCTCTGCCATCCATGGACTACGAATCTCTCCAATATCGTTTTGAAGAGACCAACGAAATTTAACAAGACAAGTAAAAACAGCCAAACCAAAAGAAAATCTTTGGTTTGGCTGTTCTCCTTCTCAAAACTCTCTTTACATCTCGCCCAATCCGCTCTCAATGGCTTGACTGATGGTCTCCATAGCAGCAGCCTCATCTTCACCGTCACAAATCAGGGTAATCTCTGTCCCGGACTTAATACCGGCAGCCATCACGTTCAGTACACTCTTTGCGATAATTCTCTTCTCACCGCACTCAATCAGCACATCACATTTAAACTTCATAGCGGTCTGAGACAGAACACCTGCTGGTCTTAAATGCAGTCCGGATGGGTTTACAATGGTTAATGTTTTACTAAGCATATGACATTTCTCCTTTTTTAATTATATTATAATCCCTTAAATCCGCACCTTTCCGGCACGAACCTCTCATTAAAAGTTTATTACAAATCGTCGTATGTGTCAAGCAAAAAAGCCGGATTTCCCGTCGTTTTTCACAAGGTTTTGATACGCTTGGAAAACACGCATCCACAATAATCCTGTCTGTACAATCCATATTCTTCAGACAGTTCCACGGACCGTTTGTATCCGTTCTTTTTCTTAAAATCCGAGGGAAGATGCTTCACCGAATATAATGTACTCAAAATCTCTCCAATTTGGTTAAGACAATCCGCATTTTTTAAAGGGCTGATGGTAAGGGTGGTGGTAAAATAGTCAAACCCGCCTTTTGCCGCCCGCTTTGCAGTTTCCTCCAGCCGAAGGCGAAAACATCTCTCGCACCTGGCTCCCCCTTCCGGCTCCTGTTCCAGTCCCATCGTATCTTCATAAAACCGCTCTGACTCATATGGGCCAGTCTCCATGTGAATGGGATGGATTGCAGGCAGTTGTTCTATCAGACGCCGTTGCTCCTGTACCCGCTTTTCATATTCTTCCTTTGGAGATATGTTTGGATTGTAATAAAATACCGTAATCTCAAAATATTTGGACAAATATTCCAGCACATAACTGCTGCATGGAGCACAGCAGCTGTGCAGAAAGAGCCGGGGAACCCGGCTCCTGTCCTCATTCTGTTTTATGATAACTTCCAACTCTTTCTGATAATTCCTGCGGTTCAAATACTCCACTCCTGTCTGTGTATCCATTCTCTTTTTTTACAGGAAGTCCCGAATCCGCTTGCTCCGCACCGGATTGCGCAGTTTCCGTAAAGCCTTTGCCTCAATCTGACGGATTCGCTCACGAGTCACATTAAACTCTTTACCTACTTCCTCCAAAGTACGGGGATGTCCATCTTCCAGGCCAAAGCGGAGAACGATCACCTGCCGCTCTCTCTCCTTTAAATCCCCCAGCAAAGCGTCAATGTGCTCTCTTAACATGACGGATTCCACATTCCCCTCAGGCGTCACCACATTGTTGTCCGCCACAAAATCTCCTAGATTGGAGTCATCCTCCTCGCCAATGGGCGTCTCCAAAGAAGCCGGTTCTCTTGCGATCTGCATGATCTCCATAACCTTCTCCTCTGACATATCCAGAGCATCAGCCAACTCAGCTACAGACGGCTCATATCCCAGCTCCAGGGTAAGTTTGCGCTGCATCTTAGACATCTTGTTGATGGTCTCCACCATATGCACTGGTACACGGATGGTACGTGCCTGGTCTGCAAGCGCCCTGGTCACGGACTGCCGAATCCACCAAGTAGCATATGTACTCAGCTTGTATCCTTTTGTATAGTCGAATTTTTCCACACCTTTAATCAGCCCTAAATTTCCCTCCTGTACCAGGTCGAGAAAACTCATGCCTCTGCCGGTATAGCGCTTGGCAATGCTGACAACCAGACGCAGGTTAGCCTCAATCAGCCGCTCTTTTGCGTGCTCATCGCCCTCTGCTTTTCTTCTTGCAAGAACCAGTTCCTCATCTGCGCTGAGCAAGGGTACGGTTCCGATCTCCTTTAAATACATCCGAACCGGATCCTCTGTTCCGATTCCTTCCAGAAGATCTACTGCATCCAGATCAATATCCTCCGCTTCTTTTAAGAAGCTGTCATCTCCGACGAAATCATCATCGTCCAGTAAAAGCGGCTCTTCCGCCAGCAAGCTGTCATCCATCACCGGAATTACATCAATTCGCCGTTCTTCCAGATAACTGTAAATCTGTTCCATCTGGTCCGGTGTCAGATTGTCCCCCATAAAGAAATCATTAATTTCCGCCACATCCAACGCATTATGCTTTGTCTTGGCAACTTCCACCAGCTTTTTCAGCTTTTCTAAAAAATTGTCTTTTTCCACAGGTAACGTCCTTTCAATTAAGGGTCACATAGCGAACCTACTCAACTAATCATTATATATCAGTAACCCTCAAATTTCAACAATTTTCTTTATCTCTTTACATTTTTTCCTTTTTATGGACCTATTTTCTTTAAGCTTCTCGGCAGACTTCGGCGAATGATCACTTGCCTGCAAAGATTTTCCAACTCCACACACGTATGGCTGCCTCCAAATTCTCCATCCAACACCCAATCCACAGGGTCCTTGGAAAAGGCAGTCAAAGAACGGGTTTTAAATTTGTGGACCAGTTCGCATTTTTCATCTTTTAAAAGAAGACTGGACACAATGCTGCTAAGTTCTAAGGGGGTTTTGGGCATACGGATTAAAAGAACCTCAAATAAACCGTCGCATAAGGATACATCCTGACTTACCAGCCCCTTAAATCCTCCTACCTGAGTGGTGTTTGTAACCATACCAAATATAAAATCTCCCTCATAAACCTGTTCTTGGCTCTCAATTCGTAACGGATATGCTTTAATGGAAGCAAGGCTTTTTACACCCTCCAGCATATAAGCCTGATGGCCCAACAGATTCTTTTTATCCTGGGAGGTCAGGTAGGAAACCTCTGTAAAGGCGCCAAATCCTGCCACGTACACAAAATACCGTTCCTTACAGAATCTCCCGATGTCCACTGGGTCCGGCTCTCCCTTCACTACACCAAGGGCTGCAGCAGCCATCTGTTTTGGAATCTTCAGGCTTGAAGCAAAATCATTGGTAGAGCCAGCTGGAATATAGCCCAGCTGTGGCATGGTCTTTAACTCCATCATTCCGGAAATGGTTTCATTTAGAGTCCCGTCTCCTCCGCTACACACAATCAAGTCCATTTCCTCTCCCCAGGCGACCACTGCTTCCTTTGCCTCTAGAGGTTGCTGGGTAATGTATACCTGAACCTGATACCCTTCTCCGGAAAAAATATTTAAGATTTCCAGCAGACGGTTCTTAATCTGTCCCTTTCCAGATTTGGGATTGATAACCAGAAGCATTTTCCTGTATTTCTCCATGTCCATCCCTCACCTCCTTTTCATTATCCTCATTTTATAAGCTTTGTATACCTGCTAAACGCATTGGGAAGAGGATAAATGGTCTTTAATTCCTCTTTTTTGGCTGAAATCCACCTTTTTCCCAGCGGTCGGCCCAGAACAATCCGGTATCCAATCATACGCCATTCCACATGGGAAAAAATATGCTTTGCTTCCGGAAGATCTTCCATTTGGACAATCTCCTCTTTTTTCAGGCCAAATTCCGCAAAAATCTGTTCTCTGGTCAAATGATTTTCTATGTTTGGAAGTTCATAAAGAGAAGCAAGCAAACCCGTATCCGGACGCTTGCACAACCCAACCTCATCCTGATACTCCAAAATGCACACCGTTCGCTCTTCGATTCGACGTTTTTTGGGAGGAGACTTTATGGGAAGTTCTTCAGTCAAATGATCCCGGAAAGCAAGACACAGCTTTTTTACCGGACAACTTTCACATGCCGGCCGACCGTTAGGCAGACAAATAGTTTCTCCCAACTCCATAATCCCCTGATTTAAGGAACTTGGACTGGTTTTTGGCAAAATCTTTAAAAGCATTTCTTCCCAGTGCTTTTTCACCTGCTGTCGGCTTATGTCCTCCCTGCTTGCAAAAATCCGGGAAAGTACCCGAAGCACATTGCCATCCACAGCCGGAACGGCTTCCCCAAAAGCTATGGAGGCAATGGCGCCGGCTGTATAACTGCCGATTCCAGGAAGCTTTAACAGTTCTTTATACTTGGGCGGCAAATCCCCCTCATACTCACAAACCATAATCTGGGCAGCTTTTTTTAAGTTTCTGGCCCGGTTGTAATAGCCAAGACCTTCCCAAAGCTTCATCAGCCGGTCATCCTCCACAGACGCCAGAGCCGTCACATGGGGAAGCTCTTTCATAAACCGGTCATAATATGGCTTGACTGCCTCAATCCGGGTCTGCTGGAGCATAATTTCCGAAATCCAGATGGAATAGGCAGTGGGATTTTCCCGCCAGGGCAGCGTCCGATGGCTGGCGTCATACCAGGACGTTAAAAGAACGGACGCTGCCTTTAGACGGTTCAAATCCCTATCTTCTGCTGTCTTCATAGCCTCATTGGAACAGTTCTGCCTTTGCTCAGCCTGACTTTTATACATATCCATATATTCCTCTCACAGAAACTTCTCCGGACAGAACGGTTCGCAATTCCTGATTCGTTTCCACCAGAAGCTCTCCCCTTTCATTAATTCCCCTGGAAATGCCAGTATATTCCCCTTTTGGCGCTAAGACCTTCACCTCACGGTCCACATTCACCAACATTTGATTGTATTCTTCCATCAAAAGACTTAAATCTCTGGTTTTCAGAAATTTTTTATAGTAGTATTCCCAAGTTCCTGCCACTGCCGCAATCAACTCAGCACATCTTATGGTCTTGTCTGCACACAATGCCAGCGAGGTTGCTGTCTCACGAATCTCCTCTGGAAATTCCCGCATGTTCACATTGATCCCGATTCCAATGACCACATAGCGAATCCACTCCATCTCAGTACTCATCTCTGTGAGAATCCCACACACCTTTTTCCCATTCAGCACCACGTCATTGGGCCATTTAATCTGACCTTCCAAACCAGTTACCTGGCGGATTCCCTCTCTCACTGCCATGGCAGCAATCAACGTCAGCATGGAAGCGTCCTCCGGCATAAAATCCGGCCGTAAGAGCAAACTCATCCAGACACCTGCTCCACGGGCAGATACCCAAGATCTTCCCCGTCTTCCTTTGCCTGAACTTTGTTCCAAAGCCACCACCAGAGTACCGTCACCAGCTCCTTTTTCTGCCTGACGGCGGGCTTCGTTGTTGGTAGAGTCCACCAAATCCAAAAAGACCAGATTATGCCCCACCTGCTCTGTCTGAAGGATACTTTTGATCTCTGTGGCAGCAAACACATTCTTACCTTCGGTTAAACGGTATCCCCGATTGCGTTTTGCTTCAATCTCATATCCTTCTTTCTCCAGTTGTTGAATAGCTTTCCACACAGCGGTTCTGGATACGCCTAAATGTTCGCACAATTCCTGTCCGGACACATAGTCTTTTGCATCTTTGAGGATTTTTAAAATGTTTGCCTTCACTTTTTACCTCCGAATGCTAATGACGCTGGCAATGCCAATCAGCACCAGCAAAAATGCAAGTATACACAGAACAATACCGCCAAACCTTCTCTTTTTGTCCCTGCCGCTGTTTCTGATTTTGTACCAGCCGCTCACTCCATTTAAAAGCCCTGCCAGCCAAAATATTACCGGAAATAGAAACTGGTTGTTCTCTGGGTCCAAAAATGCCAGCACGGCACAGATCACCGTCAAAATTCCCACTGCTATGTGAAGCAGGTCCAACATCATAACTTCATTCCGCGGACTCCTTCTCTTTTCCTGATTTGCCATATACCCGCTCCTATTCTGCAAGAGTCGCTGCCATCACAGCCTTAATGGTATGCATTCGGTTTTCTGCCTCGTCAAACACTTTGGAGTTTGCAGACTCAAACACTTCATCTGTCACTTCCATCTCAGTTATCCCAAACCGCTCTCCCATCTCTTTTCCAATTTTAGTCTTTAAATCATGGAATGCGGGCAAACAGTGGAGGAAAATGGCCTTTTCCCCTGCATTCGCCATAACCTTGGATGTAACCCGATATGGAGTCAATTCCCGGATTCGTTCTTCCCAAACCGAATCCGGCTCTCCCATAGACACCCACACATCTGTATAAATCACATCAGCCCCTTGTGTCCCTTCCTTTACATCTTCCGTCAAAGTCACACTTCCGCCGGAAGCTTCTGCATATGCTCTGCACTGTTTTGTCAGTTCTTCCCCTGGAAAATATTTGTTCGGCGCGCAGGCTACAAAATGCATCCCAAGCTTGGCACAGCCAATCATCAGAGAATTTCCCATATTATAACGGGCATCACCCATATACACAAGCTTCCTGCCTTGAAGTTCCCCGAAATTCTCCCGAATCGTCAGCATATCTGCCAAAATCTGTGTGGGATGATATTCATTGGTCAGACCATTCCACACAGGAACACCTGCATATTGGGCCAGCTCCTCCACAATCTCCTGTCCATATCCCCGATACTCAATGCCATCATAAATCCGTCCCAGCACTCTGGCCGTGTCTGCAATGCTCTCCTTCTTTCCAATCTGTGAGCCAGACGGGTCTAAATAGGTGGTTCCCATTCCCAAGTCTCTGGCGGCAACCTCAAAAGAACACCGGGTTCTGGTACTGGTTTTTTCAAAAATCAAAGCAATATTTTTTCCCTCACAAAGTTTTGTGGAAATCCCTTCTTTCTTCTTGGCCTTTAACTCCGCCGCAAAATCCAGCAAACCGGTAATCTCCTCTCTGGTAAAATCTTTTAATGTCAAAAAATGACGTCCCTTTAAATTCATAGTCTGTTTCCTCCGTTTATTTTGTAATCAATTATCTTCTATCCATTTCCTGTTATCTATATAACTTACTATAAGGAACAAAACTTGTCAAGAAACCCCAGCTGTGGTTCTAAAAGATTTTCAAGCTAGTGTTCCCTGATTAAAAAAAGAGTCCGCCATGCGAACTCTTTTATCTCTCTTACTCCTCCTCTTTCCCAATCTCTGCAATGGACTTTACCAGCCCTGCAATTCCCTGAATCTCGGAAGGAATAATAATCTTTGTAGCCTTTCCATCTGCTGCTGCAATAAAAGCTTCCAGACTCTTTAACCGCAAAACTGCCTCGTCTGCTCCTGCCTCTTTCAGGTACCGGATTCCGTCTGCATTGGCCTGCTGAACCTTCAATATAGCCTCTGCCTCACCTTCTGCCTCTTTAATCCGCTTCTCCTTCTCTGCTTCTGCATGAAGAATCGCTGCCTGCTTATCTGCCTCTGCGTCCAGAATTGCAGATTCTTTCTTACCTTCTGCTACCAGAATGGTAGATTTCTTCTCTCCTTCTGCCTTTAAGATCGCTTCACGCCGCTCGCGCTCTGCCTTCATCTGTTTTTCCATGGCGTCCTGAATGGCTGCAGGAGGAATAATATTCTTTAATTCCACCCGGTTGACCTTAATTCCCCAAGGATCAGTGGCCACGTCCAGGGATGCCCGCATTTTGGTGTTGATGGTTTCTCTGGATGTAAGGGTCTGGTCCAGTTCCAGATCACCGATAATATTACGCAGGGTGGTAGCGGTCAGATTCTCAATGGCCATAATGGGATTCTCCACCCCGTAAGCAAACAGTTTGGGATCTGTAATCTGGAAAAACACTACGGTATCAATTCGCATGGTAACATTGTCCTTGGTAATCACCGGCTGCGGAGCAAAATCAACTACCTGCTCTTTCAAAACCACTTTTTTGGCAACCCGGTCCACAAAAGGCAACAGAAAATGAACGCCCACATGCCAGGTTCCAAGATAAGCTCCCAGCCGCTCCACCACCAGGGCATTGGCCTGAGGCACAATTCGCACACAGCTCACCAATACCACCAGTATAATAATCATCAGAATCAAAAAAATAATAAACATTTCCATAACTTCATTTCCTCCTAAAGCTTCTCAACAATCAACTTCACTCCCTGAATCTCTTTGATCTCCACCATGGTTCCCACTTCGCAAATCACATTCGGTTTCTTTGTCCTTGCCGTCCACTCCTGACCTGCCACCATAGCAGTGCCTGTTTCCAGGTCATTGTTGATCTCCTCTGTCACCCGTGCCTTGCTACCCACCAGTCCTGCTGCATTGGTCTTGGTTGTCTGGCTATTCACATACTTTGAGGCAAAAGGGCGGGTCAAAAACAGAAGCAAAAACGACACAACCACAAATGCCGCCAGCTGAACCTCAATGGTCATATGAAACAGGGACAAAAGAAATGCCACCACAGCGCCGCCGGCAAACCACACGGTTGTAAGCGCCATTGTTGCAATCTCAATCACAACCAACACCACAAACACGATCAGCCAATAAATGGGGTTCATCTCTCCTCCTCCTTTTTCAGGCATACTGCCTGTAAAACAATGGTACCGTCTGTTGTTTTCATAAACAGTATACTATATTTCCCCGTCGGTTACAATGGGGTTTGATAATTGTAAGATTTGGTAATTTAAAGGCTCTGAAAAATCAACGCGCCTCCAGATACAATCAGCATTACAATCACCAGTTTTTTCACAATTTTCTCATCTAAAAGACTTCCGCTTTTCATCCCTGCAAAAAGTCCTGCAAACATAGCCGGATATAAGAAAACTGCCTGCACTGCCGCTTCTTTTGTAAGAATACCGGATGTTGTATACAAAAAAATGCGAAACAGATTTTCCGTAATAAACACTACACACATATTAGCCTTAAAGGAGGCGCTGTCTTTGGTCACTCTCCCTACATATGCTGCCAGCATAGCGCCAATTCCAAACATGCCGCTTAAAATTCCTGATAAAATACCAATGAATATTAAAATGATTTTGGATTCCTCTGCTTTCTTGGGATAATATTCACGGCAAAGCATTTCTATGCCAATGAATACAATCACAAAGCCAAAGAAAATCTTCACGGTTCTGGAATCTATATTCTTTAACAGGAAAATGCCTGGAAGGTTCCCGGCCAACATCAGCAAAGTCAAAGGAATACACAGATTCCATTGAATGGATTTCCTCTCTTTCCAGGCAAGAATCAGATTGGTGGGAAATCCTAAAAGTAGTTCTACTGGCGTGATATTAATATTGGCGCTGCCAAAGCTTAAAATAGCGGAAAATACCAGCGTATTGGCAAAGCCACAAAGCCCTTTTACAAAAAATGCACAAAGTGCTGCCATCATCCACACAAGCTTTTAGCCTCCCTTTTGTTTTTCTTGATTCTCTATCTTTTCCTCCGCCTCTGCCGCGCCGCCTCATACATCAGCACTGTGGCCGCCATGGCTGCATTTAAAGATTCCACCTTTCCCTCCATGGGAATGTGGATTCGGACGTCTGCGGCAGCCACAGTCTCCGGCATAAGCCCGTTGGCCTCATTTCCTATGAGAAATCCCACACTGCCCTGATAATTTTCCTGATCATATTCCTGACTTTCTTCCAAACAGGCTGCAAAAAGCTGCACTCCTCTTTTTTTTAGAAAAAATAAAGATTCTTTCAAATTTTCCACATAGACAAAAGGAATCCTTAATACAGAACCCATGGTGGCCCGGATTACTTTGGGACTATACACATCCACGGTTTGGGAATCCATCACAATTCCAGTCACTCCTGCCCCCTCTCCGGCCCGAAAAATCGTTCCAAGATTTCCAGGGTCCTGAAGATGTTCCAGAATCATCAGGTGAGGCGATTTTGCCTGCACTACATCTTCCATGGTATAGTGAGACCAGTTTACCAACGCCAACACTCCCTGGGGCGTCCGGGTGTCTGACAGTGCGCCAAAAACCGAATCTGCCACCACCTCCACCTGACTTACCCCTTCTGCCATCTGAAAAAACTGCTCTCCCTTCCGAAAACTTTCCGATACATACAGCGTCCGAATCCTTGTCTTTGGAATTTCTCTGCACATCCGTAGCCCTTCCGCCACAAAAAGCTCTTCCTCCCGCCGCATCTTTGCCTTTTTCACCAGACCGCTTACATACTTTACCTGCTTATTGGATGTACTGGTAATCATAAAGCATTCCGTCCATGAATTGTTTGCAAGTCTTCCATCCAAATTTTTCTGGAACTGTCACTGGGCATACGCAAATCGCCTCTGGGAGACACAGCCACAGACCCCACCTTTGGTCCGTCTGGCAGGCAGGATCGTTTAAACTGCTGGGAAAAGAACCTGCGGTAAAATACATTCAGCCATTTTTCAATGGTCTCTCCCTCATATTCGCCTTCAAAAGCCAGAAGTGCCATGCGGTAAATCTTGGACGGCATAAATCCAAACCGCAGCATATAATAGAGGAAGAAATCGTGCAGTTCATAGGGTCCTACCAAATCTTCGGTCTTTTGAGCAATCACTCCATCTTTGGGAGGCAAAAGTTCCGGACTTACTGGTGTGTCCAGTACATCCAGAAGTACCTCCTGCAATCCCTCCTCCTGACAGGTATCTGCGCAGTAACGAACCAGATGGCGCACCAGTGTCTTTGGCACCGACCCATTTACTCCGTACATAGACATATGGTCTCCATTATATGTGGCCCAGCCCAAAGCAAGCTCTGACATATCCCCAGTCCCCACCACCAGACCATTGACCTGATTGGCAATGTCCATCAGCACCTGAGTACGCTCTCTGGCCTGTGCATTTTCATAAGTCACATCATGATTCTCCGGATTCTGGCCAATATCTGCAAAATGCTGTTCTACTGCTGCCTTAATATCCACCTCTTTTAAAGACACCTTCATCTCTTCTGCCATTCGGCAGGCATTTTGATAAGTCCGGTCTGTAGTTCCAAAACAGGGCATGGTGATAGCATGAATCTGTTCTCTTGGAATTTTAAGGAGATCAAATGCTCTCACTGTCACCAAAAGAGCCAGGGTAGAATCCAAACCGCCGGAAACTCCAAGAACAGCATGAGTGCATCCAGTATGTTCCAGTCTTTTTTTCAGCCCCATGGCCTGAATGGTGAAAATCTCCTCACACCGGGCGCTTTTTTCTTTTTCATCTTTCGGCACAAAAGGACGGCTGTCAATCAACCGGAAAAGCTTCTCCTTTTGTTGCCTCTCCATCTCAGCCATATTCAGGGAAAAATCTATCATCAGATGACCGCCCTCCTGCCGCTCCGGCCAAGTGTTTACCCGTCTGCGCTCACTGCACAGCCGCTCCAAATCCACATCCCCATAAATGATTTCAGGGGAAAAACGTTTGGATTCTGCCAGCACCGTCCCGTTCTCTGCAATTATATTGTGACCGCCAAAAACCAAATCCTGAGTGGACTCTCCTTCTCCTGCATTGGCATATACATATGCACACATAAGCCGTGCAGACTGGCCTGTAATGAGAGCGTTCCTATATTGGTCCTTGCCCACAGTCTCATCGCTGGCCGAACAGTTGACCATCACAGTGGCTCCTGCCAAAGCGTGGGAAATACTGGGAGGGCAAGGCGACCACACGTCCTCACAGATCTCTGCTCCCACCACCAACTGGGGAATTTCTTTACATTGGAACAAAATCTGGGTTCCAAATGGCACTTCCTGCTGTTCCCAGCTGACCAGACCCACTCCCTTTGAACCAGCTGTAAAATGCCTTTGCTCATAAAACTCCGAATAATTGGGAAGATGCGTCTTTGGCACAATCCCGATCAAATGGCCTTTATGAATTGCCGCCGCTACATTGTACAGCTTTCCTCCATACTCCCAGGGCATTCCCACAAAAACCAGCATCTCCTTATGTCTGGTACATTCTTCAATACAGCGAAGCTGTTCTCTGGCAGACTGAATGAGGGGCTGCTGCAAAAACAAATCTCCGCAGGTATATCCGGTCAGACACAGCTCCGGAAACACCATAATCCCCACTTCCAGCCGGGCCCCCTCTTCCATCTTCTCACAGATCTTTTCCCGGTTAAACACCGGGTTCGCCACCTGAATTTCCGGAGTAACCGCCGCCACACGCAAAAAACCATCCATTTTCTTCTTCTCCAATCTGCCGCCTTCGGGCCGCTTCTTACTTACCTGACATTATATCACTTTTTTTGCCGAATGCAAGCTGCCAGTTCCTGTTTACAAATCCTCTGGTCTACTATATACTAAACCTTGGATATACTTTCAACCGTTCATTACAAAAAGAAAACAGGAGGTTCTCAATGAACATAATCACTGCTGTCTACAATCTCTTATGGGGAGATCTTATAACAATCCCGCTACCTGGCGGCGGAACTGCCGGATTGTCCCTTTTAGTGCTGATTCTGATTCCTTCCGGCATCTATTTCACCATCCGGACACGATTTCTCCCCCTTCGGCTTTTTCCAGACATGATAAAGATTACCCTGGAAAAAAAGTCCAAGACCACAAACGACTCCATTTCTGGGGTCCAGGCCCTGATCGTGTCTACCGCTACGCGTGTGGGCATGGGCAATCTGGTCGGAGTGGTGGCTGCCATCTCCGCAGGCGGCGCAGGGGCCGTGTTCTGGATGTGGATCACTGCTCTGATTGGTTCCTCCACTGCTTTTATAGAAGCCACTCTCGCACAGCTTTATAAGGAAAAAGATCCTCTCTACGGCGGATTTCGAGGCGGTCCTGCCTATTACATCCACCACTTTATACAGGGAAAAAAATCATCCAAATCCGCCTCCGGGAAAAGTGTGACAGCAATATTGTTTGCCATCTCCGGCCTGATCTGCTGGTGCGGAATCAGTCAGGTGATCAGTAACTCGGTCTCCTCTGCCTTCCAGAATGCCTTTCAGGTTCCTCCCCTATACACCACCATTCTCTTAGTGATCCTTGCCGCTGTCATTGTTCTCCGGAAAAATGCCACTGTAAAGGTGCTGGACATTCTGGTTCCCATTATGGCCGGATTGTATTTTTTTATCACTCTGTTTATTATTGTAAAAAACCTGCCCCTTCTCCCTGGGGTGTTTGGCAAGATCTTGTCACAAGCCTTTGGAATCCGTCCCATGGCTGCCGGAGGTCTTGGAGCTGTGATTATGAACGGAGTAAAGCGGGGACTGTTTTCCAATGAAGCCGGCTCTGGCTCCGCTCCCTGCGCCGCTGCTGCCGCTGATATCAGCCATCCTGCCAAGGAAGGACTTTTGCAGGCTTTCGGGGTATTTATTGACACCATAGTTATATGCAGCTGCTCTGCTTTTATTATGCTGCTGGCCCCGGAGAGTCTTACTGCCGGTCTTGGAGGCATGGACCTTTTGCAGGCAGCCATGAAACATCATTTGGGAAATCCAGGAGTGATTTTTATTGCCATCACCTTATGGCTTTTCAGCTACTCCACCTTTATCGGCATTTTGTTTTACGCCCGCTCCAATGTTGCCTATTTGTTCGGGGACAACTGGCTATCCCAGACCTTGTATAAAATCCTGGCTCTGGTTATGCTTTATATCGGCGGACTTGCCGCTTATACTTTTGTGTGGGATTTAGGAGACGTGGGCATTGGGCTTATGACCATTTTCAATATGGCTGTCCTCCTTCCTATGTCCAAAGAAGCGGTTCTTTCTCTAAAGAATTACGAAAACCGCTCTGCTTTGTAAGGATAGTGTTTACTTTTGTCTGATTTTTTTGTACAATGATAATAGAAGCTGCCACATAAACTTGCCTAATGGATAAGGAGAGTGGAAGTATGAAGATTTCTACCAAGGGGCGGTACGCCCTGCGCATGATGATTGAGTTTGGTTTGAACCTGGATCAATGTACAAAGATCAGTCAAGTAGCTGCCCGTCAGGGCATATCTGACAAGTATCTGGAGCAGATCGTAACCCTGCTGCATCGTGCCGGATACGTCCGCAGCACCCGAGGCGCCCAGGGCGGCTATATGCTGACCAGGAAACCGGAGGAATACACGGTAGGCATGATTCTCCGCCAAACCGAGGGCAGCCTTTCCCCGGTTCCCTGTCTGGACGACGAGGTAAACCAGTGCCAGCGTGCTTCCTACTGTGCAGCACTGACAGTCTGGACGCAGCTTAGGGATGCCATTGATCAGGTAGTAGACAGCGTGACTTTGGCAGATCTGATCGAGGAACAAAAAAAACGACTTCACGACAACCTAATGTAAACATGACCGACAAATAAAATGTAAAATTCAAGGAGCAAGTTCATCTATGAATGAATTTTCCAGAACAGAACGGTTAATCGGAACCGAGAAGCAACAGCGTCTTGCCAACGCCTCCATCACTCTTTTTGGAGTGGGAGGCGTTGGCTCTCACTGTGCCGAGGCTCTTGCCCGGTGCGGCATCGGGCGCTTTGTACTGATGGATCATGACATAGTGTCACTTACCAATATAAACCGGCAAAGTATTGCCAGCCACAGCACCTTAGGATTTCCCAAGGTTCAGGCCATGAAGGAACGGATTCTTGATATTAATCCAAATGCCATAGTGGAAACGTACAATACCTTTGTGCTTCCGGATAATCTAAAAACCATTATGGAAACTGCCGGAAAAACCGACTATATGATTGATGCTGTGGATACTGTGGCAGCTAAGCTTGCCATTGCACAATTTGCCCACAGTCAAAAAATTTCCCTGATTTCCTCCATGGGAACCGGCAACAAGTTCCACGGAGAACGGTTTGAGATCACGGACATTAGCAAAACTTCCGTATGTCCTTTGTGCCGGGTTATGCGGCGTGAACTGAAGAAAATGGGTATAGAGCATCTGAAGGTTCTCTACTCGAAAGAACCTCCGGCTTCCCCCATTCTTTCGGCAGAGGAGAAAGACTCCCGCCGTATTGTACCAGGAAGCATGTCTTTTGTCCCTCCCGTAGCCGGACTGCTGATTGCTGGTGAAGTGGTGCGGGAATTGATTGAGATTTCCTAAAACGTCTTCAAAAACAAGACATGTCAAATGCTCGTGTAAGCACAGGATATTTGACCCTCGCGGCAATGAGCCAAATGCTCGTGCAAATACGGCATTTGGCTCATTGGCTTTATTGCCTGCGGAAATAAAATTTTCTTCTGATACAAGTTTGATACAACTTTGAAACTTTTCTGATACCAACATCGTATATCTTTAAATCATACAATATTTCAGCTGCAAAACAACATTCCACACAGCCGGAAATCAAAAATCACCACCGTCAGGCAGATCTATCTCTTTTCTGCCGGATGGCGGTCTAAAATCAATGGAGGTACAATGACATGAAAGGAAAAAAACATGGAAAGCTGCTGTGTATGGCTCTTGTTCTTCTGTCTTTCACCTGCTCCTTTGCCGTCTACGGCGATGAGACCCCTGAAGAAGAGGAAGAAAAAATTTTGGCTCCCTACTTTTTTATTGAGGGAGCTGACCCTGACACAGATTTCCTTCCGTTAAAAGAAACGGATGTGTCCACCACCATAAGCGGTGTCATAGCAGAAACTTTTGTGACGCAGACTTATGCCAATGAAGGAAACAATCCCATCAACGCCAGCTACATTTTTCCAGCCTCAGACAGCGTGTCCATTCACGGGATGAAAATGCAAATTGGAGATCAGGTCATCACAGCCAAGATTCAAGAACGGGAGGAGGCAAAAAAGACGTTTGAGGAAGCAAAAAGCGAAGGAAAAAGCGCTTCCCTGCTGGAGCAGCAACGGCCCAATGTTTTTTCCATGGATGTGGCAAACATTATGCCTGGTGACACCATACGCATTGAACTGCACTATACAGAAATGGTCGCCTCCACAGAAGGCGTCTATGAGTTTGTCTTTCCCACGGTTGTAGGTCCCCGTTATGCCAGCTCTCCCCAAGATACGAAAGACGGTCCGGAGTCCGAAGCAAAAGACCCAGACGACTGGGTAGCCAGCCCCTATTTCCAGGAAGGCAGAACTCCCGATGAAAAGTACAATATAACCGTCAATCTTTCCACTGGTGTACCGATTACAGATATTTCCTGCAAATCCCATAAAATCCAGGTGGAAAAAGAACGGGAAGATCAGGCAAAAGTCACTCTTCTAAACCCGGCTGACTATGCAGGAAACCGGGATTTTATCCTGGATTACAAATTAACTGGTCAAGATGTCAGCTGCGGCCTGATGCTGGACTCGGATGAAGAGGAAAACTATTTTATGTTAATGGTTCAGCCGCCGGAGCGCTACACTCCCGACCAGCTTCCTCCCAGGGAATACATTTTTGTGCTGGATGTATCTGGTTCCATGTATGGTTATCCTTTAGACACAGCAAAGGACTTAATCCGGGACTTAATCTCCGGCTTAAAACCAGATGACCGCTTTAACCTTTTGTTGTTTTCCAATGCTTCTTTAAAAATGTCGCCAGAATCCGTGTCTGCCACTCCGGACCATATAAAAAGGGCCATAGATTTAATTGACGAGGAAAGCGGAGGCGGAGGAACTGAGCTTGCTCCTGCCCTTAGGGAAGCCCTCTTAATTCCCAGGACCGAAGGATTTTCCCGAAATGTAATTGCCATCACAGACGGATATATTTCCGGGGAAAAAGAGATTTTTCAAATCATTAACGCTAATCTGGCTGACACCAGCTTTTTCTCGTTTGGCATCGGGGATTCGGTCAATCGCTATCTGATTGACGGCATGGCAAAAGCCGGTCAGGGGGAAGCCTTTGTGGTAACAGATGAAAAAGACGCCAAAGATACGGCAAATCGTTTCCGTACCTATGTAGAGGCGCCCCTGTTAAGTGACATTAACGTTTCCTTCCAGGGATTTGACGCCTATGATCTGGAACCTACAGTTCTTCCCACCCTGTTTGCCAAACGTCCCATCATCCTGTTTGGAAAATGGCGCGGCGACACAAACGGAACCATTAAAATTACAGGAAAAACCGGCAATGAGGATTATGTAAAAGAAATTTCTGTAGCTGAGATCCCGTCTTCCCAGGCAAACAATGCCATCCGGTATCTGTGGGCAAGAAAACGAATTGAGCAGCTGACAGATTATGGCGGCAATGGAACCGATTCCAAGCTTGCAAAGAAACTGGTTACTTCCCTGGGCCTAAAATACAGCATGATGACTCCTTACACG
Source organism: Clostridiaceae bacterium (assembly GCA_009911065.1). Taxonomy (GTDB): domain Bacteria; phylum Bacillota; class Clostridia; order Lachnospirales; family Lachnospiraceae; genus Brotaphodocola. The sequence continues at coordinate 84,059 of QXWR01000004.1, read as the reverse complement.
TCCTTTGTGGCAGTAACAGAAACCATTCGGAACCCAAATGCAGACAGCATGGACGTAAATCAGCCGTCTGTCCTCCCTCTCCATGTATCCAGCCTTTCTGTGGGAGGGTATACTACTGGGTCTGAACCAGGCGGAATGCTTCTCCTTCTGGTAATTCTTTGGATTGGAGGCGCAGGATTTCTCCATTACCGGCGAAAGAGGAGGTAACTTCCATGGATGGTAATGGTATGTATTGTTTTAAAAAATCCCTGGCTGAAAATGGAAAATTTTATTTGGCAAGTGTGGTTCTTTTGTTGGGAATTAAATATTTTTACGCCACAGCAGACAGCGACCAGCTTCTCTGGATACTGGCTCCCACTGCCTGGTGGATTGGAATTTTATCTGGAATCCCATTTGAGTATGTAAGCCCCATAGGATTCATAAACCATTCCTTTCAGTTTATCCTTGCCCCATCCTGCTCTGGAGTCCGGTTTATGATCATTTGCGCCGCCATGCTGATTTTTTCCTTCCTTCATCGGATGAAAACCCACTGGAAACGTTTCCTTTGGCTTACAGGTTCTTTGGCTTTATCCTACCTGTTTACCATCCTGGTCAACGGCTTCCGGGTTCTCATCTCCATCTGGCTCCCGCTCTTTCTCTTTAAGAGCGGGGCCTTTAGAACCTTAAACCAATGGCTGACAGCTGAAAACCTGCATACGATGATTGGAACCATAATCTACTTTACCTCACTTCTTGCCCTTTACGCCACCACAGAAGCCTGTCTGAAAAAAACATCCGATTCCATTCCTAGATCTGCCAGATGGTGGTGGCTTCCTGCATTTTGGTATTTTGCAATCCTTCTTGGAATACCGCTTTTAAACCGTCCTTATAAAGCCAGTTCACCGGCTTTCCTTCATTATGCCGGCCTTACGGCTTTGCCTTGTATGATTATTCTTGGTACGGTAGGTTTGATTTGGCTGTTCTTCCACAAGCTGAAAAAATATAAATAAAAATCATTCATTCCACCATAAATTTGCCTCCCTCAAAACGTATCGTATACAGAATATCAAAGGGAGGTACAAAATTATGAAAAGAAAACTTCATTACCTGACGACTTATCTTTTCCTGTTGCTTCTTTCTGCCGGAACCATGACCGCCTGTAATGGAGGCGGCTCCAAGTCTGCTGCTGTTACTGCTGAAACTGCCGCTGCCTTTGATGAAGCGCCAGCAGCGGCAGCGGATAATGTGTGGATGGATGGCGGCTTTTATGAGCAAGACGAAGCCCTTTATGAAGAAGAGGGAAACTTTTATGAAGAATCCAATATCAATACTTCCGCCAAACCCATGATCCCGCCGGAGCTGCAAAACCAGTCATCTTCCCAATCAGCTCTGGACCGAAAGCTGATTCGCACAGTCAGCCTGAATACGGAAACCACAGGCTTTGATTCCCTGATGGAAAACATCCGTCAGTCTGTTTTAGAAAAAGGCGGTTATATTGAGCAGTCGGACATTAGCGGCGCAAGTATTTCTTCCGGCCTGGAGCGGAGGCGGAATGCCTATTTGATGGTCCGCATTCCTTCTACTTATCTGGATCAATTTGTATCCCAAATGGGTGAGCAGAGCAATATTACCAGCCGTTCTGAAAATGTCCAAGACGTAACGCTGCAATACACGGACATTGAAAGCCGAAAAAAATCATTAACCATTGAACAAGAACGGCTTTGGGCTCTGTTAGAAAAGGCAGATACACTGGAAGCAGTCATTGCCCTGGAAGAACGCCTTTCTGAAATCCGCTACCAGCTGGAAGGCTTTGAATCCCAGCTTCGAACCTTTGACAATCAGGTAAATTACAGTACCATACATATTTACATTCAGGAAGTTGGTGTATTCACCCCCACCGTTCCTGATTCCGTTGGCGCTCGTATTCAAAAAGGATTTATCCGAAACCTGGAAAGTGTAAGCAACAGCCTTGTGGACTTTCTGGTATGGCTTTTATCTCACTTGCCAACCTTTGTGGTTCTTGGAATTATAATCGGAATCATCATTTTACCTTTGGCGAAAATAAAAGCCAAAAGGAAATTAAAATCCATAGCTGCCTTTACCTTGGAAAAACCGGAAGGTTTGAAAGCAGAAGCTTCCGATATAGATGAAAACCATACTTTTGATAAGTAAAGTAAAGTAAAATAAAGTAAATTGTGCTTGCTATTCGTGTCATCTACACAACTGCAAAACGAATGGGTAGTAGGGCTACGGTGAGTTTTGCAGACGTAAAGATGACACGAATGATTTTTCAGACACGCTCTAGTGTTCCATATATATTTTCACACGCTCCCTACTCCCGATAATCAGATCGGATGAACGGATGATCAATTTTGCTATTCACCAAGAGTCCATATTTCCTGGGATGTCGATAGGCATTTCCATGTACTTCCTTTGTCCGGTAATTACGAAGCTGCTCCAAGTCAAGGCTGGCAATGTAAATTCCTTCTTTCCCATCTGCCTGAAAAACGCAGGTATCCCGCGAATGGTCCAATTCAGGAAGATAGGCCACACCGTCAAAGAGACTTGAACCGCCGTTGCAGTCAGGGACCGATTCCGGATAATTACAGGTGGCAATAGCGGTCATATTTTCAAAAGCTCTGGCACGAAGCTGTGAAAGACGATTGATTTCCATTGGGCAGGCATTTGGCACAAGAATAAGTTCTGCACCCTTTAACATCAGAATCCTTGCACTTTCTGGAAATTCCCGGTCATAACAAATCATTGCACCAACTTTTATTTCCCCACAGGCCGTATCAAGAGTTTCCACATAAAAGTCTTCACCAGGCGTCAGATTTTGTTCCTCACCAAAATCACAGGTATGTACTTTGGCATATGTGAATTTTTGTTCTCCAAACCGGTCAAAAAGTATAAGTGAATTGCGGGGAGCGTTTTCATACTTTTCAAGCAAAGTTATGCCAATGGCCATATGAAGGGTCTTTGCAAGACTGCCAAAGTTATGGACAAAATCACTGTCAGCCAAAATAGCTTCCGCCTTCCATTCATGGACTGGACGGTTATAAATATTATATCCATTACTCCACATTTCAGGAAACAGCGCCAGATCTGCACCGTTTTCTTTTGCTTCCATACAACATTTCATACCCTTTTCCAGATTTTCCTTTAATGTTTTACAGGGAGCAATCTGCAATAGGGCGATTTTTAGAACATTCATTTATTTCCAGCTTCTCCTCTCTTTTTAAGTACAGCATTGATATTTCATACTACTCCACTGTAATTTCTTATTTCTTTTCCATTTCTATTCCTAATTTCGACAAGTTATCTAAACTTACTGTTTCTAATGTCTGTAACTGCTGTACCGCCAATTGCCGAAGCAATTCCATTCGCTCTTTTTGACTTTTACCCTGATTAATCAAAACTGCATTATAACTTTCCAGATTTGCAAGTACCAGTAATTGATTCAGCGTCCCTTCATCTCTCATATTTCCTCTCACTGTTGGATTTTCTTCTTTCCATTGCTTCGCCGTCTTTCCAAATAAAACGACATTCAACAAATCTGCTTCATTAGCATAGCTATATGCCACCTGTACAGGCGTTAATTCTGGTGGAATCAGCGTCTCTTTAATTGCATCTGTATGTATCCTGTAATTCAGCTTAGAAATTTCTCTGTTCAAATTCCAATTCAAAGATAACCGACTGTTTTCGTCTGTCTTTAAACGCCTATAGTCTTTCATAATATATAACTGAAACTCTGGAGAAATCCAAGTTGCAAAAGACATGGCGATATCGCTGTGAGCATATGTTCCTCCGTAGCGTCCTGCTTTTGAAACAATACCAATAGCATCTGTCGCTTCTATCCATTTTTTTGGCGACATTGTAAAGGCGTTTGCTCCTGCCTGCTTTTTAAACCCCTCGAATTCGAGGGGTTTAAAATCTGAATTATGTAACTTTTCCCATAGTCCAATAAATTCTATAACATCCCGATTTCTCATCCAGTTTTGAATAACCGCCGTTGGATCATCACTCTTATACCGGGCAATATCCGTCAATGAAATAAATTCATTTTCGAAATCCTGTGTATAAATTCCAATATCTATTCCATTTGCATGGATTATATCTTTCATTATTTTCCCCATTAATCCTCCTGTAATCCCATTACAATCTTTACAAAATGCTTAATTATTTTTTCCTTTAAGAATATTCTACTGGGAAAGCATTACCACCGTCTCTATCCCAGCCGTAGCTGGAAACATGTCCACGCAGAAGCCCCGCTTCAGCTGATACCCATTTTCCAAAAACACTTCCAAATCCCGCACCAGACTGGTAGGCTTGCAGGACACATACACAATCCGTTTTACACCAAAATCAATAATCTTCTGAAGAGCCTTAGGATGAATGCCGTCTCTGGGTGGGTCCAATAGGATTAAATCTGGCTTTTCCTCAATTTCCCCTATCACCTTCAGCACATCACCAGGAATAAACCGGCAATTTTCCAAACCGTTCTGGCGGGCATTGTCTCGGGCCGCTCTCACAGCCTCCTCCACAATCTCCACTCCCACCACTCCCTTTGCCACCGGAGCGGTAATCTGCGCAATGGTCCCTGTGCCGCTGTACAAATCAAAGACCACCTTATCCTTTGTCTCTCCCACATACTCCCGCACCTTTGAATACAAAACCTCAGCTCCTAAAGAATTGGTCTGGAAAAAGGAGAAGGGGGTGATGACAAAGCGCAATCCTAAAAGCTCTTCATAAAAATAATCCCTTCCTGCCAATATCTCGGTCTCATCACTTTGCACCACATCTGCCATACTGTCATTTTTAATATGAAGGATTCCCGCAAAGGTTCCATCCAAAGAAAGACTTTCTAAGGTCTGCTTCCAGCCTTCTAACAGCTCTTTCTCCTCTCTCATTCCCTCGGTCTGTGTCGTCGTCACCAGAGCTGTCAGAATCTCCCCGGTCTTCACAGCCCGACGAACCAGCAAATGGCGCAGGTATCCCACATGTTGCAGCTTTTTATAAAAGGGAATGCAAGCCGCCGAAAAATAATCCAAAGTAGCGCTTAAAATCCGGCAAAAATCCGGATGTACAATTCGACATTCCCGTGTAGTGACAATATCATAAAAGCTTCCTCTCCGATGCATCCCAAGAGCCAAAGGCCCATCTTTGTACTCGTCTCCAAAGGAAAACTCCATTTTATTTCGATAACCATCCCATAGAGGGCTGGCTTTGATCCCCTCAAATTCCCAGTTATCACAAACCTTGTCCACCAATTCTTTTACCTGTTTTTCCTTGAGTTTTAGCTGTTCTTCATAAGGCAGACTTTGATATAAACAGCCTCCGCAAGTCCCGAAATGAGGGCAAGCCTTGTCTTGCTGTTCCAATGGGGACGGCTCCAGAATCTCAAGCAAACGTCCTTCTACCTGATTCCCCCGCTTTTTATGAATGGCAAAACGGATTTTCTGTCCTGGAAGAGCATTTTTCACAACCACACGCCATCCTTCTACAAAAACAATTCCCTTATTGGGAAAATCAATTTTCTCCACAATCCCTTCCAGGATTTCTCCTTTTTTCATCTCATGGCTCCTCCCATTCTTTCAGAGTAAACAATTTTGGAAAAAAAGACGCGCCCCTGTGTGAGACACGTCTTACTTTTCATAAATCTTTCATTTAATCTTCTTTTTTCTCGTCTGCGTCTGTGGCGCTGTCATCATCGTCCTCGAAGAAATCATCATCGAAGTCGTCATCAAAATCATCCTCAAAGTCCTCCAGATAATCCGGAGTAAAGAAGCGGTATACACCATAGGCAATGGCTGCAATAGCAGCAACCGCGCCGACGATTGCCAATGCCCATAAGATGCAGTTTTTCTTCTTTTCTTCTTCCTCTTTTCTGTGGAGGAAATCATTCAATTTGGTAGAGTTAATAATCTCTTCCACCCGGTTCAGTGCGTCCTTACCCATCGCATCAAACTTACCCATCTCATTCACGTCCTTTCTATCATCCTGACACATTTTCCATGTGCATTATTTAGATTATACCATTTCTTTTCTGTTTTTACTATCCTATTTTATTCAAAAAATGAAAAAATATCACAATCTTTGCAATTTAGCAAAGGAAGCAAACATTTTCTTAACGCCGCACCGGTCAAAATTTACGGTAACTTCAAAATCTCTTGCTCCGTCCACCACTGCCTCCACAATTCCCTCACCAAATTTTACATGGCGCACCCTGTCGCCAGGTCCATAGTCAAGGGATGTGGACTTTTGTACTGTAAAAGTTTTCCCAAAAGCAGGAGCCTTTCCATTGCCAGACCCAAACATACTGACCCCCAGCTGCTGCTGTTTCTGACTCCAGGGTGCATCCTTTCGCTGAAACGGACTTCCGCTGCCAGTCTGTCCTGCCTCTTTGGTTCTGGTCTCATTATTCTTTGCCCCTCCCCATACGGATTTTCCTTTATCCAGCAATTCTTCCGGAATCTCATCCACAAACCGGCTCACCCTAGAATAGTGAATCTCTCCCCGGTTCATACGCGAACGGGACGCTGTCATTACCAGCCGCTCTCTGGCCCGCGTAATTCCCACATAGCAAAGCCGCCGCTCCTCTTCCATCTCGGTGGGGTCGTCAGACATAATTGTCCTGGAATTAGGAAACAGCCCATCCTCCATACCACTTAAATATACCACGGGAAATTCCAGTCCTTTTGCACTGTGAAGCGTCATAAGGGTCATCCGGTCATCGGATTCATCCATCCGGTCAATATCTGCCACAAGAGCCACTTCCTCCAAAAATCCGTCCAAAGTCGGTTCCAAACTTTCCTCACAATAGTTGACAGCCTTGTTAATCAGTTCATGGATGTTTTCCAGACGCTCTTTTGCCTCTTCTTCCCCTTCTGCTTTCAATTCTTCCTGGTATCCGGTCTCCCTTAAAATATCTTCAATCAGACTCCAAAGTCCATATTTTTCTTCTTCCTGACTTTTCCCTCCCTGTGCCAAAGGCAGTGGTTGTCCCTCCAAAAAAGCTTCGCTGCTCTCCAAAGAAGCCGCCGCCTGCTGTCCTGCTTTTTTCTGCTCCAGCTCCCAGCCCTGTATCCGCCGGCGGAAGTCTTCAATTTGGCTTACAAAAGACTGAACCTTTCCAGCTGACTTTCCTACCCCTGGAACAGACGCCGCCTGAACGCATCCCTGATAAAAGCTTATATCTTTAGAAGCCGCCCAACTGGCAACTCTTCCAATGGTCGCTGCTCCAATGCCCCTTTTGGGCACATTGATAATCCGCTGAGACGCCAGATCATCCCGGCCATTGGCAATCGTCTTTAAATAAGCCAGAATATCCTTAATCTCCTTCCGCTGATAAAAGTTCACACCACCCACCAGCCGGTAAGGCACATTATAGGCAATACACCGTTCCTCCAACAACCGGGACTGAGCGTTGGTCCGATAAAGCACAGCAAAATCCTTATAAGCCCTTCCCTGAGCCATCACATCCCGGATAATGCCTTCTGCCTCCTCGCCAGCCTGGTCAAACTGACGGAACTTAACCAGACTTCCCTCCTCATTGGCAGTCCACAAGGTCTTTTCCTTTCTCCCCCGGTTGTTGCGGATTACCTCATTGGCTGCATCTAAAATATGGCTGGTAGAACGGTAATTTTGTTCCAGCTTCACGGTCTTTGCCCCTGGAAAAGTCTCCTCAAAATTCAGTATATTCCCAATATCTGCTCCCCGAAACTTATAAATCGACTGATCGTCATCCCCCACCACACAAAGATTTTTATATTTTCCCGCCAGAAGAGAAATCAACTCAAACTGTGCTGTGTTGGTATCCTGATATTCATCCACCAGAATATAGCGAAACCGTTCCTGGTAATAGTCCAACACCTCTTTATTGACCCGGAACAAATCCACGGTCCTGAAAATCAGATCGTCAAAATCCAGAGCATTATTCTTCTTTAATTCCCCCTGATATGCCTCATAAACCTCCGCAATCTTTTTCAGACGCCAGTCTCCCTGCGCATTTTTCCAGAACTCGTCTACTCCAATCAGTTCATTTTTTGCACTGGAAATGGCGCTCATCATATCCCGTTCCCGAAACTGTTTTGGATCTAAATCCATTTTTTTAAGAATCTGTTTCATCAGGGTCTTCTGGTCATCTGCATCATAAATGGAAAAATTATTTTCATAGTCCAGATACTCTATAAACCGACGAAGAATCCGCACACAGAGAGAGTGAAATGTGCTGACCCACACACTTCCCGCTCCGGACTCTACCAGATTGTCCACCCGGTCCCGCATCTCTCCAGCTGCCTTATTGGTAAAAGTGATGGCTAAAATATTCCAGGGATTTACCCCTTTTTCTCCAATCAGGTATGCAATTCGATGAGTCAGAACCCGCGTTTTGCCGGAGCCTGCCCCTGCCAAAACAAGCAAAGGCCCTTCCGTATACAGAACGGCCTCCTGCTGTCTTGGATTTAACATGTCATAAACTGCCATATGTAATTGGCTCCTTTCCTCTTTTATGACCCAGACGGCATCAATTTCACTGCCACCACCTGTGGTTTATTATAAATCCGAATGTTGATGGAATGGGTTCCCAGTCCCCGTCCAACAATCAGATACTGATTATTTTTCTCAAAAGTCCCTGCACAGCAGGGCAAAAAGAACTGGTATTGAGGCGTCATCACCCCGCCCAGCACTGGAATACGAATGGTACCGCCGTGAAAATGTCCCGATAAAGTCAGATCTGCTCCCCACCCTGTATAAGCGTCAAAAAACAACGGCGAATGGGCCAGAAGAATCTGAAAACGATCCCGGTCCGCCTCTCCTAAGTGTTTTTGAATGTAATTCTGAGTCATTTTTCCTGGAATCCAGTCCCGGTAATAGGTTTTTTCGATATTCAAACCGCTAATTCGAATATCCTCCTCCACATTCACAGACTTGTCAGATAAGTAAACCACACCACACTGCTTTAATAGCTTCTCAAACTGGTCATATAAATCCCCATAAAGCTTCCGCTCCTTTTGCAGACGCTGCTCATGGTTGCCATTGCCATAATATACCGGGCAAATCTGGTGAAGCCCCTTTAGCAGACGCTTGGTCGTTTCCAGTCTGGCCTTATCCGGCTTTACCACCATAGTATCTCCGCCTATGAGGACAAAATCCGGCTGTAACTTCTTTATTGCATCCAACAGACATCGGTTTCCCTCTCCAAATTCCTTGTCATGAAGATCTGTAAGAAACACCACGGTTCTTGGCTGCCTGACCTTTTTCGTAAAAACTGTGGTTTCTTCCACCACAAAATGGTCTCTCTCATACTGGGACCGCAAAAAGCCGCCTGCCGCACCTGCCGCCAGAACAGCTGCCAGCCATAATCCTTGTCTCACCTATTTCTGTTCCTCCATCAACCAGTCTCTAACCTCCAACAGTGAACCGCACACCCGATTTAACCTCTGGCGCAGCTTCTCCTCTGGCTGAGTCAAATCTGGCACCATTATTGTGACAAATCCGCCCTGAATGCCAGCCTCCACCCCATTGATACTATCCTCCAAAATCAAACAATGAGCCGGTTTTTCTTCCATCAGCTCAGATGCCTTCCAAAAGATTTCAGGGTTGGGTTTTGCCTGCTTTACTATATCCCCTGTCACCATATAGGAGAAAAAGGACTCAATCCCTGCCCGCTTTAAATTCTCCACAGAATATTCCCGGCTGCTTGCCGTTGCCAGCGCCACCTTATAATTGTTCTCTTTTAAATAAGCCAAAAGCTCATAAGCTCCCGGCTTTACCGGCATATCCCGCTCCCGCAGCATCCGAAGAAAATGTTCCTGCTTTCGCTCTCTCAGTTTCCAGAAATCAAATGCGTCTCCAAAAACCTCCCCGAACCGTCTGGCCGCATCCTGGGCATTAGCTCCCCGAATGGTACATAAAAAAGATTCCTGTAAATGAAACCCCAGCTCATCCCCCGCCATATCCCACGCCTCTGCGGAAAGACGCTCCGTGTCAAACAACAAACCGTCCTGATCAAAAATCACGCCGTGAATGGTCCGGTCCTTCATATGTATACTCTCCTGTTCTGTTTCCTGTTTTATTTGATGTTTCATTCTTGTGAACATGCCCTCCTTACGTCATCCTTGCCTTTCGGCACAAACAATGTATGAATCTTCTTTATGGATTCACACTTCCCCTTCGAGGACAAGGAGACACTCGCCCCAAGGGCCGGATTTTGACGGTAACGCTGCCAGTCATCTAAATCCGGTACTTGGGATCTAAAGGAATTTTACACCACAGATTCGTTCCAGCCAATTTATTGAATATAAGGAGCCAGCTCAAGCCGGATAAAATATCCCTGCTCATGGTGACACACCGGACAGGAAGCAGGCGCTTTGGTACCTCGGAATGCAAATCCACAGTTTAAGCACATCCATCCAGTCTCCACCTCTGATACAAAAAGCTGATTTTTCTCCAGATAATCGGCAAACAGCTGGAACCGGTCTCCGTGAATCTTCTCAATATCTCCAATGCGGAAAAATCCGTCGGCAATCTGAGCAAAACCTTCTTCTTTCGCTGTCTTTCCAAAATTCTGGTATACATCCTGGAACTCTTCATATTCATTATGTCGTGCTGCCTTTAAAAGATCCAGACTTTTATCATACTGATCTATGGGATATCCGCCGTCAATTTGGATATTTTCTCCCTTCAGCTCCTTTAAATAATCATAGAAAACCTGCGCGTGTGCCCGCTCTTGCTCTGCTGTAAACAAAAACACGGACTGAACCACATAAAGTCCTTCTTTCTTTGCCTGATCAGCGGCGATGGTATAACGGTTTCTGGCCTGACTTTCTCCTGCAAATGCCCGCATCAGGTTTTTGGCTGTCTCACTGTTCTTAAAATCCACCATGGAAAATCTCCTTCCAAATTATAAAAATCTGTCGTTTTGATTCTCCACTATTATTTCTCATTCTCTCTAAAATATGCCTTTTTTTCTGTTAAAATGTATCTTATCCCCCATTTACTTTTGACACTTAAACACTGGGTCTGCCGGATGACTCCCCACAAGCTTCTGCATCGTTCGCTGTAGTGCATCCCGGGACTGCTTCCAGTCTGCATCCTGATTTCGGTAATCGTATTTCTCAATCATCCAGTCAATATCCTCCTGAACCCGGTCCAGATTCGTCTCCATTAACTGACGCAATTTAGGAATCCAAACCTGCTGCTCTTCCGGCTTCAGTTTTTCATAGCACACATGAAGAATGTCGGCAAAATGAGGAAGGCAGAATCCCTTTGACTCCATTAAAAGCCTGCCAAATTCCGGTTCTGCCTTAAGCAAATAAACAAACGTATCCAACATGCGCCCATAAATCTTTTTCATGCGGCTGCAAACATAACAATGTTTTTCTTCTAAGCGAATCCAAGCCTCTGCAGTGGAAACTGCTTCCTGTGTCTTCGTGTCGCCGGATTTGCCTAACCGGCTGAAAAATCCGGCTTTTTTCCCTGGCATATCCTGGGCCATCTGCTTTTTCCATTCCCGATTCACATATTCCAACCGGGATTTCATAATCCAGGCATTCCCCAAGCTGTTGCCATAATCATACATCATCTTGGTATGGTGTCTGCAAAACCCCTTAATGCTGGTCTCTTCCCGGATGTCTCCTTCCATATAAGAAGAACCCAGAACAAACTCCAGGTTCTCCTGTTCCAGCTTTCTCTCCAGCCAGCAAAACAGGCACTCATCCCCTGCTTTCACTGCATCAGTCAACTCCATGGTATATAGTTTTTCCTTCATATCTGTCCCCTTATGTAATAGGCTCTAAGGATACTGAAACGATCCCTCTCCTTCATTTTGGCACAATATCAGTATACTATAAAACCAAAGGAAAAGAAAGCATCTTTTTATCTCCTTCTATCTTCCCATCAAAACCCCATAGTTGGCAAATCCATAGTCCAAAAGGGCTTTTGTATCCGTATAATGGGTCTGATTTGCCTTCATCACCACCACAATCAGCCGAACTCCGTTTCGCTCCACAGCTGTCACCAGCGTATTGCCTGCCAGAGAAGTATATCCAGTCTTACCTCCAATAATTCCTTCATAATACCGAGAATCTGACGGCTGCATCATCTTATGGCCCATGGTAAGCGTCCGGGTTCCTTCCTTTTGGATCGCCGGAAATTCATAAGTGCATGTGGTGTCAATCCTGCAAAAATCCGCCTTTCCCAAAGCCGCCCGCATGATCAGCGCCATATCGTGAGGCGTCGTCTTATGGTCTGCATTGTTAAGTCCATGGGGATTGACAAAATTTGTATTGGTACATCCAAGCTCTCTGGCCCTTGCATTCATAAGCTGGGCAAATGCCTCCACACTTCCAGACACATGTTCTGCCAAACCATTGCCAATCTCATTAGCTGACTTTAACAAGAGGCCGTAAAGACACTGTTCCACTGTCAGCTGATCTCCCGCAGTGATGTTAAGAGATACGGCTCCAGATTCCAGATTGGTGGTTGCAGAAGAAGAAAAAGTCACCACATCCCCCAAATTGCACCGCTCCAGCACAAGAAGGGCAGTCATAATCTTAGTGATACTTGCAGGGAAAAACTGCTGGTCTGCATTTTTTCCATACAATACCTTTCCCGTAGCCCCGTCAATCAACACTGCCCCTTCCGCCTGAATCTCCGGCTCTGCCAAAGCTGCTGCTCCATTTTGTCCGTCCCCAGCTGGCTGCAGGGAATCCGGCTGGCCAAAAGGTGGCTGGACTCCTGTCTGTCCCGGACCTGCCATACTGCCCCCGTCAGATGCACCAGGACCATCCGAAGAAACTCCGTTGTCGGATGCTGGCGGATTTAAAGATGGATTTGCGCTGTCTGACCCTGGCGGCCCAAAGGATGGATTTGTGTTGTCCGCCCCTGAGGGACCAGTGGTTGGATTTGTGTTGTTCGCCCCTGAAGGACCAAAGGTTGAGCTTCCGTTTCCTGGCCAGTCTTGACCAGATGGGGAACCATTGCTGTTTAATTCTTCCGGACCTGCTAACCTTGTCTCCTGATATAAGACATTTGAACTTGCTGCCCATCTTCCACTATTTTCTTGTATGGTCGGCTGAAAGTTCATCTGACCATACGCAACTCCATGAAAGGTCAGACAGAAACACATCCCAATGCCAAGTAATTGTTTATAATTTTTTGGACTCTTCATCCGTCACTCTCCTTACTGCAATTTTTTCCTTTTCCCATTTTTAGACCCATTCTAAATCATTCTGGTTCTTGTCTCTAAATCATATCATAAATTCTGTTGAAAAATATGACAACTTTCTTAAACTTCCCCTACGATTCTGTTTGCCAAATCGTCTGAATGGTTATTCATCGTTTCTCTCAAGAAATTTTTATTGCATATTTTCCTCCCAGCCCCATACAAATAATAGCAATAACACTTCCGGCAGGTTTCCATGAAGCTATATAGAGGCAAAATCAACCGCCTGTACTGCAAATCTCTGGCAAAAGTCACATTTCTTTTCCTTTTATCCTTCCTTTTAGGCCACTGGCTTGGCTATGTCACTCATCCCAATGAATCACCCTCTGCCATTTTTGCATCTGCAGATGGCAACTGGGGACTGAGTTTTCAACAGGAAGGCAAACCTCCCGTGGGCAATGCCACCTCAGACTACTTAGGACAGTTTAATGCCCACTACAATGGTGAGACAGAAGAAAAAGTCATCTATCTGACTTTTGACGCTGGCTATGAAAACGGCAACACCCCTGCCATTTTGGATGCCCTGAAAAAACACAATGCTCCTGCCACCTTTTTTTTGGTAGGCAACTATCTAAATACCAGTCCGGACCTGGTAAAACGGATGGTAGCAGAAGGTCACAATGTAGGCAATCATACCTTTCATCACCCGGACATGTCCAAAATTTCCACCAAAGAAAGCTTTGAAAAAGAGCTGTCTGATCTGGAAACTCTGTTCCAACAGACCACAGGACAGACCATGAAAAAATACTACCGCCCGCCTCAGGGAAAATACAGCGAGGCAAATCTGGCCATGGCAAAAGAAATGGGCTATCACACCTTTTTCTGGAGTCTTGCCTATGTAGATTGGTATGAAGACAAACAGCCCTCCAAAGAAGAGGCATTTCAAAAACTTACCGGACGCATCCATCCCGGAGCCATTGTTTTATTACATAGTACATCCAAAACAAATGGGCAGATTTTAGATGAGCTTTTAGGGAAATGGGAGGAAATGGGGTACCGCTTTGCCTCTCTGGATGATTTGGTATAATTCCTTCCCAGTCAATTTACGCGAAAAAACTCCTTGCCATATTTTCATTTTCCTATATAATGTAAGAGAGTTTAAGTTTGGTAAAATACAGAATACACATACAGGACAAGGAGGATTTTATTATGCCGCAGCGAACTGACATCCACAAAGTTCTCATCATCGGCTCCGGGCCTATTATTATTGGGCAGGCGTGTGAATTTGACTATTCTGGTACCCAGGCATGTAAAGCACTGAAAAAACTGGGTTATGAAATTGTTCTGGTCAACTCCAACCCTGCCACCATTATGACAGACCCTGAGACGGCCGATGTAACGTATATTGAACCTCTGAACGTGCAGAGGCTGGAACAGATTATTGCTAAAGAACGTCCGGACGCACTGCTTCCCAACCTGGGCGGCCAGTCCGGACTGAATCTGTGTTCTGAGCTTTATAAGGAAGGGATTCTGGATAAATATAATGTAAAGGTAATCGGAGTTCAGGTAGATGCTATTGAGCGAGGAGAAGACCGGATTGAATTTAAAAAAGCCATGAATGCCCTGGGTATTGAGATGGCCCGCAGTCAGGTAGCTTATACGGTGGAAGAAGCCCTTTCCATTGCAGACAGCCTTGGTTATCCGGTGGTCCTTCGTCCTGCTTACACCATGGGAGGTGCAGGCGGCGGTCTGGTTTACAACCGGGAAGAATTAAAAACCGTCTGCGCCCGCGGACTGCAGGCAAGTCTGGTTGGCCAGGTTCTTGTGGAAGAGTCTATCTTAGGTTGGGAAGAGCTGGAACTGGAAGTGGTCCGGGATAAAGATAACAACATGATTACGGTGTGTTTTATTGAAAACATAGACCCTCTTGGGGTCCATACTGGTGATTCATTCTGCTCCGCACCTATGCTGACCATCTCAGAAGAATGCCAGCGACGGCTTCAGGAACAGGCATACCGGATTGTAGAATCGGTTCAGGTCATCGGAGGCACCAACGTTCAGTTTGCCCATGACCCGGTTTCTGACCGGATTGTGGTCATTGAGATTAACCCCCGAACCTCCCGTTCATCTGCTCTGGCCTCCAAAGCTACTGGCTTCCCCATTGCTTTGGTCTCTGCCATGCTGGCCACAGGGCTGACCTTAAAAGATATTCCCTGCGGCAAATACGGCACTCTGGACAAGTACGTTCCAGACGGTGACTATGTGGTGATCAAATTTGCCCGGTGGGCTTTTGAAAAATTCAAAGGAGTGGAGGACAAACTGGGAACCCAAATGCGGGCTGTGGGAGAGGTTATGAGCATTGGAAAGACCTACAAAGAAGCTTTCCAAAAGGCAATCCGCAGTCTGGAGATTGGACGTTATGGTTTGGGCCACGGCAAAGATTTTGACACCAAAACCAAGGACCAGCTTCTTCACATGCTGATCACTCCTTCCAGCGAACGCCATTTTATTATGTATGAAGCCCTTCGCAAAGGAGCGTCTGTGGAAGAAATTCATGAGATTACCAAGGTAAAAACCTGGTTCATCCAGCAGATGAAAGAGCTGGTAGAGGAAGAAGAATCCCTTCTTTCCTTCAAGGGCAGTCTTCCCTCTGACGAGTTGTTGACTGCTGCCAAAAAAGACGGATTCTCTGACAAATATTTAAGTCAGCTTCTGGAAATCCCGGAGGATGCCATCCGCGACCGCCGGACACAGCTGGGTGTGGAAGAAGCCTGGGAAGGCGTTCATGTCAGCGGCACCAAAGACAGCGCCTACTATTATTCTACTTACAATGCCCCGGATAAAAATCCGGTAAACACAGACCGGCCAAAAGTTATGATTTTAGGCGGCGGTCCCAATCGAATCGGTCAGGGTATTGAATTTGACTATTGCTGTGTTCATGCCTCCCTTGCCCTCAAAAATCTGGGCTTTGAGACGATCATTGTCAACTGCAACCCAGAAACCGTATCCACGGATTATGATACCTCTGACAAGCTGTACTTTGAACCTCTGACTTTGGAAGATGTGTTAAGCATTTATAAAAAAGAAAAGCCCCTGGGAGTAATTGCCCAATTCGGAGGACAGACTCCTTTAAATCTGGCTGCAGATCTGGAGAAAAACGGTGTGAGAATTTTAGGTACCTCTCCCTCTGTGATTGATCTGGCAGAAGACCGGGATTTATTCCGGGCCATGATGGAAAAGCTTGAGATTCCCATGCCGGAATCTGGGATGGCCACTACAGTAGAAGAAGCCCTTACCATTGCCCAAAAGATTGGCTATCCGGTGATGGTCCGGCCTTCCTATGTGCTGGGTGGCAGAGGCATGGAGGTGGTTTATGACAACGAAAGCATGACCGGCTACATGCAGGCTGCAGTAGGCGTAACCCCGGACCGTCCCATTCTCATTGACCGGTTTTTGAATCATGCTATGGAATGTGAAGCAGATGCCATCAGCGACGGCACTCATGCCTTTGTCCCGGCAGTCATGGAGCATATTGAGCTGGCCGGCGTACATTCCGGCGACTCAGCTTGTATCCTTCCGTCGGTTCACATTTCTTTGGAAAATGTAAACCAGATCAAGGAATACACCCGCCGGATTGCAGAGGAAATGCATGTAAAAGGACTGATGAACATGCAGTATGCCATTGAAAATGGCAAGGTCTTTGTGCTGGAAGCTAACCCGCGGGCATCCCGGACTGTGCCGCTGGTATCCAAGGTGTGCAACATTCGAATGGTGCCTCTTGCCACAGATATTATCACTTCCGAGCTGACCGGACGCCCCTCTCCTGTACCGGAACTAAAAGAGCAGGAGATCCCCAACTATGGTGTCAAAGAAGCGGTATTCCCCTTTAATATGTTCCAGGAGGTGGACCCGGTTTTAGGTCCGGAAATGCGCTCCACTGGTGAAGTATTGGGACTTTCTCCCTCCTTTGGCGAGGCATTTTACAAAGCTCAGGAAGCCACCCAGTCCCGTCTCCCCCTGGAAGGCACCGTGCTGATTTCTGTCAACCGTAATGATAAACCAGAGGTAGTTGAAGTGGCCAAAAGCTTCTCCCAGGACGGCTTTACGATCCTGGCTACTGGCACTACTTATGATTTAATCCATGAAGCAGGCATTCCTGCAAAAAAAGTGAAAAAACTCTATGAGGGACGTCCTAACATTCTGGATATGATTACTAACGGAGATATTCAGCTGATTGTCAACTCTCCATCTGGAAAAGAAAGCTTCCACGATGACAGTTATTTAAGAAAGGCGGCAATCAAAGCAAAAGTACCTTACATGACTACCATCGCCGCCGCCAGAGCAACTGCCAGCGGGATTCATTATGTGAAGACCCATGGAAATGGAGAAATCAAATCCTTACAGATGTTGCATGGGGAGATTCATGATAAAGAATAGAGAAACTTGAAATTGACTTTTTCAATCATATGACAGAAAAACCGGAGAGAATCTTTGTTTAAGATTTCATCCGGTTTTTCAATTTCTACTTACGCATAATTTCTACTCACGCATAAAAAATGCGACAACTTCTATTACAAAGTTCAGCCACTTCCCTTTTAGGCCTTTATTATTGAAATGCAAGATTCCAACAATCATTTTACTATGCTATTAAAATAATCGCAACAGAAAAATCAAACTGTCACCCCTTTTGTAACAGTTTCCCCTCACTTTAAAATCAACCCAATCGGACAGTGATCGCTTCCCGTCTGTTTTGCCAAAATCAGGCTGTCAGCAATATGCTCCTCATACCCTAAGGATACCAGAAAGTAATCAATTCGCCAGCCGGCATTCCGCTCTCTTGCCCGAAAACGGTAAGACCACCAGCTAAATGCATCTGTCTTATCTGGATACAAATACCGGAAAGAATCCACAAATCCAGATGCCAGAAGTTCCCGCATCTTCCCCCGCTCCTCATCCGAAAATCCTGCGTTCCCCCGGTTGGCTTTCGGATTCTTCAGATCGATTTCCTCCTTGGCCACATTAAAATCACCAGTCACAATCACTGGCTTTTTCTTCTTCAATCCTTCCAGATAAGCGCGAAAATCATCCTCCCACTCCATTCGGTAATCAATCCGAGCCAGTTCATTTTGTGCATTGGGAACATAAACATTAACCAAATAATACTCCGGATATTTCAGAGTCAATGTGCGGCCTTCCGTGTTGTGGCGGTTCAGTCCAAGATCACAGAAAACATCTTCTGGTTCCTCCTTGGTCAGCACCGCTGTCCCGGAATATCCCTTCTTCACCGCGCTATTCCAGTAAACCTTATATCCTGGAAATGTAAAATCCGCCTGCTCTGGCTGCATCTTCGTCTCCTGAATACACAGCACATCCGGTTCCTCCCTTGTCAAAAAATCCATAAAACCTTTATTCATACAGGCCCGCAGACCATTGACATTCCACGAGTATAATTTTTTAACGTTTCCTTCCATTTTCCTTCCTTTCTCCCAATCTGCCAAAAACTAGAACAACATTCATTCCTTATCTTACCAGCGCCTGCAGCTGTTCCAACAGCGCTCCGCCACCCACCTGAATATTTCCCACCTGGGCGCAAATTCTCTCCAGACACTCCATCTCTTTTAGTTTATACAAAGTTTTGTTCTCATCCATCAGTTTGGCTGTGTTCAATAAAGATCGGGTGGAAGCCACCTCTTCCCTTCTGGTAATCACGTTGGCCTGTGCTTTCTTCTCTGCCACCAGCACCGTATTCATAATATCCCGAATCTCTCCCGGCAAAATAATGTCCTTGATTCCAGCACTGTGAAATTCAATACAATAATCTGCCTGAACCTCCTTCAGCCGCTTGAAAATAAATTGAGAAATCTCCTCCTTTTGCTGTAAAAGCTCATCCAGACGATACCTCCCCACATACTCCCGAATCACCAGTTGCACATAGGCATAAACCTGGTTTTCCAGATTCTTGATGGTCTCAATCATGGTTCTTGGCTCCACCACCTTGTATGTACACATCAAGTTAATTCTAACGCCAATTCGGTCTGCGGTCAATATCTCCTGTCCAGAAATCTCCAAAGGCCGTATTTTTAAATCCACAATCCTGCACAGCACATCTTTGGAATAAACCCAATAATAGTAAGTGCCTGTTTTCAGCTCCTTCTCCACCTGATTATCATAGTACAATATCCCCAGTTCTCCTGGCTGTATCTCGATTTTTTTGTAATATTTCAGGGGAATCTGTGCCAGATAAGCTTTGTTTACCTGACCAGCCATCTCCGGCACCCTCATATCCAATATTTCCACACCATACCGGTTCCATACATTCCAGTACAAATATTCGTTTTCCGTTAAAATCGTTCTGGCAACCCCATTCTCTTTTAAAATCCCAATATGACCTTCCGGAATTACTACATGAAGTACTTTTTCTTCAAACGCCTTATCCTTCTCAAATAAAATCTCCTTAGGAACCCTGTCAAACTCCACCATCCCTTCCATATCTTCCACCACAATCTCATACCCCAAAGCTTTCATATAACGGTAGGTTCCGCTGTAAAGAGTCTTTACAAAGCATCCTGCCTTTAACAAAAATCCACACTGATTTTGGTTGATCTGATACTTCATGTTCTTCCTCCTCGTTGAATCATTTCCCACAATTTATCATTCCCAAGATACGCCTTGCATCCTTCATTCCTGGTTAAATGGAACATTGGAATCCACCGCAGAAAACGTTGCGGGCCATCGGTTGGCAAAATCATTTCCTGTCCGGCTCCCTGTTTCAGAAAGTTTTCTCTGTCATTGAAATCTATGCGCCACAGTATAAATGTCCATGTACACCATGGCATGGCACAAAATACAGCTCAATCATGCCATGACACATTATGTCAAATCACATCACACAAAAGGGCAACGATTTTCACAGCCAGATTACCCACCCTTTTCCAGGTCATGGGACAAAATCTGATTTTTCCACGCGCTGATCGCACAGGCAAGCTTTCTGCTGCACATCCTTCTCCCATAAGGAAAACCGGATATACTGGCGGACCCCATACTTCCTCTTCATGGAACACTTTTAAGGTGTTTGTTGATCGCTTTTGGCCACTAAGCAACGGTTTTCACCGGTGGGATTCGAACCCACGTAAATCAAGTCATTTGACGATTTTCAGTCCCAAACGGAACGTCATACCCATGCTTCCGGCGGCATACCGTACTGCAAAGCAACGGCACCGTCTGGTTCAAACGCCACAACTGTTAGCCGGAACCATCACCTTTTCGGTGTTATTATCCTATCACATAAGAAAAAAATATTCATTTCAAAAACACTGCGCAGTTTATGATTGTTTTTATGGCAACTTTTTTGTATACTAATTTTAATGAAAGGAAAAAACTCATGTCCGAATACAAAGAACTGATTCAACGATTTGAAAAAATTCGCTCCTATGTCCGGGACTTCTATGTTTATGGATTCAAGACCCGGGAAGATTTCCGGGAAAAAAGCGCCAGAACCTATGACAACCATCGCCGCCGCATAGAAAGCTGGTTCTTTGACTACATACGCACAGACCAAAACGGCCATAAAAAGTCCGTATTTCTCACCCTGGATTCCAGCCGCATGGCTGTAAATCCCCTGTACCATGCCTGGAAATCAAAAACCTTTACAGACAATGACATTTCCCTGCACTTTTTTCTGTCGGACCTTCTTGCCGACGGCAGGCCAAGAAGCCTGGAAGTCATTGCAGACCAGCTTCAGGAACAATACCACCAGCTTTTTGACACCCAAACCATCCGCCGCAAGCTGGCTCAATATCAAAAAGAAGGACTGGTTACACATAAAAAAGAGGGAAAGCAATACTTGTATGCCAGAGTCCGCCCCCTTTCCCCCACTCATCCAAATCTGTTCCCTGCCTTATGGCTGGCAGTCAGCTTCTTTCAGGGCGCTGCTCCCTTTGGATTCATTGGAAGCACCATTTTAGACTATTGGAACAAGAAAAATGATTTTTTCCGTTTTCGAAACGATTATCTGATTCACACATTAGAAGATGAAATTCTCCTCCCTGTTTTACAGGCAATGGAGCAAAAACATCAAATACAGATTGTGGTAAAAAGCACAAAGGGACGTCACACAAATACTTTGACGGTCCTTCCACTGAAAATTCTCACCAGCACCCAAACCGGCCGAAGGTATGTGTGTGTTTGGCAGGAAAAATCACGCCGTCTCTCCTCCTTCCGCCTTGACTCCATACAAAGTGTGAAGCTTCTGGAAACAGACCATCAATACGATGCCTGCATGAACTTTTTTCACCATCGATTTCGTCATGTTTGGGGCGTATCCTTTGAAAACCAGAAAAAAAACGAACTGGAAACCGTATGTGCAGAAATCTCTCTAAATGAGACAGAAGAAAATTATATTCTTGACCGCCTGGAAAGAGAAGGACGGGGCGGCTGCTTAAAACGATTGGAACCAGGGCTGTACCAATACACCCGTCTTTGTGCAGATGCCACGGAAATCCTTCCCTGGATAAAAAGCTTCACTGGAAGAATCCGCTCTTTTTACTGTTCCAACGCTGCAGTGGAAAAACGTTTCCGAAACGATATGAGACGGATGGAGTCCTTTTACTGTAAAAATCCATTGTTACAAACAATCCCCAATACCCCATTTCCCAAGGGCAATATCCATCCATCCCTCACCAAAGATAATTTTCAATGTAACTGGAATCCTCCCAAAGATCAAACCATCCCTTTAAAAGAACCGGTTGGGAAGCAAAAACCCTCTACTCCGCCTGATTTTTCCTTGTTTTCAGAGCTTTATACCTGTTATTATCAGGTAGTGGCACAGATTCTTGAGGAAGCTGCCCAGCACCCGCTCACCCGTCGCCAGATAGAGGAGCTGGCACGGGAACATGGCTATGACGAAAGCGTTCTAGCTATTGTTCCCCGGCTGATTCAGGGAGATTGGCCCTTTTTCAGTCAAAATCCCCCAGCCTCTGACCTTTACTCCTCTGTTTTAAAAAATCCCCTTTTCCCCAGACCCCTTACTGGTCTTCAAAAATCCTGGATAAAAGGGTTAATGTCCGACTCCCGGTTTCCATTGTTTTTCACGGATATGCAGTTAAAAGAACTGGAAGAATTACTTTCCAATATTCCTCCTCTCTACCGCACATCCGACTTTTGCCTTTTTGATCAATACGGAGATCATGACCCCTTTTCCTCTGTCATGTACCGAGAACATATGCACACCATCTTAGAGGCAATCACCACACATTGCACCTTATCCGTGTCCTATCTTTCACGAAAAGGCAACATACTAACCCGTCCTTGGTTCCCATGCCGTCTGGAATATGGGCAAAGAGACGGTAAATTTCGCCTTTATGGCATAACCGCCAGCCAAAAAGGTCGAAAACGCATAGACGTATTAAATGTAGCCCGAATTTTATCCATACACAAAGCTGATCCCATCCCCTTTCCCTCGGTTGATGTAGACCAACTTTTAGACCATTCTCTCTGTAACAATCCATTGGTACTGGAAATCACTACTGAGCGAAACGCTCTGGAACGGACCATGCTTCACTTTTCCTGTTATCAGAAAAAAGTAGAGAGGCTGAACAAATCCGGCTCCTATCGCTGCACCATCTACTATGACAAACGGTGGGAAACCGAGCTTTTGATTCAGGTTCTCTCTTTTGGGCCAGTAATAAAAGTCCTGGAACCAGAATCCTTTTTCGCTCAAATACAAAAACGGGTAGAAAACCAGGTTCTTCTTATGAAAGAACACACACCAGGGTAGTCAAATGCTCCGCTACAAGCTGTGGAGTATTTAACCCGTATAGCTCGCGAAAATAAAAAACCAATGCCATTCCTGTTAAAGCGTTAAAACAATCTGCGCCTTTTAACGGAATGGCATCGAACCATGAATTTTTCAAGACTCATTTTTATATAATGAATAATAATCCGAATCTAAATTATCCATCATCTGCATGAACCACCTTTTTGCATCTTCCAAAGCCTTATTGTAAATAATCGGCGCCATCCTTTCCTGAAACAGTTCTAATAACTGCATCTGTTCAATCATCCCAATCTCTTCTCCCCGCTGGTCCAGATAAAACGCCTTTATCTCCTGGTTAAGCTTCGCTTTCTGTGAATCGGTTAGTGGAATCTGTGGTAAACGCTCTCTTTTTTTCATTGCTCCTGCCCTCTTTCTGTCAATTTTATTGTCACAACAACAATCATTACATATTTTATATCATGTTCCTAAAAATTCCAAAAATGTAACTCTTCTCCCATTTACTTCCAATTTCCGTTCATTCTTTGTTTACAATTGTTCACAGAACATCTACATTTATGCTAAACTTCCTTCATATATCCAACGTATAATAACATCATCAACCAATGACATTCAGATAAAATTTTTTTCATAATCGCCGGCAGCTATCGCAGTAGTTGTCGGCTCCTCCCTTTTTTCCCCATTTTTTCAAAATCCCTTGTTTTCCCAAATACTTCTCTCTGTTCTTCTTTTATTTTTCTAAAAAAATCAAATGACAATCCCGCCAGAACCATGTATAATAGGACCAGACAAGATGACACAATATGACAAAGGAATAATTCCTGTCCACTGACAAGAAAGGATGACGATTATGGAAAATGTGATCATTATCAAACACCCCCTCATTCAGCACAAGATCTCAATTCTCCGAGACCAGCGCACTGGTACCAATGAATTTCGTTCTCTGATTGAAGAGATTGCCATGTTAATGGGCTATGAAGCGCTCCGCGATCTTCCCCTGGAAGATGTTCCGGTAGAAACTCCCATTGAAAAATGTATGACTCCTATGATTGCCGGCAAAAAGCTTGCCGTTGTTCCCATTCTCCGCGCTGGACTGGGTATGGTCAATGGAATCCTTGCTCTGGTTCCCAGCGCCAAAGTGGGCCATATTGGCTTGTACCGGGATGAAGAGACCCATGAACCTCATGAGTATTACTGTAAACTTCCTACCCCCATTGAGCTTCGGACCATTGTTGCCACAGACCCAATGCTGGCTACAGGCGGTTCCGCAGTGGCAGCCGTTGATTTTATCAAAAAACACGGCGGGAAGAATATTAAATTTATGTGCATCATCGCTGCACCGGAAGGCGTGGAACGGCTTATGAAAGCCCATCCAGATATTCAGCTTTATATTGGCCATCTGGATCGGTGCCTGAACGAGAATGCCTATATCTGTCCGGGCCTTGGGGATGCTGGCGACCGCATATTCGGAACCCGCTAACAGCCACAGAGCGCTGCCCCAGTACACGGTATACACCATTACAAAAAACTTCGGAAAGAGAAACTTCAAAAGTTCCCTGCTCTTTCCGAAGCATACGAAGCATACAATAGAATACTTCATCTGGCCAAAATCCCATTTATGAGATCTCTTTTCTACCTCTTTTCTGCAACCTCTCCCTCTTTTTTATAAATGGAATTTGCATCCACACAAACCCGGACACTGGACAAAGGATAAATGTTACTGCCCTTTCCAATCACCGTTCCCGGATTCAGCACAGACCCACATCCCACTTCCACCTCATCTCCAATCATTGCACCAAACTTTTTCATGCCGGTTTCAATATCTCCGTCTTCTCCGTGGACTTTCACCAGCTGTTTGTCAGATTTCACATTGGACGTAATCGATCCAGCACCCATATGAGCCTTATATCCCAAAATTGAATCTCCCACATAATTATAATGGGGAACCTGAACCTTATCAAAAAGAATCACATTTTTCAGCTCTGTGGAATTTCCCACCACAGCACCTGCACCGATCAACACTTTGCCTCGGATAAAGGCACAATGGCGAATCTCTGCCTCCGGTCCAATAATAACTGGACCAATAATTCCAGCTGTTGGAGCCACCTTAGCAGATTTATGAATCCAGATTCCTTCTGCCGGATTTACATACTCCTTATTTGACAAAGACGCCCCTAATTCTTTTACAAACTCCCCAATATGCTCCAATGCCTCCCAGGGATACTCATACTTTTCCAGCAAAGCTCTGGCCATAGTGTGCTCCAAACTGTACAATTCGGTAATTTTCATCTCATTTTTTTTCATATTTTTATTATTCCTTTCCAAGGCATAAATAGATCGGGAAAACTTCATCGAGTTTTCCCACTCTTTCCTCCTGCCTTTGCTGCCTGTTTTTGATAGTTCTTTCCTGCTGTTTCAAAATATTCCCGAAGCTGATGCTCATTATTCAATTTCAGAACGCCGTATGTCCGGCCAGCCACAAAATGTTCCAGCTTTTTCATATACTCTTCCGGGGTAATGGTTCCTTCTGCCACATAGGTCAGTCCTTTCTCCCAGCTGGCGGTCAATTCCGGGTTGAGAAGTTGGCGGATGGAAGCATTGACCACATCAAACACCAGCTCCCCCAAAAGGGTGGGAGTAATCACCTGGGTCTTTCCGTTTAAAGCCAAATATTGAATGTTTACAAGCTTTTTCAAAATCTCCGCGCGGGTAGCGCTGGTACCGATTCCGCTTCCCTTAATCTGAGCACGCAACTCTTCGTCCTCAATCAACTGTCCTGCATTCTCCATCGCAAGAATCATGGAACCAGAAGAATAACGCTTTGGCGGGGAAGTCTCCCCTTCTTTGATCGTCAAATCCCCGACTGGAAGCTTCATTCCCTTTTTCAAGGTCTCCAACATGGCTATAAACGCAGGATTTTCCTGATTTTTACGGTTCATCTCAGAATCCTCTTTCTCCTGACTCTCCTCAGATTTTTTGGATTCCTTCCCTTCTCCTGGCTTTGTTTCTGAATCTGCTGCCTTTTTGGCCCCTTCCACCTGCGCCACCTTCAAATATCCCAAATCCTTCAACACCCGGAATCCGGCAAAAAAGTGTTCCCGGTCTACCTCCATCTCAAGGGTATACTTCTGATAAATGGCTGCAGGATAAAAAATACTCAAAAAACGTCTTGTAATCAGTTCATACACCTTTACAGCCAAGAGAGAAAGGCTTTTCATCGCCCCAAATCCCTGACCCGTAGGCACAATCGCATAGTGATCTGTAATCTGTTTATCATTCACATACCTGGTTTTTGCAAGATTTTTGTAGGCGCCCTTTGTCAAAATTTCTGCTGCAAAATTCTTTACGGGCGAATAATTTTGTAAACCGCCGATGTTTTTATGAATCTCCTTTGCTGCTGCCGTAGATAACACACGAGCATCTGTCCTGGGATACGTCACCAGTTTTTTCTCATACAATTCCTGTACAATCTGCAAGGTCTGATCCGGACTGATTTTAAACATTTTGGAACAATCATTCTGAAGTTCTGCCAGATTGTAGAGAAGCGGCGGATTCTTGGTCTCCTTTTTCTTTTCAATCTTTAAAAGAACTGCCATCAATGGTTGATTCTTCTTTAAAATCTCAATCAGCTCTTCTGGATACTTTCGTTCCTTAAAGCCATTGTCCTTATAAAGATATGGGGACTGAAAATAGCGAGACCCTTCTGCGCTTCTCCATTCTCCCTCAAAATGCAGTCCGCCAGATTCAAAATCACCTACCAGCCGGTAAAATGGCGTTTTCACAAACTGGCGGATTTCCCGCTCTCTCCGCACCACCATTCCCAACACGCAGGTCATCACCCGCCCTACAGACAATACCGTCCGCTCTGTCTTCATATAAGAGGAGATGGCTGGTCCATATTTTAGCGTCAGAAGACGGGAAAAATTAATTCCCATAAGATAATCCTCTTTTGCTCTTAAATAAGCAGAAGCCGCCAAATTGTCATAATCTTTCCAGTCTTTTGCATTCTGGATTCCCCGAAGAATTTCTTCTTCTGTCTGTGAATCGATCCACACTCTTTTGCGGGTTTTCCCTTTTACCTTAGCCATCTGGTCTACCAGACGATAAATATACTCTCCTTCCCGTCCAGAGTCGGTACAAATATAAATCTGGTCCACATCTGGTCGGTTCAGCAAAGTTTTCACAGTCTTAAACTGTTTTGATACATTTTCAATTACCTGGTACTTAAATTCCTTTGGCAAAAAAGGCAGGGTGTGAAGACTCCACCTTTTCAGCCCCGGATCATAAGCCTCAGGATAACTCATTGTAATCAGATGCCCCACGCACCAGGTCACAATGGTATCCGCAGACTCAATGTATCCGTCTGCTCTCTTTCCTGAAATCTTCAGCGCCGCTGCAAACTGCTGGGCAACGCTTGGTTTTTCGGCTATGTATAACATTTTTCCCATATAAATAAAAATTTCCCTTCTAAAACGTGTCGAAATTTTCAAACACGCTCTAACACGGCGTTTCCTGTAAAAGATAGTCTTTGTACATCTGTGTTGAGGCTATTCCTGCATGGCCCATTAAAGTGCTTACAGCCTGTAAATCTGCTCCTCCCCGAATCAGATGGACCGCAAACGAATGACGCAGCACATGAGGAGTAATATCCGTGTGAATCCCAGCCATCTCCCCATAATGCTTTACAATCTTCCAAAATCCCTGACGAGACATAGGCATTCCTTTACAGTTGGTAAAAAGCCAGGAAGAATCTTCCCCCTGTACCAGAAAACTTCTGGCCTGATCCAGATAGTTCTTCAAAGCATGTTTCGCTGCCTTTCCAAATGGAACTGCTCTCTCTTTCTGACCGTCTCTGCAAGTAATATATCCAACCTGAAGATTCAAATCTCCCATCTGAAGGCCGATCAGTTCTGACACCCGAATGCCGGTTGCATACAAAAGCTCCAACATAGCCTTGTCCCTAAGCTCCTTGGGATTCTCTCCCTTGGGCTGATTTAAAAAACGCTCCACTTCTTCCACCGTTAAAATAGCTGGTGCTTTTTTCTCTACTCTAGGCGCCTTCAAAAGCTCCGAAGGGTCCTTCCGAAGTTTTTCCTCTTTTACCTGATAATGAAAAAACGCTTTTACTGACGCTGTAATCCGGGATATGGTTGACGCTGCTTTCCCCTGGGATTCTAAATATAAAAAATAAGAGTTAAGACTGGTACGAGTCACTCTGGCAAGATCTGTAATCCCCTGTTTCTCCATATATTCTGCCATCTGTTCCAAATCACGCCTGTAAGAAAGCACTGTATTTTTTGATGCTTCTTTCACATTTTCCAAGTAATGTATGAATCCGTCTATTTCTGTCAACATATCCCGATCCCCCTTTTTTCGATATTTTTTAACCTATCCATTCCCTATATGATATCCTGTTTTTTAAGAAATCCAATTTGTTCCATCTTCTCATTTTGTCATTTTCAAAGCCAACTACCCTACTGCAAACTCTTAACTTGACCCACATTTGTGATTTTACACAAATACCTTCCAGCATCCGCCAATTGCTCATACAAACATGGGATTTGGCTTATTGAGCACAAAAATAAGAAAATATGTATATATCCTGCCATTATGAAAATAAAAAAGAAATCAAACGTCCATTTACATGGACCTCCGCCAAAATTCCAAACAGCAAAAAAGCTGCCACAGCCCCCCAAAACATTCGTCTGCGCACCTCATATCCAGACAGACATTTAAAAATCAAAATTCCCCATGCGGTCCCATAAAACAACTGATGGGGAAAATTCGACACAAGAAAGACAACCAGTCCAAAAACACCCTGATACCAGGTCATAAGAACCAAAGCAAAGCCAAGGCTGCAGCCAGCCCATACAAGAAGCAGCGGGAGCAAAATCCGGTGAAGGCGGCTCCTGCAAATCAGCTCCACCACAGCTGTCTGAAAAAAACGTACTGACAACACCCGAAGTACACACTTCCAGTCTCTTGCAGCCATGCTCTGCCAACCTTCCAGTAAATACTGATAAAGCAAACGATAGTCCACCAACCCGGAAGCAAATACCCGATTGGCGCCAATCGTGGCTAAAACTATCCCTGCGCTGATCCAAAACAGCAGATAAATCCCCTGATTTTTCCTTCTCATATTTGACTACCGTTTTTTATCAGTCTACGCAAAGACAAACCGTCCTATGACATTTTGTTTTTTGTACTTGTGCTTCTGTCTAAGTGAAGCGAAAATTAAAATCTAGCAATATTTTTGAGCATAGGCCATAATTGCAGCCACGGTCTTAGCATCTGTCATTTTTCCGGAATAAATCAGCTTTTGTAAATCCTCCACAGACCATTCTTCCACATAGATTTCTTCATCTTCATCTAAATGCTGATGAGAAGGAATCAGATTTCTGGCCACAAATATGTCAATGGCTTCATCGCAAAAAGCCACGGTAGTATTAAGACTCATCAGATATTCCAGCTTATCGCACCGAAAACCGGTTTCCTCCTCCAGCTCCCGGTAAGCGCATTCAATCTTTGGCTCTTTGGGATCATCCAGCTTGCCTGCTGGAATCTCTAAAGTCTCCCGGTCCAGGGCATTGCGAAACTGGCGTACCATGAGAATCTTCCCCTCCGCTGTAACCGGCACCACAGCCGCAGCCCCGTCGTGATGAATAAAATCCCAATGAGCCTCATGGCCATTGGCTATCACAGTGTCCTCGTAGATCTTTAAAATAGTTCCTGTAAATTTCAGTTTACGGTTCAGCCGAATTACAGGCTGTATTGCAGCCCTCTTCTTTAAATCCCCGGTTTCCATCGTTATCCCAACCTTTCCTGTTTTGTTTGTTCCCTCTTTCGTCGTTTTGATTTTTGTTTGTTCTTTCTTTCGTTGTTTTGATCTTTCATGCTATCTTCTTCTATCGGATATTCTCACACTTTGCATAACAAGCGTCACAGCCCTTCATCACTGCATTGCGAAATCCGTTTTCCTCCAAAGCAGCTACTGCCTCAATCGTGGTTCCTCCAGGTGAACAGACCTGATCCTTCAAAGCGCCTGGATGCTGTCCGGTTTCCAGAAGCATCTTAGCGCTTCCAAGCACTGCCTGGGCAGCCATCTCATACGCCATCTTCCGCGGAAGCCCATACTTTACCCCGCTGTCTGCCAGAGCCTCCAAAAAAAGATACACATAAGCAGGGGAACTGCCGCTGACACATACCACTGCATTGATAAGTTTCTCATCCACCAATACCATTTTCCCAAAGGATCCAAAAAAATCTTTGATGCACTCCTGCTCCTCTTTTGAGAATCGTTCCGGGTCATAACAAACCCCGGTCATACCTTCCCCAACCAGTGCAGGTGTATTAGGCATAGCCCGAACCACCCGGCAGTCTTGTCCAAAATATTCCTTTAAATCTTCCATGGTCACTCCCGGAGCAATGGAAATCAAAACCTGTTTTCCAGTAATTCCATTACGGATTTCTTTTACAGCTGCCCCCAGTTGCTGCGGCTTTACCGCCAGAACTACAAACCAGGAAGAATCCGCACAGGCAAAACCACTGTCTGCCTTTTTGGCCCCAATCGCAGCCGCTACATCTTCTGCCCTCTGTTCATTTTTTTCATAAAAAATAATGTCTTCCGGCTGAAAAGACTGAACCAAACCTTTCATAATGGCAAATCCCATATTACCGGCCCCGATAAATCCAAACTTATATGGAAACATGATCTTTTCCCCTCTCTTGGTTTAAATCTCAGCATCTGGGCTGACACTCATGGCATCTAAAGTCAGCTTCATGATCGCCTTAATCTCATCCACTGTCATCTTCATTTTCTCTGCCAGCTCTTCCACCGTGGCCTCCCGGCCCAGCTCCTCTGCCATCATTCCGGAAATATCCTTCAGCACATTTACCCGGGCAACCATCTCTTCCTCTGTCTGTTTTTCCTTTTTCTGCATCTCAATGGCTGCATTTAGATTTTCTTCTACCAGATCCTTTACCTGTTCCCGAAAATTCCCGCTTTCATATTGATCCAGCGCCAGTAAAAGTGCCATGTTGGCCTCCTGAACCAAATCTCCTGCTGGCAGTCCCTGGTTTCTGAATCCACCTGCCAGCTTTACCACATAATGAAGCATCCCCTCCAGAAGTCTCTCCCGCGCCGCCTTGTCCCCGCTTTTTGCAAGCCCTAAAAGCATTTCCTCCTCCTTAGCCGTACAGGGAGGAATCCGCTTTATTTCTTCCAGATACATCTGATAAACATCATCATGCATTCTGTCATTTCCTCCTTAATCCTCCGGATAATTCAGCCTCTTCTCATCCATTTCAAACAGCGTTTCCTGAAGGAAATGTCCTGCCAGATATTTTGCCATAGGCAGATTCATGTCCAGATAATTTCCGCAATCCCTGGCAGATGCACCTGGCACCTCCCCCTGAAAATCTCTTATAAAAGTAAACAAATCCACCATTAAAGGTACAATGTCCTTTGACTCATAGTCGCCTGCAAGCAGCAGATAAAAACCCGTTCTGCATCCCATAGGTCCAAAATACAGCACATGATCTGCATAATCCTTATGATTGCGCAAATAAGTTGCTCCTAAATGTTCTATCGTATGAACTTCTGCCGTATTCATAACTGGTTCATAATTCGGCTGTGTCATACGAATGTCAAACGTAGTGACCACGGCCTCTCCTGCCTTATCCTTCCGCGACACATAAATCCCAGGAAGCAGTTTTAAATGATTGATGGTAAAACTTGTTATTTTCTCCATGGTTTATATCCTTTCTTAAAATTTGTACCTCTTTTTACAATGATGTCTTTGATACCGGATTACCCCATACTTTGTACTCCCCCAATCCTCAAAAACATTCAAAATCAGCTATTTTCATATTTTACACCGATTTTGTCAAATAAGCAAATTATATTTTTTTACATCAAACAGAAAATAATGTTATTCTTCTCGTAAGAAAGGATTTATCTTGTGATATAACTTTTTTCATGTAGATTTTTGTATATTTTGCATATATCTACCCGATATTTCAGGAAATATATTGTGTGATTATTAGAAAAGAAAAAATATGGTTCACAAATCCAAAAATCTGTGCTATAATGCTTTTCGTACCTGACATGGGGGTATAGCTCAGTTGGGAGAGCGCTTGAATGGCATTCAAGAGGTCATGGGTTCGAATCCCACTATCTCCATTGTGGCGGAATAGCTCAGTTGGCTAGAGCACACGGTTCATACCCGTGGTGTCGAGAGTTCAAATCTCCCTTCCGCTACTAAAAACATCTGTCATTTGGCAGATGTTTTTTTGTGTTTTGAAATTTAATATTAGGAAGATAAATCTTGAATATGAATAAGAAAATTGAAAAGCATAGCACCTTTAAAAGTGCGGAAACACTCAAAGAGGTGTGAACCGTGTTTTGGCAAGGTGTGAGAGGAAGGAATCTGCCACTTTGCCTTTTGATTTTCTCCCCCAAAGAAGATGGCGCTATCAAAAAGACGATAATACATATCCAATTAATCAATGGGAATGGCTTGACCCTAATAAGGATGGTATTGCAGAGTGCTACTACTTCAATGAAAATGGTTATTGTTTAATTTCTGCTACGACACCAGACAATTATACAGTAAACGAAAGCGGCGCTTGGACAGTTGACGGTGTAGTACAGACTAAGAATGTTGAAACGTTAAAACTTGTATTAAACAATGGAATGCCTCGATACATAATGGAAGGAAAGTACTATTCACCAGAGGCCAATCCTTATATTGATGACTCTTTATATCAAGAAATAAGAACAGAATTGTTTGCAATATTACAAGAAAAATTAGACTATGGCCATTTAAGTGGTAATACAACCTATTTAGTGTGCAGAACAAAAAGTTTTTCAACAAAAGAGGATGAAAAAAGAATGTTGGATATGACAAACCAAGTTTGTTATGAAATAGCAGATTATGTCAATGAGAATACAGATGTGAAAGTAAAAGACGCTATAGTAACCCGCTTTTTAGCAGGAGGGGATTTAAGCGGAGGTTCTCATAATCCGGGTATCGAAATTACGTTCCAATAAAAACTATTTCGATTTTGGTTGACTTTCGTTTTTCATCATGTTATGATAAAAACATAAAAGGGTGGCGATGTTGCTGCCACCCCTTTGGGACTACTTAACGATTGTCTAAACAATCGTCTTTTGACCCATCAGTTGCCGCCAAGCTAGCTGATGGGTCTTTTTCTGTCCGTCCTTTTTGACGCTGTATGTAAGATTTACACTCTTTGGCTAATGTTACCATGCCTGCCAAGATACTCACAATATAGCTAAGGATTTCAAGGAAAATCATAGACCAATCCTCCTTCCTTTGGTGTTTACACACCTGTGGCACAAGCCCAAGTTTCTTAAGCCTGTCCCAAAGGTGTGCAAGATTCCAAGCTAAGGAGTGCTTGCTCGTCTGCCTCTGATTTCTCTATTATAGCGGATTTTGCCGAAATTGAAAAGGGGAAATTTGTCAATATTAGACATTAAGAAAATTCAGTCAACATAACCTACTGCTCTCCCTTCATTTATTTAAAATCTCCCACAATGTGAAAAGCACATTTGACAGAAAGGAATTTTAAAACACTCTCTAAGATATATTTGAATCTTAAAATTCTATCCTTACAGATTCCTACAATGTCTGCAATTCCCTTGCTGCTTCCAAAATCATCTTTGCTGCACGTTCCATTTTTTCCACATCATCCATCCGCCATTTCTTTCCCCTTTTCTGAGTATTCTGCAATATTTCAGAAACTTCTGAAGCTGCTTTTGTCATTTTGCTCATTGCCCGTGTATGATGTCGTTTCTTTACCTCTGCCAATACCATTTCAGAAGGTTTGAAAGTAGAATTACCGGATTTTTTACAATTTTGAGAATTTTCAGAACTTTGTTCTGTTTTTTCCATAGTTTTTTTTGGAATCTCTCCCACTATCACTTTCGAAATAACCGCTTTAAGATGGTCCACTCTTTCACAGGAAAAATTGCTGACCAGCTTAACCAGTTCCAAATTCATAAGTTCTCTATTCCATTTTAAAGAATCCTTTTCTAAATTTTTCCCATCAAAAGGAAGCATAATATCTGGAATTTTATCTTTGACGTAAGATAACATTTCATCAAATTGTTTAAATGTAGGGTCTGACAATAAAGAATCTTTCAGCAAAACTCTTGCACGTAAACGATTATTATCTGAAACTGCCGCACGAAACTCTTCTGAAATCATAACTCCTCCTATTCAATTTCCAAGATGGACTTTACCTTTTCCTAAAATGCTCTTGCGTTTTCCAAGCCATAATTTTCTTTAAATGATACCAGGGTCAAAAGGTCTAAAATCCGATGCAAGCTTGCTTGTAAGAGGATTTTTGAACTTTTGACCCCAACATCTTTAAAATATTGTAGCATGGATAAAAACAAGACGCAAGATTTTTCTGATTTTACCACTCATTAAAACCTGATTCATAGAGACATCTTCTTGTCCCGCCATGCCGGACAAAAGCTAGTACTGCCTTGCGGAAATTCCAGTGAATAAAGCAGTACTAGTATGACCCACATCTATTAACCATATGGAAAATCAAATTCTTATTTTAGTGGAATCATGTGTACGTTTGTGATAAAATAATAACATAAGTTAAGAAACAACAATTTTATTTCTGAATTATATTGTTCCTTGAAATTTTATATATTATCTTGATTTCCACATGGAGTTGCCAGATATGCCTTAATAAACGATTTCCTGTGAATTGGTCGAAAATAACATAATTAAACCATTAACAAATGGGATTTTTCCAAACAGAAAGGAGTACTATATGAAAAGCAACACAATCCTGACAGAAACAGAGCGATTGATTTTACGAAGATATAAAGTGGAAGATTTGCATGACTTATTTGAATATTTATCAGACAAAAAGGTTGTTGAATTTGAACCATATAAGCCAATGTCTCTTGATGAAACAAAAGAAAATCTTAAATGGCGTATAAGTACAGATGAAATGATTGCCATTGAATTAAAAAGCTCCCATAAAATGATAGGCAATATTTATATGGGTAAAAGAGAGTTTGAATCATTGGAAATGGGTTATATATTCAATAAGAATTATTGGGGAAACGGATATGCCGCAGAAAGCTGTACAGCTTTAATTCAGCAAGCATTTTCCGATGGAATCCATCGAATATATGCAGAATGTGACCCTAATAATAGAAACTCATGGAAATTGCTTGAAGTTCTTGGCTTCCAAAGAGAAGCGCACTTAATACAAAATGTCTACTTTTGGAAAGATGAAAATGAAAAACCAATTTGGAAAGATACTTATATATATGCAAAATTGAATGTTGACAAATAATTAATTTCCTGTTGGAAAGTAATATTTTAGGCTTCGTTGCATTCATTCCGGTACATTTTGCAGGAAGGAAGAAGTTGCCGTTCCAACCTGCAAATACACTCCAAAAATGAAAAAACTATTCGATTGCCCCTATCCCCATACGGTTTAACCGTTCCAGGTTATCTCTCATATTCTGCAGCACCTCCGGCGAGTGCCCGTTCCAGCCAACCACCTCGCCAACAATCTTTAAAGGCGACTGTGTACGATAAGATTTTGTGGGATTGCCAGGGAACTTTTTGTCTGTCACGTTGGGGTCGTCTTCAAACTCACCTGTAGGTTCCACAACATAGATTCTCTGCCTCCCCTCCCCAACCGCTAATTCCGCACCCCATATCGCCGCATCCAACGTACCTGCAAAATAGACATACTTTGCCGTCTTGTCTGCATAATTGGATAAAAACCCCTTCATCAAAAAATCTCCTGTTTTCAAATCTGCCTTCGTCCCATGAAAAAAAGAACCTGGACTAAATGTTATCTTTTCATTCATTCAAAATCTCCTTTCAACCACAGGCCATATTATATTAAAAAAAACTTCTCATATCAAGACTTTAACCATCATTGATTTTGTTCTATAATAGAATTGAAAGAAGAACGATAAGCACTTTTTCACATCTATTTATGCTCTTTCCATTGACATTCCATCAATTCCATATTGCTAAATACAGCCTTAAAAGAGGACTGTTCTGGACTGCATGCATAAATACCAAAGGCAATTTCATCTGCACCTTCCCACATATGACAAATCCGCATTTGCTTATAGACCCTTCCGTCCAGGCTGCACTCCATACAATAATCGCTTTCTCTACGGCTGAAACGATACCACATTGTTTTTATGTCAGCAGAAACATCGGTTGTTGCCCAATCGGAGTATCCGAGGTTTGTGACAACACTTCCAAGTCTTTGATATTCATGATTTTCATATTCAATTGATGCCTTGAGCCAGTTCTCGCTGTCCAGATACATACAAACTCCACACTGGTCAAAACGACATTTGCTCTCAAATTTCGTTTTCACAACAAATGAAAAGAACTTTTCTTTTGTTGTCATTTGCAATACAGGTGCATTATCATTTCTGAAACCATAATAAGTACGCTGCCATAAATCTGTGCCAGCTTCAGTAATAATTTCTACAGTATCACCCGTAATAACTGCCTGTTTGGGCTTTCTTGTCCATTTTAAATCGTTTTGTAAAAAATATGGATTCATCCTCTCTATTGCCCCTTTCTCTTTGATTTATTTAATCCACAGTCAATAAATTATCATACAATTTTATTTTTCTTTCCAATTAAAAAACTGGGAATCTTCCGGATGCTCCATATACTGTAACCATTTCTGAGGAAGTTCGTCTGCATAAAGAGAAACCATCCCACCCACAATAGCGCATATGGTATCCCTGTCTCCCAAAGCTGAAACTGCCATCCATAATGCTTCCTCAACAGAAAAGTAATAATAGGCTGCACACCAAAGGCAAAAGGGAACGGTATCTTGTGCGGTCAGCATGATTCCATTTCCAAGTACAGAAACTACAAAATCTATATCACTTTCCTTTTTGATTGGAACTCCAGACAATATTTTGTATTTTGTGTCACTTTCTGGCAGTTTATCTGCAACATCACGCAAAAAAACATCTCCCTCTCCAAAATAGCGCCCCAGCTTTTTATTCAAAAGCAATGCGGATGCTGCAGCAACTGCCATTGCACCTATGATTCCCTCTATGTGTGCATGTGTGACTTCTGCAGATGCCCTGGCATAATGTAAAACTTTATCCATATCATCTGCAAAATAAGCGCCTATGGGAGCAGCACGCATTGCACCGCCATTTCCCATAGAACCCATCCCATCAAAGGCTTCCGAAGCAGCTTTCCGCCAATCTTTCCCTTCTCCAATACTTCGCAAAATGGAATGTGCGGTTCCTCCATATCCCCTATGCCAGTCTAACTTATAATTTTCTGCAAAGACCTTGGCTAATTCATCCTGATCAATTTTCTCGTATTTTTTTAGAATTTGATAAATTCCTATGGCCATCACTGTATCATCCGTAAAAGACCATGGCTCATTCAAAATTTCCCTGTCTTTTATTCTTTGGCGGGCAATCTCCTCAGACACGAAAAAAGTCTGCCCAAAGCAATCCCCTAATGCAATACCATCCAATGCTCGTTTTGCGTATCGGATTTTGTCCTTTTGTTCCATTTCCAAAATACCTCCATTCAAAACCTTCCGATTTAAAACATTATTATACCACTTTCCCTCTCTATTTACCACAAAAATCAGGACATGATACCAACCAGCCTTCACGCTTCATTCCAACCAAGTTATCGTTTCATTGTTTAGAAATATATCTGCTCAATCATCCCATTCAGTTCCTTATGTAAATCATCTGCTTTCTCATAATTCTCCACCTTTTCCAGGTCAATCAGTTCTTGAACCTTATTATTAATCTGTATAAATACGTTTTCATCCGGTTCTATGTATGGCAATCCCTTTATATAATTTGCCGAGTTGTTAGCAGAAGGATTTACAGCATAAATCAAATGATTTATGACATCCGAATTCATAAGTGCCAACAGATAATAAAGTTTAGCCGTATCTTTAGGGAAAATCCCTACGATTGATTGATCAAAGACATGATTGCTCATCAAAAAAGCATGGATTCTTCTGGATTTCACCATAGGAATACCAATACCCGTGTTAAAGTAAAAGGATGAATTTTGAAATCTTGATTTCTTATTGCTATTGTAAAACTCAATGGTTTTCATATCCCACCTTACAAACCATTCATCCTTTTGTCTGACATAACGTCTTTG
This sequence comes from Clostridiaceae bacterium, assembly GCA_009911065.1. GTDB lineage: Bacteria > Bacillota > Clostridia > Lachnospirales > Lachnospiraceae > Brotaphodocola. The sequence goes on along the minus strand of QXWR01000004.1, from coordinate 45,952 downwards.
GGATGCACTTTTAATGTAGGGTATATATCCTTCTTGAACATTGGAAATACCATACAAGGATGTGCAGTGAAACACTTTATCTTGTTCAACAACCTTATAATTTTTTGCACCTTTCACATCTTTGCTGGCAGTTCGAATAAACCTCAAGTTATCACCCGTATAGAAACCAGTTACAACATCCGCCACATCACCAAGTTTTTTGGAAGGCTTCGATAGTAACGATAGAGTCTTTTTGTCTGCTAAAATTATTCTGCATTGCTCATGATTGAGAATATCTTTTTGTTTAAAATGATATACTTGCAAATGTTTTGGAAATGTATTATTTTTCTCTAACAACATCCCAATTTCACTTGGCGAATGAAATCCTTGTACCACCCTAAACACATGGTTTACAGCTTCCTTTTTTTCCCATCTTGCAAGAGTAATAATTGAGAGATTTGAATATCTAAAACGAACTCCTGGAAAGAATTTGGAAGGAAAAATTAAGATTTCATCAATTTTCGTGTTTGTAAAAAGTATTTCTCTTAACCGTGAATACACATTTAAAAATAGGTATGTATCTGGAATAATAAAGGATAAAATACCATGGGATTTTAAAACAGAAAGACATCTTAACAAGAACAAAGAATACGTCTCCTTAACATAATGGCCGGCAAATTTATGTTTAAGAATATTCCTTTTTTCATAATCTTGCCATGCGCCATATGGAGGATTTCCAATGATTTTTGAGTAATGTCCTCCTGCATCACCAATCAAATCCCTTTGCCTTTCATACAATGGATTTAATTCCTTTAACCATAATGGAGAACAACTATAAGCGTCTAACTGCTCATCCAAAAGTGTATCCGTTTCTCTTACAACTACCGCATCATTGTTCTCATATTTTTTCTTTAAAACAGCAATGGCTTCCCGATTTATATCCAAAGCGTCGATTTGTACCATTCTATTTTTTTCTAAAACTTTATCTATGAAAATGCCTTCACCGGCAGATGGCTCAAGTATCCGATCCTTCTCAACAATATGGAGTTTTTCCACCATATAGGAAGTAATATCTTTTGAATTTGTATAATAAGAACAAAATAAGTCTTTCATAAATAAACTCCTCTTTGAAAATCTTAAGTTATATCTTAAGGAAATTGTATCATGCTCAAGTTACCATATCAAGTACTTCAACAAATCTACAAAAATCTATTCATTAACAAAAATACAACATACAATTAAATCTTGACACACGTTGTCATGGTTATTATATTATAATAAGGGTGAAAGTATTTGTGACTTGGAAAGGAATGGTGAAAAACATGAATATAAAAAAAAAACTTGAAGCAACCATAGATATAGCAAAGGGCGTCTATCTAAATAACATTGATATAGATCCACTTACGATTAAGGCAATTATGATAAATGAAGTGGTTCCCTCTGACCCTTTACAGGATTTTTATGGTATCCCTGACGCTGATTATCTGAAAACAACCATTCCTCTTTTTCAAGGAGCAGGAACAAAGGTTTCTTCTATACAAGATATATTACAAAAAGGTATCTATATCACAAATGCTGTAAAAACCCCAAAATCAGAATATGCGATTGACAAAAGCAATATCGAAAACAGTTTACCTTATTTACAGACAGAACTTTCTTTATTTCCCAATCTAAAGGTTATTATGCTTATGGGTGATGTTGCAAAGAAAGCATTTAATATGATTACAAAAAAAGCAACAAAGAAAAATGTTATCCCTGCCATTTCCACCTATAAATTGCGAAATAAAGAATTTTATTATGAGGGTATTCGAGTAATGCCATCCTACATTATGACAGGAGGAAACATTTTAATCGAAAAGTCAAAGGCAGCAATGGCAACTGAGGATATTAAAGCGATGTTAGAAATAATCAAGTAAACTTCCTATAAACATACGAATTTATAGGGATAAAAATTTTAGGAGGTACATAGCTATGAAAGATAAAATTGCATATTGCGGGCTGGACTGTGAAAAGTGCGACGCATACCTTGCGACCATCAATGACGACCAGACGCTACGTGAAAAAACCGCAAAATTATGGGCTGAGTTAAATCATGCTCCCATTCTGCCTGAACACATCAACTGTCAAGGCTGCCGTGTTGATGGAATAAAAACGGTATTTTGTGATAGTCTTTGTGGTATTCGCCAGTGTGGTCTGAAAAAGAACATAACGACATGTGGTGACTGTCCAGATTTAGAAAAATGTCAGCTTGTTGGAATGGTTATCTCAAATAATCCCGAAGCTCTGAAAAACTTGAAAGGATAAACGACAGAATATAATAACTTCCCATTTGCCTAACTGAAAAATCAAAGATTATGGATGTGGACATTTATCATTATGCTGTGTCGAATGAAATAGCTAAAACGCTCCCCCCAGTCTCTGCAAATGGGAGTTATTATTTTCTGTTTCGATAAAAGGCGATACTGGCAAGAGCAAATACCAATGGAATAGCCGCATACCCTGCATTTACCCTCCCTCTGTTATATAAAACATATCCTGCACCAATAAAAGTTAAAATAATTAATAGAATACTTAACACCAAAGCTGCTTTTTTCATAGCACCCTCTCTTTCCATTTTCTTCTTTCTCTGTCACATTCTCTCTTCATTTTTCTTTGCGGCAATATTATAATCACTGTCCTTTCCGCTAAAATCATTATATATCACCGGATTATTTTCATGGTAAGTATAAACGGATAATGTATGTTTCACAAGAAGGAAAACAGCATATGAAATAAAATAGAGGGAAATCCATAAACTTTATCCTTCACAAATAATCCTATTCTTTACTAACAATAAAAGGAGGATGCCCTGTTTCTTTATGCTTTATCTCACTGGGTTTACGAAATCTTAAGCTGGTTTTCATTTGTTCAATATCAAATAATCTTCCATTTATATTATTCCCATGAAATACAGTTAGTCTCATAAAATCATCTTTTGAGTTATGTTTTTTATCGGTTTCTTGGTCAGTGGTAATCATAAATCTTACATTTTCAGGAGTTTCATATTCTTCATTTAAAGCCTGGAGCAAATTACTCTTAAATTGAAATTTATCCACTACTCTTTCCTCCTAACCTCTTTCTATGCAACATTGGCACACTTCCAGCAATTCCTACAGTATCCGTCTGCTTTTCGTACAATTCAAATATGTGTTATTTAGATCAAATCCTAGACTTTTAGTAGCTAAAGCATTTGAATTTTCATTGAATCTTATTTCGTATTATTCCATAAGCTTTCAAATTCCTCTTTACTTATATATTGTGCAAAGAATTGTCTATCCTGATTTATTTCATCAAGATCTTCTGGAAATGCCACATCTGCTAATTCATTTTGAGAATGGGTCATTTTTTCATCACATATAGACATTGTACCATTTTTATATAGTTCAATTTTTCTCACTTCATACCGTTGATCATCAATCTCCGAATATAATTTATAAGGTTCATCGTCCAAATTGTGGAACCAATTAAGTAGGATATAGTTCACGTTCTCTCGCAATCTCCTTATCTTTCCGATCTATCTGTATCATAAGCCATCTCCGCCTTGGTATCATGGAAATCCCCCATTTAATATAACAAATTTTTTCATGATTTGTCAAAAGACTTATGGAAGATATTTTAAAGAACAGAGATCTCAGAATTAACTTTATTCAATCCGTCCGACACCACCAAAAAAATAGAACATTTCCCGGAAATTTGTGTTTCCACATTTTCGGACAACATCATTCAAAAGTTTTCTTCTTTGGATAATGTAGAAAAAATAGCAGAACTCTACTCTGCAAATGGCACATTACGGGTCTATCAAATCAATTACAAGAATACTGAGATTGCTTTTTACCGTTCTATGGTAGGCGCACCTGCTTGTGTTGCATGTTTTGAAAAAATCCTTGCTATGGGAGCTAAAAAGTTTGTTTTATTTGGCTCTTGCTGAGTATTGAATGATAATATGATAAAAGACACATTATTATCCCTGTTTCCGCTGTCCCGTGAGGTGGACGTACAGTAGGTTCTGGTAGGGTTGCTATAATCATTGAGTAATCTTGTGATTAGAGCCAAATAAGTAAAATAAGCATCGCAATCCTTTGAGAAATCAAAGGGTTACGGTTTCTTAATGCCTAAAAATAATAGTGAACAAAAGGAAAAACCACTTGCCAATATTTCATTGAACATGTCTTGTTTCTCTAAAATGGCTCTAAAAATAAATTAATAATAGGGAGTCCGCTCGTGACTCCCTTTGCTTAATTACAATAAATCCTTTGGCACACGTCCAAAGAAGAATTGTAATAGTATTTTATGTTGAAGAAGAAAAATTATGTATAGATAAAAATAAAGGGAACCCGCTCGTAGTTCCCTTGTTTGAAATACTATACTAGCGTTCCACTCGTGAACACTTTTCTTGTACCCTTATACTAGCATGAAAATCCAAATTTGTCTACATTTCTTTTTAAGATTTTTCTAAAAAATCTGCTAAATTTTGAATATCTGAAAAATGGTAGGTATCAAGCAATTCTTGAAATTTATCAAGTTGTTGTTGCTTTGAATCCAAATCGGTTTGTAGTAAGGTGCGATTGTTTTTCAGCTTTTCAATGTATTGTAGTTTATCGTCATACATATTTTGCAATGTCTGATAATGGTGATTTATGCCAAGCGATAAAGAAATAGCTTTGTCAACAGCTTTCATTTCATCAGCAGAAAGGTCAGTAATATAATCGCTAAGTCTTGCTTTCCTTACACAGGTAATATTTCCTAGAAGAACATTTCCATCAAGTATGAGTTTTCCGGAGAAATCTTTTTTCTCCACAATCGGCACAACAATAGGAAGTGTAGAGGTGGTATGCGTTATAGGTGCAACCAGTGTATTGGGTGATGTTCTGTTAGCTGAATTATACTGGAGAACTACATATGGTCGTTCTTTGCATTCTTCGCTACCAATGCCAACGCCTAAGTTACAACGGTATACTTGTCCTCTATATACAATACGATTTTTAGCAGACGGAGCAATAGCGTTTAGGTATAGTTTGTTTTTGAGCCATTCAAGATACTGTTGGATTTTCGTAAGGTCAATATTCATGTAAATCTTCTTTGTATTTTTAGCAAAAGAATATTAGATTGAGTATATATCAATTAGATGTATTCGTCAATTGGCACATTAAATAATTTCAAAGTATCTTCTAGCCACATATCATATTCTTCTTTGTCCATTTTACCGGAAATTAATGCTTGATTTACTTTGTTCCAGTCGGGAATAAAGGTTGCAATCTGTGCATTGGGTATATCTAATGTCAAATGCGCAGTTAGTTGATTATCTTCTTGTGAATAGGTAGTGTTTCCTTTTATTTGCAATCCCTTACGGTCTAAATCTATCAGAATAGAAAAAAATCAACAAAAGAAAGTGGCAGATATGTTAAACGCTGTAAGAAATGAAAACGCCCCTGTCGATTGACAAGGACATTTCACTACAAAGGCAGAGCCTATTGTATTTATATCTCACAAATATAGTATAACAAAGGCTCTGCTGAAACTCAATCAAATTATTTCAGTAGAGGACGCAAATGGAAGAAAAAAGAGAAAAAAATTATCGTTTAATCAACATGGAAGATGTAGAAGTAAGAGAAGTAAATTGGCTGTGGTATTCTTACATTCCTTTTGGAAAGCTGACTATTGTGCAAGGCGATCCGAGAGAGGGAAAGACCACTCTTATTTTACACCTTGCGGCACTTCTCACAAAAGGCGAAGCACTTCCCTGTGAGGAAACAGCAGATAGAGAGGGCGCTGGAGAGATAAAAGATTGCTGGAGAATGACAGTGATAGAAAGTCATTCCCCGGCAGTTTTTACGTTGAACCTACAGCCGATATTGAAATTTGTCATTATTCGTGTTTCGAGCCAGTTACTTAAGCTTTTCGGTGTTAAAAATAACGAGTTTGTTTTGAAAACATTCAACGTAGATATGAGAGCCGATAGGAAAGCCAAAATCTTCTACCCACTTTCCCTGTAATGAAATTTTAGGTATAGAGGTCTGATAGCCAGAAGCCTCTTGTGCTTTCAAATTTCGGGTAGGAATAGGGTGCGTTTCGTATGAGAAATTTGTACTCAAATTGAAGTGTTGCAGGATAGTAAATATTCTGGCAAGCATGGTATCATGCCCTAATCAGCAAGGTTCAGTAAAATCAATATGACCATGCCAGTTCCCTATCTTTTGTAATTTATATAAGAGCAGCGGTTTGTTATATGAAACAAATTCTGCTAACATGCAAAGATTATTTAGCTGATAGAGGGAATCCACAATAGAATAAAATTCCCGGTCATTTAGGTTTCTCTTAGAATAAAAATTCTGAAAGTCTGTGTCATTTGACATCATAAGAAAGCGGAAAATTTCAATAAAGCTCCGTTGCTTGTCTTGTAATTCCAATTTTTCATATTCCCGTCTTATGTAGTGGGAAAGATTTTTTCGATTTCTAAAATTGAGTATCACCGCCTTTGCATAATATAGTTGCAGTTTATAGAAATTTAATAATCGGGCATCACCTCACTTAAATCACAAATATAATTAAAGTATCACACTTATAAATGAGATTATGCATATAAAAATGTGAAAAGTCAATAGCACAAGATAACAAATAAGTTCAAAAACACATGACACTTTGATTTTTCACATTTATTCATGTATAATCTTTGAAAAAGCATAACGAGGTGATTGTATGGCTATGGCTTCTAAAATCCGTATTCTTCTGATTGAAAGAAACATGAAGATTAAGGACTTGGCACAAATGCTTGGATATAGTGGAAATAATTTGAGCAATAAATTGAGAGATGATAACTTTTCAGAAAAGGAATTGAGAAAGATAGCGGAGTTGCTGGACTGCGATTTTGACGCTACGTTTACTTTGAGGGATACGGGGAAAGTGATTTAGTAATTGCAATTTTTCATTTTGAATGTTGTAAAAGATGATGTTAATAACATGCAAATTATAAAGGAAATGGGGTAAAAATGTTATGCAATATGAAGAAACTATAGTAAGTGAAAAGAAATTGCCAGAATTAGTTAACGTACAGGAGAATTATTTCAATGATATAAAATCAAAAAAGATAAAACCGGCAAAACTATCAGAGAGTATTTCTGCATTTGCTAATGCAAGCGGCGGTGATATTTATGTTGGTATAGATGAAGATACAAGAACAGGGTGTAGACAATGGAATGGATTTACTAATGTAGAGGAAGCCAATTCCGTTATACAAATGTTGGAAAGTTTAGCTCCTTTGTCAAATTACTATTCAGTATGTTATTTGCAACACCCTGTGCTTAAAACTTATGTAATGCAAATTACAATATTAAAAACAAATGATATTATTTATGCAACAAATAAAATAGCTTATGTTAGAAAAAATGCTCAAAAACTGCCGATGGATACGCAAGAAAAATTGGATAGATTAAAACTGGATAAGGGTATAATACAATTTGAAAATGAATTAGTTAGAGAATCAAGCATTGATGATGTAGAGGATTCAGAAGCATTTCAATTATTTTCAGACAATGTTGTTCCAAATATTGATAAAGAAAAGTGGTTGCAGAAACAGAGGTTATATAAAGAAGGACATTTGACTGTTGCAGGAAGTTTATTGTTTATGGATGAACCGCAAATTGTATTACCCAAAAGATCTGCGATTAAAATATATAGATATAAAACTTCTGAACAAGCTGATAGAGATTATCTTGATGGAACTCCACTAACAGTTGAGGGTAGTGCCTATAATCAAATATATGCAGCAATAGCTAAATCAAAAGAAATAATAGAATCAATACGTAAATTGGATAAGAAATTTGAGAATGTTGAATATCCAGAGGAAACATTGCATGAAATTATAACAAATGCGGTATTACATAGAGATTATAGTATTGCAACAGATATACAAATAAGAATTTATGATAATAGAGTAGAGATTGAGAGTCCAGGGAAATTGCCGGGTTCTGTTACAGTAAAAAATATACTTGATGCACAATCAGCTCGAAATCCTAAATTAGTACGTATTATCAATAAGTTTCCAGAAGCACCCAATAAAGATGTTGGTGAGGGGTTAAATACAGCTTTTAAAGCTATGAAACGTTTACGATTAAAGGAGCCTTATATAATAGAAAATGAGAGTTCTGTTTTGGTAGTTATCAAACATGAGAAGTTGGCTTCCCCAGAAGAAATGGTTATGGATTATTTAGAAACACATGAAGAGATTAAGAATAAAGAAGGGAGAAATTTAACAGGTATAAAATCAGAGAATATGATGAAAAACGTATTTAAAAGGTTGAAAAAGGCAGGTTTGTTAGAACGTGTTCCCGGAAAATTTGGTCCGGCATCTGCTTGGAGAAAAGTAAAATAGATTATATTTTGTAATTGAACTTCATGAAGTGATAAGTGCGTTTGTTTGGATAAGCAAGCGAATAGTAGATAATTACTTTCTTGGCTTTTCCTTGATGGTGTTTTAGACATGGTGCTATCACCATGTAATAAGGGTGGATAAGAAGAAAAGTATTTTGGTACCAAAACGGTGCCAAGAAATCATGCAAATAGAAATACGTCACACAAAACAACGACTTTACGCTGTTTTCCACAATAAAAAGCATAGAAAATACCTCAAAAAACGCTATTCAAATACCGTGATGAAGGTACAAGCTATCATTATATAGCACCCTCACCGGAAATCGAAGCAGACGCACATTCCATACAAATATTAGAAACTGTATTAACAAATTGTGGCTATTCCTATATAAAAGGCAAAACATGGACTTCCGATGCCATTTATAGGGAAACACTCTCCGCCATTGGGGAACGCCGACAAGAGGGTTGTCTTACCGTAGAAATGGAATGTGCTTCTATGTTGGCTGTTTCAAAATACAGACACATTCCTTTTATTCAATTTTTATATGGAGCGGATAACCTCAGTTCTGAAACATGGGAAATCAGAGACTTAATATCTTATGGTCTGACCAATGCAGAAAAGTATATGGTTCTTGCATTTGAATGCGGACTTGCCATGTAAAAAAAGCAGGCACCGTGAAGATCCGTCCAAAAGCTAGAACTCATCAAATGAATAAAGCCATTCTATTTTAAGTATTGCTTTTTAGGCTGTTTTAATATATAGTACTATATTAGAAACAACGTTGCTCTTTTGCCACCGGGTAAAGAGATTTTACGTCAGACTTTCTATCGTTAGGTCATAGAAGATAGAAAGTTCTGACGCTTTTTGTTTTTTAAGGAGATGTCTATGAAAAGAGAAGCACTTTTAAGAGAATTTTTTCAATATGTAATACTGAATATATGTGGCATGATTGGCTTATCGTGTTACATACTTGCTGATACCTTTTTTATTTCAAATGGTTTGGGTGCAAATGGCCTGACTGCGCTTAACTTAGCCATTCCTATTTATAGCTTTATTCATGGAAGCGGTCTGATGTTCGGAATGGGAGGTGCAACAAAATATTCCATTTACCGAGGGCTAAAAGAATATAAAAATGCGGATAAATCTTTTTCTAACACAATATATATCATGTCCATATTGGCTGTTATTTTCATGTTGACAGGCATGTTCTTTTCTGACGAACTGACAAAACTTTTAGGAGCTGAAAAAGACGTTTTTCCTATGACAAAAACATATTTACAGGTTATTTTACTTTTTGCTCCGGTATTTATGACGAATGACACAATGATCTGCTTTGTCAGAAATGACGGAAATCCTAAATTATCTATGATTGGTATGCTGACGGGAAGTTTCTCAAACATAATTTTAGATTACATATTTATTTTTCCCCTTAATATGGGAATATTTGGTGCCGTATTCGCAACAGGTTTATCACCCATTATCAGTTTAATTGTTTTATCTAGGCATTGGCTTGGAAAGCAAAATCAGTTTCATTTCGTACGAATAAATCTGTCCTTTCGATTGATCGGAAATATCATTTCTTTAGGTATTCCGTCTTTCATCACAGAAATAGCTTCTGGAATTGTAATAATAGCTTTTAATGCTATTATTCTACACCTGCAAGGAAATATCGGTGTAGCTGCTTATGGTGTGGTTGCAAATTTATCACTTGTGGTTATTTCAATTTATACAGGAATAGCCCAGGGAACACAGCCAATTTTAAGCAGAACATATGGATATGGTGAGCGTGATAGTCAAAAACAAATCTTGAAATATGCCTTAAAAACAATGTTGATTCTATCATGTGGCATTTATTTGATTTTTTTATTATTTTCCAATCCAATCGTCAGCATATTTAACCGTGAACAAGATATACAGTTGCAACAGATCGCAGAAATTGGGTTAAAATTGTATTTTACTGCTATTCCATTTGTGGGATTTAATATAATCATATCCTCATATTTTACATCAATAGAAAAAGCCCTTCCTGCACAAATTGTTTCACTGTCAAGAGGTTTTTTCGTTATAATCCCTATGGTGTTTTTCCTTTCTTTTTTATTAAAAATGACGGGGGTATGGCTGTCTCTTCTAATTACGGAATGTTTTGTTGCCTTCGTTGGCATTGTATTATATCTCAAATTAGAATGTTGATTTTATATGTTTTCCCACTTCAAGGTTATGATGTATTAATTGGGATCATTTCAAATAATATTCCGCTATTTTCCTTTGATATTGCGTCTGACAGAGAATTTTTTGTTTTATTATTGTAATATTCCTCAAAGCCTACCTCTCAGCGAAAGACGCCTACTCCGTTTGATAGAGCGTGTCTGAAAATTGCTTTCCGTCAGATGCGCGTCACCGTTTGTAGGAAATTTGGCCCGAATGAGGGAGGCGTAGTGGAACGTTGACCGAATGTTTTTTCCTTTGTTATTCCTATCTCTGTCGAGAAAGACAAACAACGCCACAATCAACCTGCCAACGGACATCAGCAGAGCCTATATGCGCTTCATTTTATCAACAACTTTTTGCTGCTTTCTGAAACATATCGCTTTTGTTATTGCTTTGCTTCATTTTGTAGAGTATAATTGTACCAAAGAAAGTTATTTATGTTTGGAAAACGTATTGCAGAACTCATATATAGGAAGGTAACTATATGAAATGTATAAAATGCGGTGGGGAACTGACAAGTGAAATGTTCCCATGTGGTATGTGTTTTTCTTGTGGATGCTCTATTTCAGAATCAGAAGAAGCCTTTAAAATTGAACAGGCCCAAATAAAGGCCGAGGCCGATCTTGCAATCCAGCAGCACAAACAAAAACTTGCACAAAAATCTCTGGAAGAACAACGCATATATTCTGAAAGATTCAAGAACCATATGCTTACAACGGGGTTCTCTTTCGAGGGATTTCGCATAACTGAATACTTGGGCATTGTCACAGGTGAAACAGTAATGGGAACCGGATATTTATCTGATGTAGGTGCTTCCATCTCAGATTTTTTTGGTACGGAAGCATCTGAGTATTCGGAAAAACTGCGAGCCGCAAAACAAGCGGTTTTGAAAATTATGGTCAAAAATTCAACCGATTTAGGTGGAAATGCTATTATCGGAATTTCCTATGAACTTATGACCTTTTCTGGAAACATGATGGGAGTTTCTGTGACCGGCACATCCGTAAGGGTTAATAAGTATTCAGACAAAACTATTGACTCCCATGTAACGTGATTTTGAATTTTCTTATGGTATCGCCTTTGTTGTCCCAGCACTTGTAATCTCCTTTACATCCAACCCCCATTCCTTAAAAAATAAAATATGGAGGTGAATTTTGACAATGCAGCTTACTTAAATACGAAGATTGACTACAGTGACGCACAGCGGCGCGTACCGTTTCCACAAGGAAGAAACAACAAAGGAGGGATATTGAATGAATGTGTCAATGACAGCGACAGCCATCGCAAAACGATATGTAGAAAATTGGAATGCCCAGGCAAGGAAAAATACTTCCTTACTGCCCAACGGTTCCGCCCCGCCGCCGGGACATATCAATCCATATGAAGATCCATGGATGGACATTACAAACCGCTCTCCGTCTGAATGGCAGAAAATCATTCCCGTTGATAAAGATGTAGCGGATCAGCTTAGAAGCATGGTCAGGGAAGATTTTGTAAAACGGTACGGAATGACAGACGGAAGTCCTGAACATATCAATGACAGGGCAAACCTGATTAAAAATTACACGAAAACATTACCCGGAAAGCAGCGACTTCCCGCCACCTGGACGCTGGAGCAGGTTGTAAATGATGAAGCGGAAAGGCTTAAATCCATTATTTTAAAGCATGATCCAAGCTGGACATATGGAAAACCGTTCGATACCAGTATTTTGGACGAAGAATCCAGTGGGCATTTCGATGTATATACCTAAACAGAACTTTTCTAAAAAAAGAAGCGATATTATGATAGTGGTTGATGGACAAAATCTTACCAGGGAGCCTACGCCGAACAAGTACAGAATCGCCAACCCACATATCAAATGACGGAGGCGAAGAAGGAAAAAACTATCTGGACAGAGAATCTGAAAAAACCGGCAGCGGTAAAAAGGTCCCGGAATTTGTAGAATACACGAAGGTTTACCAACATGAACGAATTGCCAAATTTGGGGATTCTTTCTGGTAAAATACAGGAAGCCAGTATCTTGTGTTCAGTCAGAAGCTGAATGAAAGCACTCTTATGTGTACAAACACTGGAAAATACTGTGTGAAGCGTATCCGGGCATCCGTTTCACACAGTATTGCCGATTACACAAGCAATCAGCACACCGCAATCTATCACAGAGAAGTTGAATAGAAAAATGTTATCAGTATTATTACGGCGGTTCTTCTGTCATTCAGAACCGCCTTTGCCCCCTTATGATAAGTCCAGGCAAAATGCCCTTATCAGCCAAGCAGAGAAACATTATCTGCTACAATCTCCGTCAAAACATTTGCTTCATAAGCAATAGACGCTTTCGACAGCAGCCTTTCATTGTTCCATGACTGTAAAAGTCGGCTTCTTTCCTGTTCCTGCTCCGCAATCTTCTCATTCAACATTTCCTGCTGCTGTTTTTTTACCTGCGCCCGTTTTTCAAGGTATTCTTCCAGAAGCTCTTTCTGATTATCTTTCTTTTCACTTGTTCTTTTATAAAAACTATTTTGTGAGCGTACATCAAATTTAGAATCATAGCCCACAGGCCATGAATCCCCTCTATACTCATTCAAAGTCGCACCAACCGTTATCAAAACAGAACAATTCCGTGGTCCATAAGAATCGCCCCAATCTCTTTGAATCAACGAAAGAATTTTTTCTCTGTATTGAGGGTCATCTTTCATAGCCTTAAATGCTGCTTCTGAAATGTTGACAGCCGCATTACTTACGGTTCTATGATTGGTTATTTGGGAAAGATCTTCATAAAACTCTTTCTTAAAAATCTCCATTTCTTCCGCTTCCGATAATTCCCTTGTACTTTCTGTTTTCTTCAATGCGAACTTTTCCGTACCATTCACATTTTTTGTGTTTCTCTTTGTTTCCACATTGTTCTGATAATAATTCTGTCCTATTCCGCTAATAGCCATTTTTTAATCCTCCATTGTTATCAATATTTTACGGCGGTTCTTTTGTCATTCAGAACCGCCCATGCCCCTATGATAAGTCCGGCAATCCACAGAAGCACCTGTTTAAGTACCTCTGCAAGATAAGATAAATATAATATTTACACCTTCATATCAAAACTTGCCCCTATCGGCGCAGGTGTACCCAAAGAAGCAGATATAACTTTCTCCGTAACAGCTTTTATATCCGTACCCGTAGCACTTACGGTATATTCTCCTGTTTCTGTCCTTACTTCTTCGACTTCTTTATTCTTTGCTCGCCTCTCAGCCACTCTCTTTTCTTCGGCCTTTTTCTCTGCCTGCTTTTTAGCTATTTTTTCTTTTTCCTCATGTTTCTTTCTGGCTTTTAACCAGCGTTCTTCCTCAGTCTTATACTTTTTCTGCATTTTATTCGTATTGCTATCTCCTGCATTTGCTGTTCTCATACCGCCACAAGATGATTGTCTGTTACCATTAGCATCATATGTAACGGTTCTTCCTCCAAGTACGACACCATCTCTTTGTGCCCACCCGTAAACCATTGAATTTGCCGCTGCTTCTCCCGATAAGTTCCATTCTATTTCTTTTGCAAATTCTGGATCATTTGCCATTTTCTTTAAACAGTCATAAGAAAGATTTACAGTAACTTTACTGCTGTTGCTCGGTAATACACCTCCATTCGTATTAAAATTTATCTGAGGAAATTTTTTGCACAATTTTTCGTAATATTTCTGTATTTTGTCCTTATTATTTATCTTTATCTTTGTTTCTTCCTTGCTGTCTGCTCGTTTAGCTTTATCAACATAGTTTGTGACATAGTTGCTATAATTGTTTGTAATCTCCATTGCCATCTAAAACACCTTTCCTTTCTCTGTCATTAAAAATGGTTTCTACATAGTTTATCGCCAATCAAAACAATTTTTTCATAGGTTTGGCGTGAACTGCTCCATTTTGGGCGCGAAATTTCCAGTGTAGTATCAGATTGCCACCGCAGGCTTTCCATTCATCATTACTGTAAGACTGAATTTTTTTCTACCATCTGTATCAGAAATTTCAATATCAATATCGCCTTTATATTTCTTTGCACACCTTTGGATATTGGATATTCCAATCCCGTGCAGCTTTCCAATTTCCTTGCTGCTGACAGGCAGACCGCTTTCTTTCTCTATGATAATATCCTTTGAAAAATCATTTTCAACCTCTATAAAGAACAGGCTGCCTTTCACATAAGAATGTAACTTTATCTGTTTACTGCCCTCTGTTTTACGGGAGGCTTCTATGGCGTTTTCCAGTGCATTATTCAAAATAATCGCAATATCATAAATATCTATCAAAAGATTGGGGGGATAGGCAAAATCAACCTTAAACTGTATCTGTTTTTTCTCTGCTTCCTGTCCTTTTTGGTGGATAATAATATCCGTGATCGGATTTCCTGTCTGATAAGTAAAATCTAATTTGCTGACGGTTTCCTCCATTTTTCCGATATAGCTTTCCAATTCTTCATTTACAGAACCCGCTACATTTTTAACAAGTAAGGAAATATTGGCTATATGGCTTCTCATATCATGCCGAAGCCCTCTCATATCCGTATATATGTCCTGTATTTCTACAATTTCTTTCTGCATTTGCCGTACTTGATTTTCCAGTATGGCACGTTTCCCGGTTTCCTCATTGTACTGTACCAATTTCTGAAATAATATAACGCTTGCAATAATAGTCGATAGCAGCATAACACAGATAACAGGTATCCAGAATTTTGTTGCAGGGACAGTGTCATAAATAATCACAGTCATTCCGATTCCAACCGATACAATCATCATTTTAATTGTTACAGAAATACACAAGGCAGCAAGACAAGGCAAAACCAGAAAAATATTTTCATGGATCTGCAACAGATAATCTTTTCTTACAAATTTATTATCTATCAAAAACAAATATACATATAGAAGCAGAGCATAAAGAAGTGTACATATGACCGCTATTACTGCGACAGAAATATTTGCCCAAATATAAAGTATGTTTGCCGTATTTAACATTCCTTTTGAAATCAGAAAGTCAAAAAAATCATTCCACAATTCAGCAACTACAACACTAAGTACGCTGACAATATATTTCACAATTTCTTTTCCTGCTAAGAAGCTAAAGGCAACAAAAACCTGTTTTTGCATATCTTTCTCAAAGAGAAAAAATTGCATAAATAGCAGAACGCAGACATTTACGATTATCCCCACAACTTCACTAATCGGAAATTTATTGTCCAGTATTTCATATACTGCAATCTGAATGAGAAAAAAAGCTGCTCCCCATACTGCCAAAACTGCCTTTTTCCCGTACTTTTCTTTTAAGAAGCCCTGAGAATAAATCCCACTTAATATACTATCAACGAAATAGATCGATACTGGAAGCAACCTATCATACATTAACAATCCCTCCATTTTTTACATACCGCATATAAGTTTTGATGAAATCAGAATATTTCTTCCTTGCAAGGAGCAGGTTATCCCCGTTTGTGACCTGTATGTTATCCGCACTGTAAGCAGAGATTTTTTCCATGTTTACAAGATAGCACCTATGGCAGCGGTAAAAAGTTTTCCCTAACCCATTTTCCAATTCTTCCATTTTCCCGTAAACTTCCAGTGTCCCATTCGTTGTATGAAAAATAACTTTCTTATTTCCGCTTTCTATATAGTAAATATCTTTTAAAAACAATTTCTGCTGCATCCCAGAACTTTTTACCATGATATATTTTTTTGTCTGTTCACAGGAAACAGACACTTCTTTCCATGCCCGACTGAAAACCTCTGAAAACTTTTCTGCGTCAATGGGCTTTATCAGATAATGGAACGCATTTACATCAAACGCCGCTTCCATATATTCCCGATACCCTGTCACAAAAATAATAATGCTCCTTTGCCTGCCGTTGTCTTCTTGTCCCCTAATGAGCCTTGCTATATCCATGCCGGACACTTTATCCATTTCAATATCGAGGAAATAAATGTCAAAGTTTCCTTTCCCATTTATCAACTCTTCTCCTGACTGATACTCCACAATATCCGCTTCCGACACCTGCTTTTGTATCAGCCGGGAAATCTCTTCCCGGATTGCCTGGTCATCATCACAAACTGCAATCCTCATAAAATCCCGACTTCCTTTCATAACCTAAAAAATATAAAATTCAAATCTGTTTCTTTTATTATATCGTCATTTGTACCTTATTACTAATTGCAAGGGTGCGAACTACTCCATTTTGGGCGTGAAATTTCAACGCCTTATAAACATACATTTTACCTTTCCGCTTCCTTTTCCCGTTCCGGCTGCTTCCACGGCGGTTTCTACCGAATATCGTTTCAACTGCTTCTCCTCCTTTCTCTCTGACGCTATACACAGTATACCGTGACACCCCGATTATATCTATTACTTTCCGAGCGGAATACCCAACAAACTTATCCCTGCAAAATGAAGCAATACTGACAAATTTTGTCTTTCTGTCTGCTTTACAGGCTCATCCCCTGGATCGGTTCCTGGGGGACTTCATTCGCAGAAAACAGATCCGACAGGAACTTTATACCCCCTAACTGACAGGCATACTGGAATCCTTCATTGAAATCCTTAAATTTATGCTCTGCCTTATTGATAAAGCATGCTTCCCCAATATGGGGGAATGCCCCTTCATAAGTACCCACCGTCAGGTTCCCTTCTGCGGTTATCCTCATGAAAGCGCCTGATTCACCGCCCGTATAATACAATGCTCCCCGGCCATTCAGTCGGGTAACGGTATCCTCTACCCATCTGTGCCGGCTGCTGCCGGTCACGGTCTGCCAGCGTTCAAATTCTGTCTTATCCATACTTGGCCTTTCTCGGCAATTATCCGTGTTTTTACATTATAATCCATTCGTACACCTCATAATCCGGCGGTCTTCCGCAGATTGGCCGAGAGTATCCCCTCCAGCGGGGAACATACCTCGATCCCGCTTTGCGCCATCTGGCGAAGGAATTCCCTGCACAGTTTTTCATCACGGGAGATCCTGGATGAATCCAGGACCAGGAGTATTTCGATCCCCCTACTCTCCTTTTCCTCCAGGAACAGGTCCAGTCCCGGCCTTTTTAATCCTGCCGTGCCGCCTGTATCACTGGAGCTGCCCGCGATCTCTGTCCGAAGCTGTTCTCCATAAGTATTCAGCTGTTCATACTGCTTCTTTAAGGCACCATGGCTGTCCTCCGGCGCGTCGATATGGGTGTAGATCCACGCTTTTTTCTTTCTGTTTTCCATCTCTCACTCTCCTCTCCCGGCCTGTTTTCTCACTCCTGTCCGTCCCGGATTCCGGCTGTCCGCCTTCTTTTCCTCCCTCTGGAGATGCTTCATCCCCAGGCTAACAGTCAGCCCCCTATCCACTGCCTGCATGGTCTCTTTATCCAGACAGCCTATGTAATCACGCAGCCTTCTCCGGTCCAGTGTCCGGACCTGCTCCAGCAGTATCATGGAATTCTGATGCAGACCATAAAACTGCCCGCCTATCCAGATATGGGTTGGGAGTTTGTGCTTCTCATCCCGGCTGGTGATCGCCGCCGCTATGGTAGTCGGGCTGAACTGGTTCCCTATATTGTTCTGCAGGATCACCACTGGCCGGATGCCGCCCTGTTCGCTGCCCACCACTGGCCTCAGATCGGCATAGTAGATCTCTCCGCGCCGGACTTTTCTTCCTGCCATTTTTATCTTCCTTTCCTTCTGCTTTAAAAGAACTAAACAATATTTCCCGGCTTTTCCTTATAAAAGCGGCGGACCAAAAGCCATGGACCGCCGCCCTATGATATTACATGGACGCACACCGATGTGTGCGCAGGTCACCTGTTCTAAGAACTTATCACCTTTATTCCATGAAAAATCGTGCCTGTTTTTCATTTTTAAGTTTCATCTGCTCCCATTCGACACTACTTCCCGGAGCCTGGGCAGTCAGCTACAACCGGTTTTAGCGAACCGTCATGGGACTCTAACCCCGGCCAGGATCTCTGGCCGCCGCCCTCATTGCGGTTCCCTCTCTTAAAAGGGGCTGTGACTGGACGGAAGTATCATTATAGGCTATACAGATCATTGCGGAATGCTCCGGCCATGGAGCATTTTCAGGACAGACATGTATCGCTCGGCACCTTTGATGCTATCTTGTTGACAAGCACTCTGACTGCCTGCAGGTGGTCGTGGCGTGTCCTCCTTCGCCGCTTTGCGCTTTCACGCTGTACAGCTAACGTATTGTAACTGCTGGATATGACCGCCTGGGGCGGTGTTTTTCAAAGAACAGAGAAAGGAATCTATATCCCCTCACTTATTTCCACGTTGGCAACGCTTTCTGCACACCCTAAATTTGAAATTTTTTTAAAATATTTTTCAGTTTCTGAAGAATACGCGTTTTTTGCTTATGGACCGCATTATGATAGATCCCCATAGATTCTGCTACTTCCCGTTCCGTACACTCTTCAAAAAACAGAAGACGGATCAACCTTTCCTCCTCTTCCGAAAGGCAGGAAAGGGCTTTATACAACATTTCACACTGGAGTTTCCGGATCACCTGCGCCTCTGTATCCTCTCCATCTGCCAGAAACTGCACCTCATGCTCCACAAGCCGTTCATAGGAATCCTCCCGGCTTGGTATGAACCGGATCTGCTGTGTTTCCTGGTCAATGATGGTCTGCTCCGCCTTCAGGTCATACTCCTGATACTGCATTTTTCTCTCGGTTTCTCTTAACACTTCGATCACTTCTTCGCTGGCTTCCGGGTACATCTTCCGGAAATCCGGCAGTCTGCCTGGCTTTGCCATAAGCCTGTCCTCCATTTTCTTTAAATTTCAAAAAAATGAAAAACAAGCCCGGCGGTGACCGGCACCTCATGATCCGTCCATCAGACAAAAAAGCTATCACTGACAGCTTTTCGATATATATGGGAAAGTAACAGAGACATAAAGAAACTAAATCATTCAGTCTGGTTCTTATGATTTGTTCCTGTTTATCCCGCTCTAATAGTTCACTATACAGCACGAAAAATGCCTGTATATGGCTGATGATTTTTTTAACCAGCCACCACAGGCATTTATATTGGAACTCAAGTGCTGTCTATCATGGGTAGCAGCATTCACATATTCTTTTTGCAAATATAAAATCCCCCTGACTCTAAAACAGAGCCAGAAGGGAGTAAAAGAATGTCAACCGGCGTACTGATGTACCCGTCAAAGCACCGTTTTTTTCTTTGACGGGATATCCCCAATTTTCATCAAATATCAGTTTTTAAAGCTACTCTTATTTTATCAAATGTATTTCAATGCACTTTCAGCGTAAATTCATTTTTCTCTCGATTTTCTTAAAAATATATAAAAAACGCCAGAAACAACTTCATACCAATCCGTTCGTTTCTGGCTATTGTTTATGTCTCTTTTTTTAATTGATATCCATATCCACGGATATTCTGGATAACATTACGCCCCAGCTTCTTTCTTATGGAGTATACACTGCTCTCAATACCATGATAATCGCCCATGACATCTTCCCCAGTGATTGCCTTATAAATCTGTCTGGTAGTCAGCACCTGGTCATGATAATAGGCAAGTGTATACAGGACATCAAACTCTCTTGGAGTCAATTCCACCTCTTTTCCTTTGAAAAAGACTTTCCGCTGCTTTGTCCGTATCTCCACATCGCCAAATGTCATTTCTTTTCCGTCTACGATGGAGATACACTCTATTTCATGGTCTTCCACCAATACTGCCTTGATTTTTTCTACAACCTGTTCTTCCGGGTCGGAAAAGGTTACGATTATCATTTTCCCAAGCTACCACCTTCTCTCTAAAAAGTTTAAATATTTTTTCAAACTATTTTTCCATATACTTCCTAGTACTCCGTACTTGAAGTTCCTGTGCAAATTTTCGAGGATGTTTTTTTGAATGTGCAAGTTCAGAAACGGAGGCGTAGCGGGCTACGCTGAGTATTCTGAACTTGTGCAATCGGGAAAATAGCCCGAAATATTTGCATAAGGGTTTTCAGTACGGAGTACTAGTCATCCTTTTAGCACATCTCTGGAAGTCTCGATTTTCAGACCTCACCCTTCCATCCAACCAGGTCAGAACAAAGCCCAAGAAGTATTCCTTATTCTCTATTTTCATAAAACAGTCTTTAATACCAGTCATACTTTTCGTTGCATGATATGGCAGCTCTCCATTGTCTGCAATGCCGCCCTGTGTTTATCCGGTGTAATTCCCGCACAGCAGGATGCATCCACATAAATCGGCACTTCTGGCATATATGCCTTTAATAAGAGAGCGTTAGAAACCACGCATACATCTGTACAAAGCCCAATCAGTTCAATTTCCTTTATGGACTGCTCCTTGTGGATTTCCCTCAAATCCTCCGCAAGTCGCTGCGATGCGAATGTTGACTTATAATATACTGCTCCGTTTCGTTCCACCTGCACCTTTGCCAGCTCCTGTACTAACTGCCATCCTTTTGTGCCAGCTACACAATGCTTTATCGGCAACAGCTTTCCTTCCTGAGTAGAAAGATAATCTTCTGTATGGGTATCCATTGAAAAAAACACATGACCGGGATATTCTCTGGCTTTTTTTGCAGCAGCATTTACCATGTATTCCGCCTCTTTCGTTCCAAGCGCCCCTGTAATAAAATCATTCTGCATATCTACAACAATTAAATAGCGGTCAGGACTGTCCACAGGTTTTATCCTCTGCATCTGGCCGATTAAATTCTTTGCAAAAGCCATTAGTCCTTTTGCTTCCTCTGTCCGTAAATATTTTATATCCAGTCCATTAGCGGCCAGACGGAATCTGTCCAGTGCATCCGTATCCTTGAAAATCTCATACAGCAATAATCCATGCTCCAAATTTTTATCTGTGATTGCTTTTTTTCCAGCTTCATCGGAACAGTCATGATACGCTATGACGGCATACGTTCTCCTATCGTACTCGAAACCATGATTTTTACAGTAGTCGGCATACGCATCCGCTGCCCTCTGCCCATGCCCAACATCCAGCCAGTCATCCAGCCTTCTGGAATCATGGAACGCAGCAGCAGCCCCCAACGCATCCTTATCCTTTTCTGACAGTCCCTGACGCTGTGCGATTATCAGTGAATAGAGCATTACACGCCTGCAATGTGCGCCTGTGTGCTTTTCACTGTCCTCCAATGTAAACGTAACCTGATTTTCCAGAATATCATTCCACTTATCAAATACAGGTTTTATCCGTTTCCATTCCGGTAATCCCTCCATCCATTTTTCCTGCATAGCCTTACCCCACTTTCACGATTTCACGCAACGCCGCTGCAATATCCTGATCCACACCAATGGACTTTCCCTGTATCCCGTCAGGAATGTAAATCTCACCTTTGTTGAAAGTAATATACTTTGCATGAGGTTCTGCTGCCGTAAGCTGCATAAATGGCATTTTTATCATCTGATTGCGCCAGCCAACACCAAACTCTAAAATGACAAGTTTTTTTCCACGCATACGATTTACAAATCCCTGATAGCGGGCAGCTTTTTCCTGCCAGTTCTTTTTCCCCTGAAAAGAGGAGTACTCCCCATAATTTACTTCCATACTCCCGCCGCATTTTGGGCATCTGGGCAAAAGCCTTTCCGGCACTCTGCCATCTGTTTCCGCCTCTGCCATGCGAAGAACTGCCTCCCTGTCTGGATAGACTTCATCACAGCAGCCCTTTGTGCAACGCATTTCTGTCAGCTTGCCTTCCATTTCAAATACACGTTCTTCCTCGAAACCTGCCGGGATAAAGTGATCCTCCCCATTGGACGTAACAACAAAATAATCCTTTTCTTTTACAAGTTCATACATATCCTTCATAATCTGCGTCGGTTCATCCTGTAAACACTTTTCTTTGATGATCCGGCTGAAATATGCCCATCTTTCTTCCTCGGAAGAATAGGAAACAGCCATTCCCTGCAAAATACAGTAAATACCATATTTTTCTCTGAAATCACCCATTCTTTCACGAAACCACGCATCATCCGCAAATAAATGATACCCCTCTGCTATGGATAATCCGTTGCTGGCCCCGATCAACACCCCGTCCGCTTCACTGATGATTTGCTTTATTTTCTGATATACATTCACTTTCCTGTCCCTGCCTTTCCTTTCATAATCTGTTTTAAATCCCGTAAGGTTTTCGATAAGTCGCCATTTATATACAGGCTTTTGTTTTTCAAATGCTCTGGGGAAGAAGAATCTTCCTGATTCATACAGACATAAAAAGCACCTTTGTTTTTATATGCCATTTCCCAAAAGGGCAATTTAATAATACCGGGCGTCATTTCTCCTACCCCTAATTCCAGTAGCAAAACTCTTTTTGCCTTTTCTTTTGTCAGACATTGTTTCAGAAAAGATTCGTAGCGTATTACACCATCTTTCCAGTCCCGCCCCTCCAGAAACGTATCATCTCTTACCCACGGAACCATGATCCGTCCACATTCCCGGCATCTTGGAAGCAGTTCCGAAGGTATCCGCATTCCCAGCATATTTTCACACATCTCCCGGATGATGTTCTCATTCGGATAAATCCGGTCATGGCAGGGCTGGCTGCATTGAAAATAGCCCACATTCCCCTGATAACTGCAAATAGAATTTTGGGGAAATACCCGTTCAAACTGCATATCCACATTGGTTGTTAATACAAATACTTCTTTTCCACTTACAATTTCCGCCAAGTCATAATAGGTCTGCCCCGTTGGAGCATCCCACAGGCTTTGTATATAGCGTGCGTAAAAAGCCCACTGTTGTTCTGGTGAAGAATAGCAATAATAAAATCCTGCAAAGGGAGATTGAAAGCCATATGCTTCTTTAAAATCCTGCAACTGTCCTTCCAGATAAGGCATCCAATGGTAGTGATTATAGCCTGCTGCACTGGAAAGCCCGGAACCACCTCCAATCACAACTGCATCTACCTGACGGATTTTTTCTGCCAAGAGTTCCAGATTTTCTTTATTCTTTATTCTTTATTCTTTATTCTTTATTCTTTGCACCATACTTTTTTATTCACATAAGGGCGGTTCGCAAAGCGTGCTGCCCGCTGTTTTTTCAACTGCTCTTTGCAGAACCACCGCAATATCCTCTTTTATCGCAGTTCCTTTTCCTTCTAACTCATCTGGAAGCAGTGCATCTTTTGGGTTGATCGTAATGTAATAGGCTTGTGGCAGGGAGTATGTCATATTCCAAAAGGGCTGCTGAATGAACATGGGTGTCATGCGCCCCACCCCAAGTTCCAGAAAAAGTATTTTTTTATGTTTATTTTCCATCAGAAAATGATTCCACTTTTCATATTCCTCTTTATATTTTCTGCCTTGCAGAAACGTGTAGCCCCGAACCCACGGCTCCAGTTCCCTTCCACATTTCGGACAGTGCGGAATCAATTCTGTAGGAATCCGGCAGTCCTTTATATTTGCATACATCTCCTCAATCATACTTTTACTTTCAAACAGCTCGTCATGACAGGGACGCACACACTGAAGCCATCTGAAATCTCCCTGAATGGTACTGACTCTTTCTTCCGGAAAGCGTCTGCTAAATAAGGTGTCCTGATTGGTTGTCACCACAAAATAATTCTTTCCTTTCAGAAGTTCAAACAGATTTTCATAGGCAGGGCCGTCCGGAAGCTCCAGATTTGCATGGATGGAGGTCGCCAGAAATGCCCAGCGTTCTTCACTGGTCGGGTATGGGTAATAATATCCGTTAAAGCTCCCCTGAAATCCGTACTTTTTTTCAAATTCCCCAAAATATTTCTTAAAATGTTTATCGCTGTGATACGCCATATCATAGCCTGTGGCAACGGACATCCCCGCAGCCGCCCCTACACAGACGGCATCTGCTCTCTCAATCTGTTCAAGTAGGATATCTGCTTTTCTATCATACTCTCGATTCATGTTGGCTTTCTTTTCCTTTCTGCTCTTTTTATTGACTTTCGTTTTATTTACTGTTATTATATAAATAACAGCTTGTTTTTAGTATAGCACCAGACGCATGACAAGTCAAGTGGCTGTTATAATTAAATTTACAGTAAAGGAGTTTTCCCATGAAATATTCTACGAAGTTAAGTGACGCTGTGCATATCATGGCTTTTATTGCAATCCATCAGGAGTATGACCTAAGCAGCGCTGTAATCGCTGACAGTATACAGACAAATCCGGCCTTTGTCCGGCAGATCATGATGAAATTGAAAAAGGCAGGATTGATGTCCAGCGTAAACGGCCATGCAAAGCCTTCCCTGGCAAAACCCGCAGAGGAGATTACGCTTTTGGATATTTATAAGGCTGTTGAGGGAAATAAACCACTTCTTCATCTGGACACCCACACCAATCCGGAATGCGGGGTAGGGATCAACATCCAACTGGCCCTGCAGGAGTACTATAACGAAATACAGAGAGGAACCGAAACCCATATGTCTGGTATTTCTTTACAGGATATTATCGGGTTGTACCGAAAAAAAGCAGGCCAGACAGATTGCTGATACAAAAGGCATATGGAAATACCTCCGAATGAACGTATACAAGAGGTATTTCCATTTATCCATTTATTTTTTATCTGTACAATGAACACCACATCCAACGCAATTTCCATTACATCCGTTTATCCCTTTTTTCCGGGAATAAGCAATGGATAATATCAACAGGCCGACTACAATGCAAAGTACCACAATACTTGCCAAATTCATCATCAAATCCTCCTATACAAGCCCGACAGCAACCCCAATACTATGTACGACAAATGCCACAATCCACGCGATTGCGCATTGAATGATTACAGTTCCAGCAGCAGCCTTAACCCCGCCCATTTCCCGTTTCACGGTCGCAACCGCCGCAACACATAGCGTATAAAGCAAAGTAAATACGAGAAATACAAAAGCAGTAAAAGGAGTGAACAGCGTTCCAAGCAAAGATACATTTCCGCCCAATAAAACCGTCAGCGTAGATACAACGCTTTCTTTGGCAGTAAATCCGGTAATCAGTGCGGTAGAAACTCTCCAATCCCCAAAGCCAAGCGGTGCAAATAAAGGAGCAAACATCCCACCCAATAATGCCAGCAGACTTTCCTCCGCAGAAGCCGCCACATTCAGCCTTATATCAAAAGTCTGTAAAAACCAAATAACAAGGGAAGCCACAAAAATAATGGTAAATGCCTTTTTTGCAAATCCCTTCGCCTTTTCTATGATAAGCTGCCACACACTTTTTGCAGACGGAAACCGATAGTTTGGAAGTTCCATCACAAAAGGAACCGGTGAGCCTTTATATTTTGTCCCTTTTAAAAGCAGCGCATATAAGATACCGCATACAATCCCCAACGCATACAGTCCAACCATAATAAGCGCCTGATACTTTCTCGGAAAAAACGCACTAATCATCAGAGTGTAAATCGGCAGCTTTGCGGTACAGCTCATAAACGGAACCAACAGAATCGTCATTTTATGATCCCGTTCACTGGATAGTGTTCTGGTTGCCATAATCGCAGGAACCGAACAGCCAAATCCAATCAGCATAGGCACAATGCTTCTCCCTGAAAGACCAATCTTGCGGAGTAGCCTGTCCATAACAAAAGCCACTCTTGCGATATATCCGGTATCCTCCAAAATGGAGAGGAAGAAAAACATAGTCACAATCGTTGGCAGTAAACTAAGTACACTTCCCACACCGCTGCAAACACCGTCAATCACAAGGGAGTGAACTACCGGATTCACCTGCGCTTTTCCAAGCAGCCCATCAAGCAGGGCAATCACCGTATCAATTCCCATACCCATCAGATCGGACAATGCCGCACCAATAAAGCTGAATGTCATAACAAAAACAAGTGCCATAATCCCAATGAAACAGGGAATCGCTGTATACTTTCCCGTTAAAATCCGGTCTATCGCCATACTTCGTTTATGTTCCCTGCTTTCATGGGGGCGGACTACAGTTTTCGCACATAAGGCTTCAATAAACGAAAATCTCATGTTTGCAAGAGCAGCTTCTCGGTCAAGCCCCGTTTCCGTTTCCAAAACAGATAACAGATGTTCAAATATGTCAGCCTTTTCAGATGAAATGGAAAGTTTCTCTTTCATCAGGCGGTCATTTTCCACCATCTTTGTAACGGCAAAGCGCACCGGCATCCCTTTTTTCTTTGCCTCCGGCTCCAATATATGTACTGCCGCATGAATACACCGGTGTACTGCACCTACGGGATCATGTTCATCACTGCTTGCCGGACAAAAATCAACCCGGCCGGGACTTTCCCTATGCCTTGCCACATGGATTGCATGGTCAATCAGTTCCTCAATACCCTCATTCTTTGCCGTAGAAATCGGCACTACCGGAATACCAAGAATTTCTTCCAGTTCATTTACCCGGATAGAACCGCCGTTTGCCCGGACTTCATCCATCATATTGAGCGCCAGCACCATCGGAATACCAAGCTCCATGAGCTGCATGGTAAGGTAAAGGTTCCTCTCCATATTGGTAGCGTCAACAATATTGATGATTCCGTCCGGGTGCGTATCCATCAGAAAATCTCTTGTTACAATTTCTTCACTGGAATAGGGGGAAAGGGAGTAAATCCCCGGTAAATCCGTTACAACTGCTTCTGAATGCTTGCGGATTGTACCGTCTTTACGGTCAACCGTCACACCGGGAAAGTTCCCCACATGCTGATTCGCTCCCGTAAGCTGGTTAAATAGAGTAGTTTTCCCGCAATTCTGATTTCCCACCAGTGCGAAAGTAATCTTTGCCCTTTCAGGTATCTCATTTGCCGCATCATGGACATGATAGTTTTTTGCCCTGCCAAGTTCACCGACTCCCGGATGCTCTATTGCTGCTATCCTTTGTGTGCCATGCATTTTTTCCGCTTTGGTATGAACCTTTTCCACTGTGATTTTTTGTGCTTCATCAAGCCGTAAAGTCAATTCATAACCTCTTAACTCAATCTGCACCGGATCACCCATCGGCGCAATTTTTTGAAGCGTAACCTCCGTTTTCGGGGTAAGCCCCATATCCAGTAAATGATGCCTGAGTGCGCCCACTCCGCCTACGGAACGGATATAGGCGCTCTGTTTTGGTTTTAATTCATCCATTGTCATTTTATCGTCACCTCATTTTCACCGCCCACGAATATGCTCTGTCCCTTTTTCAATAACCATCTGCACATGTTCGTCCACTAAAGCATAAAATATCATTTTTCCGTCC
Organism: Clostridiaceae bacterium; assembly: GCA_009911065.1. Taxonomy (GTDB): domain Bacteria; phylum Bacillota; class Clostridia; order Lachnospirales; family Lachnospiraceae; genus Brotaphodocola. The sequence continues at coordinate 18,194 of QXWR01000004.1, read as the reverse complement.
CTGCGCCGCCTTACCAGTTTATTTGATTTCAGCAAATTCAACTGGTGTGACACCGCAGACTGGGTCATTCCAAGCTGTTCTGCCAGGTCACTGACATTCGCATCCTGCTCCATTAAAAGAAGCAGGATGCGAATACGGGTAGGGTTCCCCAGCACCTTAAAAAATTCTGTTAAAATGTACAGATCGCTTTCTTTCAACCCGACATAACATTGACTGTCCTGATATTCCGCCAAAGGAACCCCTCCTTTCTTACAGCTTTTTCACAAACAGACAACGGATTGCATTTAGCACCGCAAGAATCATAACGCCCACATCTGCGAAAATCGCCAGATACATATTTGCAATTCCCACAGCCCCTAATGCAAGGCAGGCGAATTTTACAACAAGCGCCATTGTAATATTCTGATAAACAATCCGCAGACATTTTCTTGAAATTTTGATTGCTTTTGCAATCTTAATCGGATCATCATCCATCAACACAATATCCGCCGCTTCGATTGCCGCATCGGAACCCATTGCCCCCATAGCGATACCAATATCCGCTCTGGAAAGAACAGGGGCGTCATTGATACCGTCACCCACAAATGCCAGCTTTGCCTTGCCCAGTTTCACCCGCAAAAGTTCTTCCACTTTTTCAACCTTATCTGCTGGCAGAAGTTCGCTGTAAACCTCGTCAATCCCAAGAGAGGAAGCAACCTGATTTGCCACTTTTTTTGCATCGCCCGTCAGCATGACCGTCTTATCAACGCCTGCTTTCTTTAATTCCGCAATCGCCGCCTTGGAATGAGGTTTGATAATATCGGAAATCACAATATGCCCTGCATATTTCCCGTTGATTGCCATGTGAATAATCGTTCCGGTCTGATGGCAGTCCTGATAAGGAATGTTCAGGTGTTTCATCAGTTTGTCATTTCCGGCTGCAACCTCTATGCCGTCTACCTTTGCAGTTACGCCATTTCCGCTGATTTCCTGTATATCTGATACACGGCTTCTGTCAATTTCTTTCCCATATGCCCGCTGCAAGCTCTTGCTGATGGGGTGGGAAGAAGCGCTTTCTGCAAAAGCAGCATACTCCAGCAGTTTCTCGTTCTCAATGGTAGAATGGTGAATCCCGTTTACTTCAAAAACGCCTTTTGTCATAGTTCCGGTTTTGTCAAAAACAACATACTTGGTCTGAGAGAGGATTTCCAGATAGTTAGAACCTTTTACCAATACGCCCTCCTTGCTTGCTCCGCCGATTCCCGCAAAGAAACTTAAAGGAATACTGATTACAAGCGCACAAGGGCAGCTAATGACAAGGAATGTCAACGCCCGGTAAATCCATACTCCCCAATCTGCTGACAGTCCCATAAAAAGCATACGGACAATAGGGGGGAGGAATGCCAGTGCTAACGCCGCATAGCAGACAGCCGGGGTATAGATTCTTGCAAACTTCGAGATAAAATCCTCTGATTTGGATTTGCGGGAACTTGCATTTTCCACCAAATCCAAAATCTTTGAAACGGTGGATTCCCCAAACTCTTTTGTTGTCTGTATTTTCAACACACCGGTCATACTGATACATCCGCTGATTACTTCATCACCGACCTTTGCCTCCCTGGGCAGACTTTCCCCGGTTAATGCGCTGGTATTCAGACTGGAAGCGCCCTCAACTACATTGCCGTCAATCGGCACTTTTTCTCCCGGCTGTACAACAATCACACTGCCAATCCCTACTTCGTCCGGGTCTACCTGCTCCAATTTCCCGTTTTTCTCTACATTGGCATAATCGGGGCGAATATCCATCAGGTTGCTGATATTGCGGCGGCTCTTACCAACCGCATAGCCCTGGAACCACTCACCAATCTGATAAAACAGCATAACGGCAATGGCTTCCAGATACTCGCCATTCTCATAAATAGCCAACGCCATTGCACCAATCGTAGCCACTGCCATGAGAAAACTCTCGTCAAATACCTGACGGTTTTTAATGCCCTTTGCGGCTTTCTTCAGAATGTCATATCCGATAATCAGATAATCAATCAGATAGCACACAAAACGAAGCCATCTTCCTGCGGTCGGGAATAAATATCCGTCAACCGCATCAAACATCTCCGCGGAAATAAACTGGAGTGCCAGTAAGATTCCGGCGCTGATTAAAATCCGAACCATCATAACCCTTTGCTTTTTTGTCATACCGTCTTTGCGGCTGCCAACAAAAATAAGAAGTGCCGCAGCCATTATGATAACGACCGTAAGCAGTATGCTTATCACTAATTCCTGCATAGTAAAAACTCCTTTCAAAATATGCTTAATTATTTAATTGTTACTGGTGAAAATGACACCCTTAAATTGCAGCGGTGCATTTTAAGGGTGTCATTCCGTCACTGGCAGCTACCGCTTAAAGGAAAATCTCGCAGTCCGGCTCCACTTTCTTGCAGGCATCCAGCACGTTCTTCATAACGTCTTTCGGCTCCTGGCCCTCGTCGAATTCCACGATCATCTTCTGCGTCATGAAATTGACTGTTGCGCTCTGAACACCGGCGGTCTTGCGGGCTGCATCCTCCATCAGATTTGCACAGTTGGCACAGTCTACCTCAATCTTGTAAGTTTTCTTCATTGTAAAGTCCTCCTCGTTATTTTAAATTCAGTGATTAAGCACTTGTTTAATCATCATGGTTGCAGTATAATACACAGTAAGGCAACCGTCAATACCTCGCAGGCATTCCCTCCCAAATGGGCGAAAAGTATTTCCATTTGGGCGAAATGCAAACGAAAAAGAAAGGAAAAACAATATGGAACCTACAAAATTACCGCACCAGCATGGAGATGGGCAGCAAACGGAGCTGATACAGAAACAATTAAATCATGTGGATTATTTTCAAACGGTAGCCGAAGTTTTCAAGCAGCTTGGTGATACCACCAGAATCCGCATTTTCTGGCTTCTATGCCATAGGGAAGAATGCGTCCTCAATATTTCTGCCATGTTAGATATGTCAAGCCCGGCTGTGTCACACCACCTCCGGCCATTGAAGAACAGCGGCCTGATTGTCTGCCGCCGTGAGGGAAAAGAAGTTTACTACCGTGCCGCAGATACGGAGCAGGGACGCCTGCTGCACCAGATGATTGAGCAGGTTATGGAAATCACCTGCCCTGAATTGTGAGGGCCGCTCTATGAATGATGAACTGATACGAATAAAAAATGATATGGAGAGTTTTCAGCAAAAGCCTGCAAGCACAGCTATTCCGCTTTATCCTGGTATAGAATTATGCTATATGACATTTTCGTCTGATTCTTTTTCCGTACACCATAAAGCTATGCCACACATCATTCAAATCAACTATTGCAAAGCCGGACAGATTATGTGGGAGATGAAAAACGGAAACCGCATTTATCTGAATCCGGGAGATTTCTCCCTGCATACCATGAAAGCCTGTACGGATTCTGTGCTTACCTTTCCAAACGGTATATACCAGGGGCTTTCCATCTATATTGATTTACAGGAAGTTTCTGTTCATTCGCCTGAACTGTTAAAAGGCAGCAATATCTTTGAAACTATATTACCAGAAAAATTTTGCAGGAATGACTCTCCTGTTTTTCTTGCCGGAAATGAACAGACAGAAAGTATTTTTTCTGCATTTTTCAACCAACCAGAAGAATTGAAACTGTCTTATCAGAAAATAAAGACTATGGAACTGCTTCTTTATCTTGGCAAAACAGAACTTACCTCCAGCCAGCGGTTATCCGAATATAAAACTGAGCAGATTCGCATTATCCGGGAAATCCACGACCAACTGACCCTGCATATGGAGCAGCGAATCACGATAGAAGAACTATCCAGAAAATATCTGATCAACCCAACCACTTTAAAAACCGCTTTCAAGTCCATTTACGGAACCTCGATTGCCGCCCACATCAAAGAACACCGTATGGAACAGGCTGCCAAAATGCTGCGGGAATCTGAGATGAGTATTGCAGAAATTGCAAAAGCTGTTGGTTATGACAGCCAAAGCAGGTTTACCACAGCATTTAAGACATTTTTTCATTCTTTGCCAAAAGAATATCGAAAACGCCATACGGAATAGAAGGGGAAGGGGAAATATGCTCTTTCCCCTTCTATTGTTTTCCTTCCAAAAACACGGCAAGCCTGATAATTGCTGAATAACCGTTTGAAAGTTCCCTTCCCTTAAGTCCTGAAGCAGAAATGCTTTTTTCCGCAGGCATTTCACATATAAGCTCTGCCCCCCCCCCTCATAAGCATTCTCCCGCATCCATTCCCAGTTTTCTTCATCAACTTTATTAAATACCAGATAAACCGGTTTGCCAATACTCTGCCCCAGTTCCGAAACTTTCTCTGTCAGTGCCAAAGATTCATAGGAGGGTTCCACCACCATAAGAATCAGATCCACGCTATTATCAATTCCCCGTCCAAAATGCTCAATACCGGCCTCCATGTCGATCAGCGCATATTCATCCTTTGCAAGAATCAAGTGTTCAATAAACTGAGTGAGCACATTCCCCATTGTGCAGGCACATCCTTCATTTGCTGTATGAATTTTGCCGCTTGCCATCAGCTTTATGCCATCCTTTTCCGAATAATAACCCTCCGGTATATCCTGAATCATCCAGGTTCCATTAAAAAACTGATGTGTAAAATCAGACAACATCATATCCTGCAATGCCTTCTGTTTTCCACCGAAATAGGCTGTAAAATCCATAGGCAGTTCTACACCCAACTGCCTGCTTAATCCATAATTGGATTCATCCGAATCAATAACAAGAACTTTTCTTTTTCTTTTTGCAAGTTCTTTTGCCAGCAAAGTTGTGATTGTACTTTTACCGCTTCCGCCTTTTCCACATACTGCTACTTTCATTTTACCTCCTACTGATATAAGCTTCTTTCTATTGCACAAAATATATTGATACAGATTTCTCCTGTTTCAGCCAAATCATATGTGTCAAATGCAGCCGGAAAATTACTTGAAAATAAGATCTGTGAAGACGCCGGGAATTCTTCATCTCCTTTCCAAAAAAGAAACCTGAGGTACAATTCCTCAAACAGCTCCAACTCGTAACCTATATCCCCTAAATGCACCAAAGTCGCTCCCAGGCAATCCATAATTTCTCCAAACTTCCCCAGTCTGTTTCCATATTTATGATTCAGTCTAAAAATGCATCTCCCTTGAAATTGACGCATATACAGCTCCCCTGATGGAAGTTCCCGAAAAGAGCGAAAATCTCCATTATGAGGAAATATACTGGCATTTAATAAATATCTTAAAACTAATATTTTTGTATGTATATCTTCTTCCAAAGGATAATATATACTCGACCCTGTCGCTGAATTTTCATGCCTTATTACAAAATCTGGGTATGTGATGTAATAAATATTCCCCATGAACATAAGTGTAAATTCCTGCTTCGCAAGATTGTAGGCAATCCCTAACCTTGTACTTATACTAACCGGGTCAGCCTGCTGATATTTCTCAATATAGAATTCATATGGCACTCGTTCCATATTATTTTTTGCGTATTCTATTTTCCCCTTGCATTCTTCCAGTACAAACTTCTCTCCATCTGCCATCCTTATGCCTCCATCTGTTTTATGATCTCTTTTACTTCCTGTACCAGTTTTTCGCTGCAGTCATAAGGAGAGACCCCCATACGGTCTGCTTTTATAATATCCGGATTATAATGAATGAAGCCAAGAAAATCCTCATCCGGTATCCTTTCCCGGATAAATATTTCATCCTGTTCATCTCTTACCTTGCTGGCGACTACTCTTACCTGACGCACTCCCAGGTCATGGACCAGCCGCTTCACATTCCGATAAGTCTGAATACTTCTGGAGCCGGGTTCGATCACTACGATAAACTGATCCATACCAGAGGTTGTCCCGCGAGCCAGATGTTCCAGTCCAGCCTCCATATCAAGAATCACCACGTCCTCCCGATGCAGCACCAGATTACTGATTATCCGCTTTAATATTACATTTTCAGGGCATACACAACCGTTGCCGGCCGTATCTACTGTTCCCAGAAGCAAAAGCCTGACACCATGATACAGCATTCCGTATTGATCCGGAATGTCACTGACTTTGGGATTGAGCACATAAAAAGTATTGTCTTTGTCCGCTCCCGTTCGTTCCTCAATCATTTTTCTCATTTTGGAAATCGGAATAATGGATTCAACAACCTCTTCCGGAAATCCCAAAGCCGCTCCCAGATTTGCATCCGGATCCGCATCTGCAGCCAGCACTTTTCTTCCGTCTTCTGCATAAATTCTTGCCAGCGTTGCCGCAAAAGAGGTTTTTCCCACACCGCCTTTTCCTGTTACAGCGATCTTCATATGCAATTCCCTATCCTTTCAAAAACTGTTCCAGATGTACTCCTTCTGGTATTGCATATCCGCACGAATTGCAGATACTTTCCCCCACGGTAACACCATCTTTCAAAAACACTTCTAGCCCGTCTTCCTCCTGACATTCCGGGCAACAAATTTCCATGATCTCCTTCTTGTTTCTTTCATCCTGGCAATCTGCGAACACACTCATTTCTTTTTCTCCTACCATTATACTCACTGCCCCACACTAAACACTTCACTCAGCTAATAGTTTTGAACAGCATGTTGATTATTTTATGAGTTACAGTATAATAATTATCATACAAAATGCAAGAAACAATCCAAAGAATCTGTACAGTTGATGAACAATTATTGAAAAATTGTTGATACAAATTACTTTCTCCCCCTGCATTCTTCTCATTCGAGATTATCCTGTGCATGTTTTCTTCTGTAGTGCTTATCTCTCAAAATCCCTCTTTGTTCATGTTTAACCTGAAATATTAGTTCATTCCGCTTTTCACCTCTCATTAGTACAATCTTACTGGGAGATGAACAAATAGTGGAAGATAAACATGTACATTTTGGACTGGCAATCAAAAACGCACGGATGGACTGCGGCCTGACACAGGAAGCACTGGCCGAACGGGCCGGAATCAGCTGCCGTTACCTTATCGCCATTGAAAACGAAGGCCGTATCCCGAAACTCCCTACTGTCTATCGGCTGATCCATAGCCTGCACATTTCTGAAGACCGTATTTTTTATCCTGAACAGCCATCGGAAGGGTCTGAGCGGACACAGCTTACCCATATGCTGGAAGCTTGTTCTGACCGGGATATCCATATCCTTCTTAATGCTGCCAAGGCCATGCTGCAGGAATGAACAAAGAACCATTTCCCGCTTTCTTTTGGGAAATGGTTCTTTTCTCTGTTGCTTTTTATTTATATTTTTTGTCAGTATTCCCGGCACAGTTCATGCCCTGTTCTTCTTCACTTTCCCTGCCAGATAGCGCACCGCTTCCTCCGGAGTAGGGATCGCTCCCTGACGAGGCACCCTGTTCTGGTACGCTTTTGTGATCTCATTGTTGTTCAGAGGATCTGTGTACGCTTCTGTCAATGCCGCCTGCATCTCCTGCTGGACTTCTTTCGCACTGGCTCCATGTTTCTTTGCCAACTCCCGGTATATCTTCCGCATGCTCATTGAACTCTCCTTCATTGTATAAACTATAATCGCCTGTTTATTTTGATTATAAGCGATTATCTTTTTCAACCAAAACAAGCGTTATAATCGCTCGTTTTCACCATATACAGGGATTAAGATTAACACATAGGGAGGATATCAAAATGGACGAACAGTTTATCCGGGACCGTATTTCCGGTCTCCGTCAGGAAAAACAGATTTCTGAACGAAAGATGAGCCTGGATCTGGGCCACAGCACCAGCTATATCCGCAGCATCACATCCGGCAGGGCACTGCCATCCATGGGTGAGTTCCTGTATATCTGTGAATATCTGGGCGTGACTCCCATGGAATTTTTCAACGTGGAGCAGGCAACCACCCTGACACAGCAGGAAGCTATTACACACATTTATTCTATGTCGGATGAAGACATCCGGCTGCTGATTGGCTTTATTGAACGGATGAAAATGGGCGGAAAATAACAGGGGTATCGAGGATATCGATGCTGCCTGTTTTTTAGAAACACACATTCCCCCTCCCTCACCTATTATCTTGATCTCTTAAACAATTACGCTGATTTCCATCTCTCCCTCCCTTCTTCTATCCCATTTGGCCCCTCTCCTATATCCAGGAACTGATTCCTTTATTTTTTCTCTGTCCATAAGTCTTTGTTAAAGTAAGACCTTCTGGCCGGTCCATCATGAACCCCTCCTGGGTTCACCTGTAAAAAAGCAGACTCTCCCCCTGGCGGAAACTCACATTTTTAAAGAAGGGTATAGAGGTTAGACGTATAGCTGCCATTCTCCCGGTATCGGCAATCCTTTTTCAAATATCCTGCATCGACCAGATCATTCAGGGCACGTTTTATGGTGCTGCGGGACATCCCCAGTTCCCTGGCCATGGTAGGAATGGCAGGCCAGCAGCTTTTGTCCCGGTCTGCCCGGTCATGCAGATACATATAGACTGTGATCGCCCGGTGCGGCAGGCCGGATGAATAAATCGTTTGAAAGTATCCCATATCTCCTCCTTCTTCAATCTGTCCGTAGCGGCGGCCTGGAGCCGGGTCTGTGGGGCTGTAACGGGACGGTATGCTCCGTTACCTGGCTCTGTCCCATACCGCCGCTTACAGGCGGTCCAGACGGCTCTGGCGGCTCTTCAAACCCTTCCATGTCATCATCCATCTGCCTGCGCAGGATCTCCTGCTCCAGTGTCAGCCGGTCCGCATAAGAAACAATCCTTGCCGCATGCTGCTCTGCCACATACCCTTCTTCAAATTCGATCCCCCACTTAAAGAACAGCCGCAGCTCTGTCCGCATGGGATGGCACCCTGTTTTAGCCAGGATGAAATGCCCTTTCGGCAAAGATTTCAATTCATCCGGAGTCATAAGGGGACGCTGGATCATCTGCAGGCTCTGACTGGGGTCATTTTTTCCCCTGCTGATGGAGCCGGACAACACTGTCTTATTTCCCAGGGCCTTTGACAGCACCTCGGCACTTTCAGAGTTTGGCGCGAACCCTCCGAACAGGATATCCTGACAGTTGTCGATAATGATCTCACTGCCCTCTTTCCCATAGTTCTTCTGCAACTGGGCAAAGGACTGGATGATGGGCACCATGCTGATACGCCGGGAACGGCCTGCGGAGAACAGCATCTCCAGGGACTCGATCTTGGGGATGGTCCCGATCTCATCACCGAAAATCACCACACGGTTAGGTAGCTTCCCGCCATGTTCATCTGCGATAGACAGCATCTCCCGGTAGATCTGCTGTAAAAACAGGCTGACCATAAAGTATTTCGTGTTGTCCTCCTCTGGCAGTACGATAAAGATGGCTGACTTGGAATTACAAAAAGTCTCCGTGTCCATGGAACCGTCAAAGCACAGGATCTGCTCCATCTCTGAATCCAGAAATGCGTTCAGTCTGGACATGGCCGTGGAAAGCACAGAGGCCATGGCCTGGTCTGCGGTATTTAAGGCAGCCCCGGCAAACCATCGGGCCTTATGCTCCGGAGGCAGCTTCTGCATCAGCAACTGGAACTGGTTCTTTCCTTTTACCGGTGAGGGAGCCAGTAAATCCTGGATGAGCTTGAACACGCTGACAATGTGCCTCTGCTCCTTTGGACAGTATTCCGCGATCAGCAGAAGCACACTGGTCAGGAGTCCTTCCGCTGCGTCATAGAAAAATGCGTTCTGCCCGTAACTGGAGGAATCTGCCCCGGAGCTGATGATGGTCTTGGCTGTAATCTTGGCATACTTTTCTGCTTTGGCCTTGTATACCAGGTTCTCCGGATCCTCCAGCCACAGATCCATGTATTTGTTCACCATCCCCAGGATATTGTCCCCGTCAGAGCGTGTGGGGTTTCTAAGATCCAGGATGGATATTTTGTAGCCATAGTATTTTTCTGCAATCCCCGCATAGTTCCGGAACAGATCCCCTTTGGTATCCGTACAGAGAAAACTCATACCGCTGGCACAGGCATACTCGATACAGGGATAGAGAAAATTTGCCGTTTTCCCTACACCGGCAGCACCGATCATCAGAAGATGGATGTCGCCGGAATCGATCAGGGCAGTGATGCCGCCATGGGAGAACTTTCCTCCCACCACGATGCCCTGGGTTTCCGGCAGGTTCTTCCCCTGCCTCCACAGCTTCGGCTCGTATGGGACATGGGTATAGGTTTTTTTGTTCTCCCTATCCGTGGCAAAGCGGGCCGTCCCATACTGGCCGTCCCCGACTGTTTTGGATTTGATCCCGTCCAGGTTATAGTGGCTGGACAGGAACGTGACCAGTCCTAACAAGGCGAACATCCCCAGCCCCCCACACACCAGAATTATGATCTGTGTCGTCTGCATGTTTACTCTCCTCTCTACAAACTCTGACAACAAGCACGATTTTGTTATGTGGACGGCATTTCAGAGTAAATACCACGCCCCTGCACCTGACTGACCAGTCAACTCCCCATCACCGTTTAGAATCAGGAGAAACTGTCGTTTTCGACAAAGGCTTGGCGGGAAAAACAATCAGGCCATCTGCAACATCTTTTCCTCCACCAACTCTGGAGGCGGCTTTTCCTCTGCCGGAACAGCTTCCATGCCATGTGCCGCCTTGAGATCCTCATTCCAGTCTTTCCAATGGGATAAATATAGTTCCGTGTCCGGATATCCGGCTTCCGTCAGTTTTTCCTGTATCCGTGCCGCCGCTTCCATCCCCGCTTCATCGTGATCCAGGCACAGATAGATCTTCGTTAAGGCCGGATGGTCTTTCAGTGTCTGGAACAATGCCTGGGAGCCTACACCGCACAGGGAGATATAGCTGTGGTTTTTCCAGTCGGCTTTGTTCAGGGAGATATAAGAGAGCATGTCGATGGGAGCCTCGAACACATAGATTTCGCTGCTTTTCCCGTTCCAGTGGAAGCTGTACCGGGGATCGCTGCTTTCCAGATTTCCCCGGTAGCTTTTCCCGACTGTGTAGATTCCTTTCTTGTGTGCATGCCTGGCTTTCCCTTCCGGGTCATACCCTACAAAAATAGCGTTGTGGTACTGCCTGCTTCCATCCCTGGACGGCTCCAGGCTTTCATAGATCAGCTTCTTTTCCGCAAAGGCACACACCACCCCATAGTCCAACATCCGGCTCTTTAGCAGATAGGCGAACACCCGTATCATATTTTCATTGGCGGCAGGCAGGGTAAAGGGACCTCTTGGGATCTCCTCCTGCTTTTTGCTCTGTCGATAGATCTCTCCCTGTTCCCCTCCCAGGAGCATGCTCACTGCATCCGGAAAGGATTTCCCGTAGTAGTAGATGACAAAGTCAATGGCTGCCCCGCCCTTTCCACCGGATCCATGGTCATACCAGCGGTTCCCCCGGATGGTGATGCTGTGGTCACTGGACATCCTCCACTCCGGCCCGGAGCGCAGAAGCCTCTCTCCCTGGCGCTCCAGGAAATCTTTCAGATCCACCGTATTGGCGCGTTCCTTCTGTTCCTCCGTAAAATATACATATCCCATCTGTTCGCCTCCTGTTCTTACATGGTCTGCTGCGGCTCATGGTCATCCTTCTTATGCCCCTGTGCCATCCGCTTCTCCTGCAGTTTCCGTTTCCGCTTTCTGTCCATATGCCCCATACCGGAGCCTCCCGATGCCCTCCGGTAATCCTCCTGAAAGATTCTGGACAGATGGTGCATCAGTCTGGTTGCTGCCAGCACCAGATCCGGATCCTGGAAGGAATCCATATGCTCCAACAAAAACTGTGCATAGATATTTCCCTGGGCTGCGGATGCTTCCAGCAGGGGGACTGCCTTTTCCTTATCACGGGGCATCCCCGGCTGGCCGCACAGATAGAACTTTCCAAGAGCATACTGGGCGTACTGGTTTCCTTTGTCAGCTGACATCTTCAGCCAACTCACGGCTTCTTCCAGATCCTGCGGTACATCCTCCCCCAAAAGGTACACACTCCCCAGGCGGTACTGGGCGTACTCATTTCCCTGAAGAGCCGACTGCTGCAATAGCATGACTGCTTTTTCCATATCTTTGGATATCTCTTCCCCCTTCAGATACAGACACCCCAGTGTGTACTGAGCAAATGGCAGATCCTGATCAGCTGCTTCGGTAAGCCAGTGGACAGCTTTCTCCGCATCCTTCGCTACATCGCCGCCTTCCAGGTACAGCCTTCCAAGGCGGTATGCTGCATACCCGTTCCCTTGTTCCGCCGCTTTCTGCAACAGTTCCACCGCTTTTTCGGTATCCCTCTTCCCCAGCCGGCCTTCCAGATAGATCTTCGCCAATGCATACTGGGCAGAAACATTTCCTGCATCTGCCGCCTTTTCCAGCCATTCCACAGCTTGACGGATATCTCCGGTTCCGGTATCCAGCCAGAACTTTCCCAGGGCATACTGGGCATTCACATTTCCCAGCTTTGCGGACAGCTGCCAGTACCGGACAGCCTCTTCCTCATCTTTTTCTGTACCGGTGCCCTGATGCAGCATCTGTCCCAGACGGTACTGCAGTTTGTCATCATGGCTCTGTTTCTCCAGAACCAGAAAACCGGAAAATGCATTCTGAAAATGAACTTCCGCCTGTGCTGCTGACTTTTCCGTCCCTGTCCCGCTCCGGAACATCTTCCCCAGTTCATAACTGGCATAGGGATTATCCTGTGCGGCAGATGCCTGATACAGAGTAAATGCATGCTCCAAGTCCTTTTCCATACCCTGGCCTCTGGCATACAGACCGGCAAGGGTATACTGGGCATATTTGTGCTGTTTTTCTGCGGCCTGTCTCAGCCAGACCGCAGCTGTTTCGTTGTCCTGTGTACAGCCGAGACCGGCGAGATACATTTTTCCGATCCGATACTGGAGGTACGTCTTTTTTCTCTCCGGCAGATCCTTTTCCGCAGACAAAAAGGCTGCCAGCGCTTTGCGGTACCATTCCTGTGCCGTATCCGGATCCGCCTCCACCCCAAGGCCGTCTGCCCACATCCGTCCCAGGTCATACATGGCAAGCCCATTCCCTGAATCTGCTTCCAGCGCAAACAGACCCATGGCTTCCGCAAAATCCTGCGGGATCCTTTCACTTCCGTACAGATAGCTGCGGGCCAGTTTGTACCGCTTGTTCCATTCTGCTTTTGCAGACCTATTCTCTCCTTCTTCGTAAAACGGCATTTCCGGTTCCGGCAGAAGATCTTCTGCATTTGGCACAATGATCCTGTCTTCCGTGACTGCAGAAGCTGCTTCCTCTTCCTCCCCCTCATCCGAAATTGTTTCTTCTTCCAGTTCATCCAGACGGATCCGGGTGTGGTCATTCCCCTGCATGGAAGTTTCACACAAAAAATGGCGATCACCCAGCTTCAATGCTTCGGCAATCACCATGTTCTTGATGCTCTTCAATTGTTTCTGACCGGACAGCAGCGGAAGTGGCGGAGCCTTTGAGGAATAGGTCATCAGGATCTGATTTTGCCATTCACCCCATGCCCGGTAGGCTTCCGCTATCGTTGGGTCCTTTGCCAGTTCATCTACAATCTGATCCACCAGACGTTTCACATCCGCTTTCAGATAACCATATACCTTTTTTCCTCTGGTATTTTTCAGTCGCTCGGAAAGCAGTTGCAGCTTCTCCCCGATGGCCGGGTTCTCACATACACCCTGTATCATCTCCTCTGTAAGCAGGCACATCCGCTCTGCCGCTTTCTCCTTCAGGCTGTTTCGCGCCAGATCCTGCCCTTCGTAGATCTGTGCAAAGTCCTGGCGGAAGATATCATGTGCCAGTTCTGAGCGCATGGCTTCGATACCAGCTTTGGTCAGGTATCCGTCATTGTCCTTTGCCGAGTAGACCATCAGATGTACATGGGGATGATGCCCTTCATTGTGGAAAGCCGCATACCATCTCAAATCCTCACTGTCGATCTTCATGTACTTACAGAGCATGGCACGTTTGGAACGCAGGAGTGTCATCCACTCTCTGGCAGAATCATATCCAAGCCTCGCGGCATCCTCCCGGCGCAGGCTGACCACATGGGTCCAGACAGGGCCTTTGTGTTCTGACACTTCTTTCTGCACCTCTGCAAGGATCACCGACTTTCCCGCATCCGTGAACAGGCCGTGCTCACCGAGCCGTTCCACACGGGGACGGTTTGCCAGGTAATTCACATAGTTTTCTTTCATCACTGCCATGTCCAGGTTCCGCTCCAGTGCCTGGGTGATGAATTCGGAGGCATTGCCGATAGTGGAATGCTGGCGGTAGACTTCATACTCCAGCATGTCTCTGGACTCCGGCATGTCTTTCAGGAGCTGCCGGATCAGCTCTTTCTGTGCAAAGGTAACCGGAAGATTCTTTTTGCTCTCATCCACCTTCTCCACACCTTCACGAGTACTGATGTAGCGCACATAGTTCTGCAGATGTTCCGGTGGAGCGTCACGGATGTAGCGGCTGGTGAAGATTAGTTTTGCCATAGACTATTTCCTTTCATAAATAAAAAGGCAGCCATTTCTGACCGCCTTTACTTTGTTCCATATGTATTTATATACTCTCTGCTTATGACATCTGTGAAATAAATGTATTTAAGTTACCGCAAAGCCACTGCAACTGTTTTACTTGAATTTTATCCATATCATGATTTTGGGAATCCACTCTTCCTTGCACCAACCTCAAAAGTTCCCTCATTGCCATTATATCAGTCTCAATAAATTCTGCCTTATTTGCATGTCTATATATTGCAAATAATATATCACGAAAATCACTGATTTGTTTTGAAGAAGCATGAAAAAGCATTTCTACAATCTGAGCAATATTAAACCTGCTAAGGAATACATGATTTCCGTTGATTTTATTTTTCTCTTTTATAACACGATTCAATAAATCCGCTATATCATCTGGATTATAGGAAAAATTATCGTGTTCGCTCTTGATATTCATAGAATCAGATAACTCTTTGACGAAATTGTCAAATTCCTCTTTTTCCCCTGCCTCAAAATCATACATTGGCAAAAACAATATATCTGAATCTATATCCTCTCCTTTTCCTTTGAGGTTTTCAACCATATATTGCTTACATTGCGTATAGTCAAATCCAATAATATGTTTCAACATCACGAGATATGCTGCCAGTTTTCCATAACTATAAAATCCTATGTCCTCCGGATCTTTCAATCGTTCCTGTATAGTTTCTAAAACCGTTGTCACTTCCTTCTCCGTCCGTTCATGATAGCTATATATCTTTTGTAAGTCAACATCACTTCTATCAGCATGTGTATCATACAATTTCATTTTATGGTACGCTTCTTCTGCATCTTTGATGCTTGTTACATCAAGTTTCTGCCATCCTATGTAGTCATAACAAAATCTAAATAGTGGATCCCAATTCGTTCCTAAAATTGTTGAAAGGTATTCTGTGCCCTCCCATGCCGGAAACTCTTCAGCCTTAATTTTAGCCGCAAAAGAAATAATTCCGAAATAAATACATTTCAAAAAATCTTTATCAAAACTTCCTTCCAGTTTTTCATATATGTCAACGGTTTTTTGTGTTGCAAAGATAAATGTGCGATAATTTTTATTGCATTGCCCTTTTACCATCGAAGCAAGTTTTTCAATCCCATCTTTATCTTCGACTATAATTTCCTTCAATATTTCATTATTAAAAATATTTACTATATTTTTTATAGCTTCACAGTAATCACTTTCAAAACTAATAGTATCACTAATCGTCTTTTCTTTTATTCTCAAATACTTCTGTACATCTTCTGGAATACATTTTTTATTACTTTCCACATCATCACTCTTCGGATTTTCAGAAAACAATTTTGTAAAATCGAAGTTAAATGATTCAGATGACTTGCCTAATATCTCATTTTCATTCGCAACAAGAAGTACCTTGACACCATCCCTTTCCACAAGATTATTCACATATCCTAATAATTTTGTTATTTCTATATTGCTTCTCTCTAAATCCTCAAAAACAAGTAATTTATCACTTACATCAATGGACGAATACATTTTCTTTAAATCTTCCTCAGACATATTTACGTCAATCCCAAGCCTCCCCGCTATACCTTTAGCCACTGTTTTCGCTATAAGTTTCCCGGCTGACGCCGCTTCTGAATCTTTATCTAATATCTTCATCCTTAATTCCATGTAAATGCTTTTACTTATATCCGAAAGTTCCTCAAGACCATATAATGAAATAACAACACATCTATTCTCTTTTCCACTTTTTAAGAATGGGATATGATTCTTTTTTTCTCTTTGTAAAAATGGAACAAGAACCTTCTCAATGTAATATGTCTTTCCTGACCCCCAGTCCCCTGTCAACATTATAGCAGTGTTCGTCTTATCCTCTTCAAGATAACGTTTTATATAACTGTTTAATTCAACTGCCTTCATCACAATATTCTCCTCATTTTAAAATAGCAGAAATCTATTTCCAAGAACCTAATTAGCCTACCCGTTCTTCCACTGCATTCTATTCTATCACAAACTTTCTGTAGAGTCATTTTCTTTTACACAAAAGGCAGCCATCTCTGACCGCCTTTTCCAAAATCCTGTCATACACTTGCCTTTTCACTCTGCCGCAGCCTCTCCAGTATTACTGCAGCACCCTTCCGGGTATCCTCTATGATCTCTCTGGGAGTCATCTGGACGTGGCGCAGGGAATTATATTCCCGAATTTTCCGGATGTCCTCCAGATTAAAATCCTTACTCACTATCGGTTTCGTCATCCTCATCATCTCCTTCCAACAGCACAGAGGGCGGATAAATCAGAAGATCCTTGTATCCTTCCAATGTCGTGATGGTCTTGACTCCCCGCACTGTCTTTACATTTACGATATGTTTAAAGTTCCAGGATGTAATGATATCACATCCGGCCAGGATCGCTGCAGCGATATGCCGGCAGTCGTCAAAGCTCTTTTTCTTCAGGATACCAAAATCAATGAATTTCTCTGCCAGCTCCACCGTATCCTCATCCGTGTAGAACAGATGGTACTGAATCTGTTTCAGATAGCCAAGGAGGATATCCAGCTTTTCCTGGATGCACCCGCTGATCTCATTCAGCACGATATCAGAGATGTACACTTCATAGCGTCCCTGTCTGAATAGCTCCCACAATTCCAGTGTATCTTTCATTTTTTCCGGTGTATCCAGTTGATATAGGTAGCTGACCACTGAGGTGTCCAGATAAACCTTCAATTTACGCATCGCATGCCTCCCGTCTTTTATTTCATTCTACCATGAAACATCTGAAAAGTCATTCCCTGTTTTTTTATTTTATTATCATCGCGAGGCCAGAGAGTATACTTCCCGCTTCCTATTACAGCACCCCCATCTTCTTCAGCAGAGCCACGCAGTCCTTCGCTCCCTGCACATACAGATACAGGCAGTCGTGATCCGCCGCCAGCAGCGTCGCCTCCACATAATCCGTGATGGCTTTCTTCACATCCTCCGGCAGGTCTTTGATCTTCTCCTGCATCTCCTTACTCAGTCTGGCCACCTTGTCCTGCAGTTCCTGCTCCTCCGGTAACTGCTCATTACGCTCCCGCACTGCCGTTTCTGTCATCTCCCGGATCATCATCTCATAGATCTCTTCTCTGTCCATTTTCATTTCACTCCTTTTCCAACCAACATAAACGGAACTGCTCTGACAGTCCATATACAAAACCAATAAAATTATTTCCTTTTAGTTTTCACGTTTCTGATATTTGTATGCGTCACCCAGCTCCACCGCACCATTGAGACGTTTCACCTCCTCCACACACTTTGCATGGAGCTTCCGGAATATACTTTCATCGATCCGGCTTTCCGAATGGTAGGCGATCATGTGCGCCAGCATGGACAGCTCTACCGCAATCTTGAAATCCATCCGGGCCAGGCGGTTCTCCGTATCCTGTACCGTGCTGGTCAGGACGGAGGACAGGGACTGCAGCAGATAGTTTTCTGCCTTTCTGGAATTCAGATAGCCACAGTAGAACTTCAGCGCCTCCGTCACAAACTCATTCCGGGAGCGCACGTTGGCCTCGGCCAGCAGTCCGTCCGCCATCTCAAGGATCTCCTTCTCAACATAAAATCCGGCCCGCACCTTTCCTGTCCCTTTAGCCATCTGCGTTCTCCTCCTCTCTGATCGCCTTATTCTCCCCTGGTATTCATGTTAATAACTTCATGAGCTGTCACAGATTTAACCTCATCCACTGTCTCAAACTTTCTCATTTTCCTGACA
>QXWR01000049.1 GCA_009911065.1 Clostridiaceae bacterium | reverse complement strand
GTGTAGCTGACTGTTACTAATAGGTCGAGGGCTTAACCTGAAAAGGTCGGAGGGAAGCAGGTGAAACTGCTAGAAAGATTCGGATGTTTTCAATATGTGGTTTTGAGGGTATATGTACCTTCTGCTTTAAACATTCCTCGATAGCTCAGTCGGTAGAGCACGCGGCTGTTAACCGCGCTGTCGTAGGTTCAAGTCCTACTCGGGGAGTTTTTGCATATGTAAATATGCGACCCCGGCCCCATGGTCAAGCGGTTAAGACATCGCCCTTTCACGGCGGTAACACGAGTTCGAATCTCGTTGGGGTCACTAAAAAGAATATGGCGACATAGCCAAGCGGTAAGGCATGGGTCTGCAACACCCTGATCACCAGTTCAAATCTGGTTGTCGCCTCTGATAAGAATCACAGAAATGTGATTCTTTTTTGGTTGATAAATACTTTTGACTAAGGGAAGTATACAATTAGGAAAACAATTAGGAAAATAAAAATTGCCGGACAGAGATTTAATAATGCTGCTGTCCGGCAATAAAGACTTTATAAATGATTAATCATAAATACTTTCAACATCCCAATCAACAATCCGGCCAGTAGCGGCATCTATTTCAAATTCATATTCCAATGTATTGTAATAAAATTCACCTTTGAAAATGAGACGTCCATCGTCATGTTCTTTGTACACAGGTCCCCAAGTCACTTGACTGTCATTCAAATTTGCCCTTTTTAAAGCAGCGGTTTTGGCATCTTCCAAGGTAAGAGGATCATTGGCGGTAGTTTTTTGAGTATCTTTTCGTTGGCTTCTAAGAATGGCATCCTGACGGGCATATGCACTGTCTCCATCAAAATCCCAAGCCAGAACTTCCCCGGTTGCTGCGTCTATATCGTAATCATACTTTTGGAAAGTATCTGTATAAAATTCCACTTCATAAACTTTTATGCCGTCATCCCAATCTACTTTTTCTTTTAAGAAAGTTACTTGTTCTGGTTTGAGATCAGCATCCTTTAAGGCAAATTCTTTAGCCTGTTCGATTGTGATTTCTTTATTGTCCGTATTTCCAGGTACAGGGCGAGACTTCTTTTCATAATCTGCAGCTACAATCGTTCCATTTTCCATTAAAATTTCATAGTCGTATTCATCATAAGTGTTGGTCATAAATTCAACATTATAAATCTGCTGTCCTTTTTCATAATCTAGTTCGGTATAAATATAGGACACATCTGCTGAACTTACTCCAGCATGGTCTAAAGCGATGGACTTGGCTTTTTCTTCGGTAATCTGGTCAGCAAAAACATTCATAGTCAATAATGATGCCAGAAGCCCTGTAGTAAGAGCAACTGAAAAAAGAGAGACTTTTCTTTTCATAAGATTTAACCTCCTGAAATATAGAATACAGTTTGAATAATTTAATAATACAATATTATAATATCTCAAAAACACAAAAAAATCATTAAATATTTTATTACTTTTTCGTAAGAAATTTGTGAAATTTCAAATATATAGTGAAACATGGAAAAGATTATGATAAAATAAGCCTATTGATAATTGGATGGGATTTTTTTACAGGAGAGTTATTTTTTGCTCAATATTAGCAGGAGATATGTAATTAAGAAGGGATGGTTTGATGGATAAAAAGGATATAATTCTCATTCATGGAACAGATTACAAAAATATGGCGAAGCGTGTGCTGGAACAGGCCAATGTGGCAGAAGATATAGGGGACAGAAATAAAAAAGTTGCTTTAAAGCCAAATTTAGTCACAGCAAAGGCGCCTTCTGGCGGAGCGACTACCCACAGTGAACTGCTGGCAGGAGCTATTGAATATTTACAGGAAAATGGATTTTGTGATATTACCATTATGGAAGGTTCATGGGTGGGAGATCAGACGAAATATGCTTTTCAGGCTGCTGGCTATGACAAGGTATGTCGTCAATACAATATTCCTTTTGTGGATCTTCAGAAGGATTCCTCCACTGAGTACTTGGCGGCTGGTATGAAGATTCGTCTGTGTGATCAGGCGGCAGCAGTAGATTATATGATCAATATGCCGGTATTGAAAGGGCATTGCCAGACGGTGATTACCTGTGCCTTGAAAAATAATAAGGGAGTGATTCCAAATTCGGAGAAACGTCGTTTTCACACGTTGGGGCTGCATAAACCCATTGCCCATTTAAACACCATTGCACGTAATGATTTTATTTTAGTAGACAATATTTGTGGGGATCTGGATTTTGAAGAAGGGGGAAATCCAGTGGTGATGAATCGGGTTTTGGGATTGAAAGATCCGGTTTTGTGCGATGCATTTGTCTGTGATTGTATGGGATATTCTGTGGAGGATGTACCGTATATTCCATTGGCAGAAAGTTTGGGGGTGGGAAGTTCGGATGTGTCAAATGCCAATTTGATTTATTTAAACTCGCCTACAGAGGCAGAGGGACAATTTGTCATGACCCGTAGAGTGGAAAGTCTGGCCCGATATACAGCGCCAAAGGATGCATGCAGTGCCTGTTACGGCTCTCTGATTTATGCTTTGAACCGATTGAACGATACAGGTATGTTGAATAAAAAGCTCCCTCCTGTGGCAGTCGGACAAGGGTATCAGGGACAAGACGGGGAAATCGGCATAGGCAGATGCACATCCTGTTTTCAAAATAGTTTAGAGGGTTGTCCTCCCAAGGGAGCAGAGATAACGCAATTTTTAATGGAACACTGGAAGGAAAAGAGGTAATTATGCCTGTATTTCGCCTGTCAAGGAATCGTTTGGATTTTCCGAATCCCCGTCTGGCAGAGAGAGATGGACTTTTAGCCATAGGTGGGGATTTGCGACCGGAGCGGCTTTTGCTGGCTTATGCCAATGGGATTTTTCCTTGGTACAATCCAGGAGAGGAGATATTGTGGTGGTGTCCCCATGAGCGATTTCTGATTTTTCCAGATCAGATACATGTGTCTCATTCGATGAAAAAATATATGAAGAAACATAACATCTATATTCTTTTAAACCGAGATTTTAAGGATACAATCCATCGGTGTCGAATGAAGCGGGAAGAGGAGGGGACGTGGATTGGAGATGATATGGAGGCGGCTTACTTTGCTCTTTATCAGAAGGGATTTGCCGTCAGTGTGGAGGCATATGAGGATGGGGAGCTGGCAGGAGGATTGTATGGAGTTTCCATAGGGAAATGCTTTTTCGGGGAGAGTATGTTTTCGGAAAAGGAAAATGGTTCAAAGGCCGCATTGATTGTGTTTGGGAAACTGCTGGCAGAACATGATTTTTGTTTTATGGACTGTCAATTTCATACAGAACATTTGGAACGTATGGGAGGGCAGTATGTGAGCTGGGAGAAATACCAGCAGCTTTTAAAAAATATAAACTGAGATAGCAATAGTAAAAGTAAAGTGAAAGATAAATAAAAAAGAGTAGAACAGATTAGAAAGGATGAAATGATATGGGAATCCGAGTTGGAATTTTGGGATATGGAAATTTGGGAAGAGGAGTAGAGTGTGCCATTCGGCAGAATCCGGATTGCGATCTTGTGGCTGTGTTTACAAGAAGAAATCCCAAGGAACTGACGATTTTGACTGAAGGGGTAAAGATTTGCTCTGCGGCAGCGGCGCCGGAAATGAAAGATGAAATTGATGTGATGATTTTGTGCGGCGGCAGCGCCACGGATTTACCGGTTCAGACGCCGGAGATGGCAAAATATTTTAATGTGGTGGACAGTTTTGACACCCATGCTAAAATTCCCCAGCATTTCGATGCAGTGGACCAAGCTGCCAGGGAAAGCGGTCATGTAGGGATTATTTCTGTAGGCTGGGACCCGGGAATGTTTTCTCTTAACCGGCTTTATGCCAATGGGATTCTTCCAGATGGGAACGATTATACTTTTTGGGGGAAGGGCGTGAGTCAGGGGCATTCTGATGCCATTCGCAGAGTTGAAGGAGTAAAGGATGCCAGACAGTATACAATTCCTGTAGAGAGCGCTTTAGAGGCTGTACGTGGAGGGACAAATCCAACGCTGAATACAAGACAAAAACATACAAGAGAATGTTTTGTGGTGCCAGAGCCTGGGGCTGATTTAAAGAAGATTGAGGAAGCCATCATTCATATGCCAAATTATTTTGCCGATTATGACACTACGGTTCATTTTATCAGCGAGGAGGAGCTTTTGCGGGATCATGCAGGGATACCTCATGGGGGATTTGTGATTCGAAGCGGAAAAACCGGCTGGAACCGTGAGAACAACCATGTAATTGAATATTCTTTAAGGCTGGATTCAAACCCTCAGTTTACTTCTTCTATCTTGGTGGCCTATGGGCGGGCAGCATATCGGTTAAATCAGGAGGGACAAAAAGGGTGTAAGTCTGTTTTTGATGTTGCGCCATCTTATTTGAGTCCTAAAGATGGAGCGGAGCTTCGGAGAAGCCTGCTGTAAGGAACTTTCCCTTGAAAAAACAGCGGTTTTATGTATAATAGAGTGAGAGATTGAAAACATGAAAATATAGGAAAACAGAGGTTAAATATGATTAGTGCGAACAATGTCACATTGCGAGTGGGAAAGAAAGCCTTATTTGAAGATGTGAATATTAAATTCACTGAGGGGAACTGTTATGGCCTGATTGGAGCGAATGGCGCCGGTAAATCTACATTTTTGAAGATTCTTTCCGGGCAGTTGGAGCCAACCAATGGGGATGTGGTGATTTCTCAGGGACAGCGGCTGTCTTTCTTACAGCAGGATCATTTTAAATATGATGAATTTCAGGTTTTGGATACAGTAATCATGGGAAATCCTCGTCTGTATCAGGTTATGAAGGAAAAGGATGCCATCTACATGAAGGAAGATTTTACGGATGAGGATGGAATCAAAGCGGCGGATTTAGAGGCGGAGTTTGCGGAGATGAATGGCTGGGAGGCAGAGTCTGATGCGGCAAATCTGCTGAACGGATTGGGAGTGGATACAGAGTTTCATTATACTCCTATGAATGAGCTGATAGGTGCATTGAAGGTTAAAGTATTGCTGGCCCAGGCATTATTTGGCAATCCGGATATTCTCCTTTTGGACGAGCCTACAAACCATCTGGATTTGGATGCTATTGCATGGCTGGAGGAATTTTTGATTAATTTTGAAAATACGGTTATTGTGGTTTCCCATGACCGATATTTTTTAAATAAGGTTTGTACCAACATTGCAGACATTGATTATGGGAAGATTCAGCTTTATGCAGGTAACTATGATTTCTGGTATGAGTCCAGTCAGCTTATGGTAAAGCAGATGAAAGAGGCAAACCGAAAGAAGGAGGAGAAGATCAAAGAGCTTCAGGAGTTTATTCAGCGATTTTCTGCCAATGCCTCCAAATCCAAGCAGGCGACTTCCAGAAAGCGTGCGTTGGAAAAGATTGAATTGGATGATATTAAACCTTCCAGCAGAAAATATCCTTATATAGATTTCAGACCGTTTCGGGAGATTGGAAATGAGGTTTTAAGTGTGGAAAATCTTTCCAAAACCATTGATGGGGTGAAAGTGCTGGATGGCTTAACCTTTACATTGGGAAGAGAGGATAAGGTGGCTCTGGTTGGTCCCAATGAGCAGGCCAAAACCGTTTTGTTTAAGATTCTTTCCGGGGAGATGGAGCCGGATGAGGGGTCTTATAAGTGGGGACTGACTACTACACAGTCTTATTTCCCAAAAGATAACAGCGCTGAGTTTGACAATGACGATACGATTGTGGACTGGCTGACTCAGTATTCTCCTGAAAAGGATGCCACTTATGTGCGGGGATTTTTGGGAAGGATGCTGTTTGCCGGGGAGGACGGAGTAAAAAAGGTACGGGTGCTTTCTGGGGGAGAGAAGGTTCGGTGTATGTTGTCAAAGCTTATGATTTCCGGCGCCAATGTGCTGATGCTGGATGAACCTACAGATCATCTGGATATGGAAGCCATAACAGCTTTGAATACAGGTATGGTTAAATTTTCCGGAGTTTTGATCTTTTCTTCCCGTGATCACCAGATTGTGCAGACCACAGCAAACCGGATTATGGAGATTGTAAATGGACAGCTGATTGATAAGATCACTTCTTATGATGAGTATCTGGCCAATGATGAGATGGCCAGAAAGCGTTTTGTCTTCTCTGTATCAGAAAAACAGGCGGAAGATAACTGAGAATAGATAGTTCATTGAAAAAGGACGGCCTTTGATGATTTCGCGGATGAAATCCTGGCCGTCCTTTTCTCATGTTCTGTACACATTAGTCCTGAAAAATCCTTTCAATTTTTTCTTGGGCTGCCAGCTCGTCCGTTCCGTTGAAGAAAAAGACCACAGACTTTTTTTGGGCTGCCATACCACAAATCATCTCATCGTAACTTTTTACATTTACCCGTTTGTCATCGCATCGGATGTAGATATCACAATCAAAGGTACTTGCTGTATGAATCAAAAATGATATCGGCACCGGACTATTGCGTCGGCAAGTGTCAATTTGCCTGCTAATCATACCCCATCCTCCTCCTTTTCTGGGTATCCCCCTGGAAACTTAAGCAAATCAACGAGTTCATAAAATGAAAATACTTATATTAATGATTATTCAATCAGTATAACATAAAAAAAGTAAGAAAACAATAATTTAATTGTTAAATATTTATAAAATAAAAAAGTTGTTATTTTGACGTTTGGCAATTTGCATAAAATCGAAAAAATCAGAGGGCATTTGTGCTTTTCACTGCATTAAATTTGAATCATATACTTCTTGACTTTAATTTGCTAAATTGCTATAATTTCTAAGATGTGACATATGGTAAGAAGGAGGGATTTAGAAATGTCTTATGTAGATGAGATTTATGCTAAGGTAGTAGAACAGAATCCGGGTGAGGCGGAGTTTCATCAGGCGGTGAAGGAAGTGCTGGATTCTTTGAAACTGGTGATTGATGCGAATGAGGAGAAATACCGCAAAATGGCGCTTTTGGAGAGAATGGTAGAGCCAGAGCGGATTATTTCTTTCCGTGTGCCGTGGGTAGATGACAAGGGACAGGTTCAGGTAAACAAAGGCTATCGGGTGCAGTTTAACAGTGCAATCGGTCCTTATAAGGGAGGGCTGCGGCTTCATCCTTCTGTGAATCAGGGAATTTTAAAGTTCCTGGGTTTTGAACAGGTGTTTAAAAATTCTTTGACTGGTCTGCCGATTGGAGGCGGTAAGGGCGGCTCTAATTTTGATCCTAAGGGAAAATCAGACCGTGAAGTGATGGCATTCTGCCAGAGTTTTATGACGGAACTTAGTAAGTATATTGGCGCAGATCAGGATGTGCCTGCTGGGGATATTGGCGTAGGCGCCCGTGAGATTGGTTTTCTGTATGGGCAGTATAAGAGACTGACTGGTTTGTATGAGGGTGTTCTGACTGGCAAAGGATTGAATTATGGCGGTTCTTTGGTAAGAACTCAGGCGACTGGTTATGGTCTCGTCTATATTCTGGATGAGATGCTGAAAAAGAATGGCAAGGAACTGGCCGGTAAGACGGTTGTGATCTCTGGTTCTGGAAATGTGGCGATTTATGCTACGGAGAAGGCACAGCAGCTGGGGGCTAAGGTAGTGGCATTAAGTGATTCCAATGGCTACATTTATGATTCCAATGGCATTCAGCTGGATGTGGTGAAGGAGATCAAGGAAGTGCGCCGGGGAAGAATTAAAGAGTATGTGGATGCAGTTCCATCTGCTGTATATACGGAAGGAAAGGGAATTTGGACCGTGGCCTGTGATATTGCTCTTCCTTGCGCAACTCAGAATGAGCTGAATTTGGAAGATGCCAAGGCGTTAAAGGAGAATGGATGCTTTGCAGTGGCAGAGGGAGCTAATATGCCTTCTACCAGAGAAGCCACCGATTTCTTCCTGGAGAATGGTATGCTGTTTATGCCAGGAAAAGCAGCCAATGCAGGCGGCGTGGCAACTTCTGCTCTGGAGATGAGCCAGAACAGCCAGAGACTTTCCTGGACGTTTGAGGAAGTGGATGCAAAGCTGAAAGATATTATGGTTAATATTTTTGCCAAAGCGGATGATGCTGCAAAGCGTTATGGCGTGGCTGGGAATTATGTGGCAGGAGCAAATATTGCTGGATTTGAGAAAGTGGTTGATGCGATGACTGCTCAGGGAGTTGTGTAAAAAAGTTATGGGATTCTTTGGTTGGGGAGATTTGACCTAGACAAAAGGATCTGTCATAAGGAGAGAGAAGAACGCCGCTGGATTGGGTGCCAAAGTGAAAAGGGGACCTTTCGGTGTTCTTCTCTCTCTTTTCACAATGCCGCAACTTGGTTATGGGCAAAAAAATAAAGCCCCGACCCCGCAGTTCGCAGCCTGCAAAACCAGAACTTTAAATGCGCCCTCAGGGACTCGAACCCTGGACAAATAGATTAAGAGTCTACTGCTCTACCAACTGAGCTAAGGGCGCTTGCATGTCCGTGTAATGTCTCTCACATGACACGAACATTATTCTACCGCATAGATGGGAAAATGTCAACCTTTTTTTACAAAAAAATCAAATTTTTTTGAAGGAGGGAGAGAGGGTTATACCTGAAGCATACGTTCCAGAACTTCCCGGTTTTGGGCACCTACAATACGGTTTACTTCTGCCCCGTTTTTAAATAAGATCAGGGTCGGGATGTTCATAACTCCGTATTTCATAGCGATTTCTTCGTTGTCGTCAATGTTCAGCTTGCCGATGATGGCTTTGCCTTCCATATCAACCGCCAACTGTTCTACAATGGGGGACATCATCCGGCAGGGGCCGCACCAGTCTGCGTAAAAGTCTACCAGAACTGGTTTGTCAGCGTTTAACACCTCGGTGGTAAAGTTTTCGGTTGTAAATTTTTTCTCCATAATGTTGGTCTCCTTTGATTAAGATTTTGGACTATTTAAGTGCCAAATCATTTGCCTTTGGAGCGATTCAGCACTTTTTCCGCTTCTTTAAAGCTTTTGCGCAGTTTGAGAATCTGGCGATTCATGCTTTCTTTGTCACTGGTTGCACTGCGTAGATTGTTGACAAGTTTTGTTTTCAGGTCCAAATTGATCACCACATAAGATTCTTATTATCTAGTATATGCAGTTTACCGTCTGGCTATCAGTTTGCAAATCGGATTTCCTAAGGAGGAAAATTTGGTCTCATATTCCGTCATCACATTGTCAAGGGCCATGGCACTGTGGTGCAGGTCATGGGTGGACTCTGTGATCTTCCAGCCGGATGATGGAATGGATTCCAGAGAATAGGAAAAAAGTTTCTGGTTATCGGTTTTAAACTCAATAAAGCCGTTTTTCTCAAGAATCTGGTCGTATACCGTCATAAATGCAGGGGAGGTCAGCCTTCGCTTGGCATGACGGTCCTTTGGCCATGGATCGGAAAAGTTTAAATAGATACGAGATACTTCTTCTGGAGCAAATATTTCGGGAAGGATTCTGGCGTCAAGGCACAGGAAATAAAGGTTTGGAAGCTGAAGGCTTTCCTGCTTTTTTATGCCGTGAAGCAACACGCTGGGATACCGTTCGATTCCCAGATAGTTGATTTGGGGATGACGCTGGGCCAGTTCTATGATGAATTTTCCCTTTCCCATACCGATCTCAATCTCAATGGGATTTTGGTTTTCGAATCGCTGCCTAAATTGTCCCTTGTACTGGCAGGGATTTGACAGCACATAAGGGCTGGCGGCGATAGCTTCCTCTGAACCAGGAATATGACGTAATCTCATTTTCTTTTCCTCCCAATCATACTGTCCTCCTATTTTATCAGACCTGACTTTTCTTTGCAAGCAGTTTGTAAGATCTTATGAAGCAGACCATTTGACCTTGGTATCTTAATAATATGGTTCGCATATTCGCCTTCTGGATTTTCTGTGAAATTCTACATTTTGTTCGTGCATAAGTAAAGAATATGTAGTATAATAATTTTATCAATATAGATAATTTGTAACGGTTCGAACCAGCTGATTTTTATATTTTTTACATTTTCATTGTTATATCACCAGATATCCTTTGGTTGGGGAAGGATGTTAGGAAGGCACAGAGGAGGACAACTATGGCAAATGGCAGCGCGAGCAATAATTGGGAACGTATACAAATGGGGCTGAAAGGTACAGAGCGGCTGATTGGACAGGGAGACTATAATTCTGCCATGATTAAAGCCCGTCAGACCGTGGAATTTATGGTAAAAACTTTGGCAGAGAGATCGGGTTCTATGAATGACGGGGATTTGATGGAGATGATTGATCTGCTGTATCAGAACCGGCGGATTACTAAAACGACTTGCGACCGATACCATAAGATTCGTATGATGGGCAATAAAGCTGCCCATGAGGGAGACAATTCTCCATCCAATGGGAATCTGGCTTTTCAGATGCTGGCTCAGGAGGTTCGTACCTTTTCCAATGAGTATCGAAATAAAAACCGAAGCTATAAGAAACGCTCTTCCCGATCTTCTTCGTCCCGCAACAGCCGCAGGCGTTCTGGCAGGAGGAGAAGCATGTTTACGCCTGTAGATTTTCTGAAATTGCTGGGACCAATTATTTGTATTTTGCTTATTTTCTGGGCAGTAAAAAGTTTTAAACCAAAGCCAGATGAGACGGATTCTTCAGCCAGCGATACGTTGGCTGTGGAAACTACCACGGGAAATACGACGGAAACGATGGAGACACTGCCTCCGGAACCAACGGAAACGGAAACGCCTGCCACGGTTTACAGAACAACCGACGTGTTGAATGTAAGAGCAGAGCCGAGGACGGATGCGACGAAGCTGGGACAGCTGGTGGCAGGAGCCACCGTGGAATATGTCCGGGCGGAAAATGATGAATGGGCAGTGATTTTGTTTAACGGACAGGAGGCGTATGTTGCCAGTCAGTATTTGAAGGTGCAGTAAACTAGTATGACCCACACCAATTATCATTATGTTTCGCGCAGGATAGATTTTCATCCTGCAAGGCGGAGGAGGGAGGCGATGCGGTGGCATCGTTGACCGACAACAACGAAGCAGGGGGAAATTTAGACAAGCGAAACATATGGTTAATTGGTTTGGTCATACTAGTTATTCGAATAGAGAATGAAAGAATATTTTTGAAATCCTATTTTTCATATGAGGAAATATAACAGTTCAGATCCATGAGCTGTTATATTTTTTCATGCAGGGGCAAGGATTTTCCAACATGTTTTTGAAGTGGTATGGGAGGGTGGTATAAATGATTTCTGCAAGCAAAGAGCTAAGTATTGTCTGTAGCGGGAGATTTAATTTTGTCAGCTTGTTGTGTGGAATTGGAATTTTTATGGTTTATTGTTAGTTAAAATTCCCAATATAGGATTGCTTTTTTTGCACAATCACAAAAACAAATACATTCTGAACAGTTTTTTAACGATATTTCCTATGGAATTTTTCAGAAAAAGGAGTATGATTGTGCTGAAATGGCAGGATATCAGGAGGATTTCTATGAACACGGTAATTAAAAGGATTTCTGAGATTGAAGATGCCGCGTCCTCTGTTATGGAAAGTGCGAATGGGAAAAAGAAGGCATTTGCAGAAGAAATGAGGGAGCGGACCAAGGAATTTGATCAGAATCTGAAAGAGCGGACGGAGCAGGGGATTCAAGAGCTTCGAAAGCGGATGGAAGTGGAAATGGACAAGAGGCTGGAACGACAGCGCTTGGACGCAGAACAGCAGCTAAAAAAGATGGAGCAGCGTTTTGAGAACGAGCAGGAGGAGTATGTGGAGAAGCTGTTTGGACAGTTGATAAAGGAGTGAGTGTATGGGACTGTTGACTTACAGCGGAATTACCGCAAAGGTACGTGCAATGGAAAGCCGTCTCCTTACAGAGGAACAGTTTCAGGAAATGGCGGCTTTGGAGGACGTGCGAAGTGCGGCGGATTATTTAAAACAGCAGCCTGCTTATGAGACGATCTTTTCAGGGCTGGATGATACCCGGCTTCACAGGGGATATATTGAACAGCTGCTGGCCTGGTCAGAATATCGGGATTTTACCAAGCTGTATCGGTTTTCCAATTTGTCCCAGCGAAAATTTTTGGATCTTTATTTTATGCACTATGAAATTACCATTATCAAAAGTGTGCTGCGAAATGTAATGGGCGGCAAAACCCATTCCATCGATTTGTCTGGTTTTCAACAGTTTTTTGATCGTCATTCTTCGGTTGATTTGGTAAAACTGGCTCAGGCGGAAAGTCTGGAGGAACTGATTGGAAGGCTGGAAGGGTCTTCTTATTACAAACCTGTTACCAGCTATCAGGAAGAAAAGGCGCAGACGTTATTTGATTATGAATTTCGTCTGGATCTTTTTTATTTTCAGACCATGTGGAAAACCAAGGATAAGATTCTGACCAAGGAAGAACAAAAGGTGATTGGCCAGTGTTTTGGCAGCCGTCTGGATCTGTTAAATATTCAGTGGATTTACCGGTCTATTAAGTATTATATGCTGCCAGCAGCAA
This sequence comes from Clostridiaceae bacterium, assembly GCA_009911065.1. Classification (GTDB taxonomy): domain Bacteria; phylum Bacillota; class Clostridia; order Lachnospirales; family Lachnospiraceae; genus Brotaphodocola. Next base: position 20,067 of record QXWR01000049.1, on the reverse strand, counting down.
AGATTTATGCCTTGCTGATTCCGGTAAAATATAAACTTAAGACGGAACAAATCCGCCATATGGCGGAGGCTCCTACTCTGGATGAATTTTTTGCTGCATTGAAAAACACTTATTACGGAAAGCTTCCCCAGGTGGACTGGAGTGAACCGCCGGAGGTGGAGGCGCTCAGTCACCAGATTCTGAATCGAATTTACTGCGGAACCGGCCGCAGGCACCCGTATACCATGGCTGTACTGGAGTCTTATTTGTATGCCAAGGAGTTGGAACAGAGGAAAATCATTGCCACTATTGAGGGAATCCGTTATGGACTTGGCGCAAGTGAGATTATTGCTATGGCAAAGAAGCAATAGGAGGTGTAATTTTTGATTGAAAAAATGAAGTTTTTAAGCATTACCGGACACAAAGGGGATATAGATCAGATGGTGGAGCAGTATTTTTCCAAATATGAGATTCATTTGGAAAATGCGTTGTCTGAGCTGAAGACCGTTCCGGATTTGAAGCCCTTTAATGAAGTGAATCCCTATAAGGGGCAGCTTCAGATTTCCAATGAGCTGATTGGCAGTTACTTGGGAGAGGAAGGAAGAGGAAAGGCAGACAGAGATGGTTATAAAAAGCTTTCTGTGGAGGGAGCGGCCCATATTGTGGATTCCCTGAATGAGGAGCTGAAAAATCTCTGTGCAGAGATAGAAGAGCTGGAAAAAGAAATGGATATGCTGCAGCTTTCCAGGAACCGGGTGCAGCCTTTTATGGACTTAAATTATGCAGTCCGGTCCATTATGCAGTTTAAGTACATTAGTTTCCGGTTTGGAAGGATTCCAAAAGAGTATTTTAAAAAGTTTATGGAGTATGTCTATGATACCATGGACGTGGTGATGCATAAATGCCAGGAGGACGGACCGTATGTGTGGGTCGTGTATTTTGTGCCGAAAGTGGCCAGCGACAAGGCAGACGCCATTCTTGCTTCCCTTCATTTTGAACGGTTTTTTCTTCCCGATGAATATGAGGGAACGCCAACTGAGGCATCCATAAGCCTGGGAGAAAAAATCGATGGGCTGCAGGCACAGATTGACCAGGTAAAACAACAAATGTCCAAAACCATTCAGACTCATAAATCAGAGTTGTTGGCAGCAAACACCCGTCTGGAACATTTTGCCTCAAATTTTGATATAAGGAAACTGGCAGCTTGTACCAACCATGAGCAACATACGTTTTATATTCTCTGCGGGTGGATGAGTGAGAGGGATGCAGACGCCTTTGTTAAGGAGCTGGAGGAAGATCCGGGTACGTTCTGCTTTATGGAAAACGATCATAATAACATTATGAGTAAACCGCCTACGAAACTGAAAAATCCAGGTATTTTCCGGCCGTTTGAGATGTTTATCCGTATGTACGGACTTCCGTCTTATGGGGAGACGGACCCTACTATCATTTTGGGGCTGACTTATTCCTTCCTGTTTGGGTTTATGTTTGGGGATGTGGGGCAAGGGCTGTGCCTGCTTTTGGGAGGATTTTTACTGTACCGGACAAAGAAGATGAATCTGGCGGCGATTATTTCCTGCTGTGGATTTTTCTCCACCATATTCGGATTTTTGTTTGGCAGTATATTTGGATTTGAGGATGTTTTGGAGGCAGCTTGGCTGCGGCCTCAAAAGGCCATGATGCAGCTTCCTTTTATTGGGAATCTGAATACGGTTTTTGTGGTGGCGGTTGCCCTTGGTATGGGAATTGTGCTGATGACTATGGTGCTGAATGTGAGAAACAGCCTTCGTTCTCATAATGTGGAAAAGACATATTTTGACACCAATGGGATTGCAGGAATTGTGTTTTATGGATCTTTGGTGATTACTGTATTTTTGTATATGAGCGGACAGCCTTTGCCGGCAACGGCTGTGCTGGCAGTGATGTTTGTACTTCCCCTTCTTGTTCTGTTCTTTAAGGAACCGTTGGCCGCCCTGGTGGAGAAAAAGGCCGAGGTGCTGCCAAAGGAAAAGGGAATGTTTGTGGTACAGGGATTTTTCGAATTGTTTGAGGTTTTGTTAAGCTATTTTTCCAACACCCTTTCTTTTGTCCGTGTTGGCGCTTTTGCGGTCAGCCATGCGGCTATGATGGAGGTGGTTTTGATGCTTGCGGGGGTAGAGTCTGGAAGTCCCAACTGGCTGGTGGTGATTTTGGGCAATCTGTTTGTCTGCGGCATGGAAGGACTGATTGTGGGCATTCAGGTGCTTCGTCTGGAATATTACGAGCTTTTCAGCCGGTTTTATCAGGGAAGCGGACGGGAATTTAAAGCTTATGGAAAAGCGGATTTCTAACGGTATGTGATTTAACTTTGAAATGGATCGATTATAATTAGGGAAGAGATAACTTTAAGGAGGATTTTATCATGACTTTATTGACGAAAATTACTTTGGCTGCTGCTTTGTTAATCAGTATCGGGGTTCCTTTTGGCGCGTTTGCGGTTGGGGAGAAGACTCGCGGACGGTATAAGACAGCTCTTGGGGCGAATATTTTTCTTTTTGTTGGGACTTTACTGGTGACGGCAGGGGTGATGTTTACAGGAAATGCTTCCGCAGCGGAGACTGTGGAGGCGGCAGCGGCAAACAGTGCGGCTGGATGGGGATACCTTGCGGCAGCTCTTTCCACAGGAATGTCCTGTATTGGCGGCGGTATCGCTGTGTCGGCAGCGGCTTCTGCTGCTTTGGGCGCCATCAGTGAAGATGGTTCGATTCTTGGTAAATCTCTCATCTTCGTTGGTCTTGCCGAGGGTGTGTGCTTGTATGGACTGATCATTTCTTTTATGATCCTGGGCAAACTGTAATCTTATGAAAATATATCTGATCAGTGACAACATTGACACCTGGACCGGAATGCGTCTTGCCGGTGTGGAAGGTGTGGTTGTCCATGAAAAACAGGAATTGCAAAGGGAGTTGGATAAAGTCCTTGCCGACAAGGAGATCGGGATTGTTCTTCTGACCGAGAAATTTGGAGTGGAATTTCCGGACATCATCAATCATGTGAAGATGAATCAGAAGCTGCCGCTTTTTGTGGAAATTCCCGACCGCCACGGAACCGGCCGCAAGCCGGACTTTATCACTTCGTATGTGAATGAATCTATTGGATTGAAATTGTAATTGTAACGGGAAATGAAAAGAAAGCAGGTGATCCTTTGACCACAGAGGAGAAATTAAAACATTTTTTGGATACCTGTATGGAAGATGCGCGGATGCGGAGCAGCCGTATGTTAGAAGAATATATGGCTGCTCTTGAAAATGATTTTAAAGAGCATCAACAGGAGGCGCAGCGCCGTGCAGGACTTCAGGTTCGTCAGGAAACGAATCAAATTGAACGGGATATGAATAAAAAGCTTTCCCTTAAGCAGATGGAATTAAAGCGCAGCCTGGGGCGCAAGCAGGAGGAATTAAAGGAACGGTTGTTTGATCAGTTAAAAAAGAAACTGGAAGCATATGAAAAGACTCCTGAGTATGAAAAATATTTGGAAGGTCAGATTCAAAAAGCATTGGATTTTGCAAGGGGAGAAGAGATTGTCATTTATCTGGACCCTTCTGACCAGAGCAGGCAAACAGAGCTTGCCGGTAAATTTCCGGCGGCACGATTTGAAATCAGTAGTTATTCTTTCCTAGGAGGAATCCGCGGGGTTCTGCCTATGAGCAATATTTTGATGGATCATTCTTTCCAGAAACGTTTGGAGGAGCTGGGGGAAGAGTTCCATTTTGATTTTATGTCAGGCATCCAAAATCAGAAGGAAGGGGGGAAGGAGAATGCCGGAAATGGCAGCAAATAAAACAGGAACCATCTATAAAATTAACGGCCCGATCATCCAACTGAAACAAGATGTGGGATTTGCCATGAACGAGATGGTTTATGTGGGAAAGGAACGGCTGGTGGGGGAAGTTATCGGACTTTCTGTGGAAACCACCACCATTCAGGTTTATGAGGAAACCACGGGCATCCGGCCAGGAGAGACGGTAATTGGAACCGGCGCTCCAGTGACCGTAACACTGGCGCCAGGGATTCTGAAAAATATTTTTGACGGAATCGAGCGCCCGTTAAGTGAGATTGCCAAAACCGGGGGCGCTTACATTAACCGGGGAGTCAATGTGGATTCCCTGGATACAGGGAAAAAATGGCGTACCCATATGACCGTGGAAAAGGGAAGTCTGGTGACAGGCGGCACGATTATCGCAGAGGTTATAGAGACGCCGGCGATTGTCCATAAGGTGATGGTTCCTCCAGGAAAGGAAGGGCGTGTCCTGGAGGTGGCTGTGGATGGAGATTATACCATTGAGGAGCCATTACTTACCCTAGAGCTTTCAGATGGAACGAAAGAGACCCTCAACATGATTCAAAAGTGGCCGATCCGGCAGGCAAGACCTGTGGCCCGACGGTGTCCCACAGAGCAGCCGCTCGTGACAGGACAGAGAATACTGGATACGTTGTTTCCTCTGGCAAAGGGCGGCACAGCTGCCATTCCAGGTGGTTTTGGAACCGGAAAAACCATGACTCAGCATCAGGTTGCCAAGTGGTCGGACGCTAATATTATTATTTATATTGGATGCGGAGAGCGGGGGAATGAGATGACCCAGGTTCTGGAGGAGTTTGGGGAGCTGATTGACCCTAAAACCGGCAATCCGCTGATGGATCGGACTACCTTGATTGCCAACACATCCAACATGCCGGTGGCGGCTCGTGAGGCAAGCCTTTATTCTGGCCTGACTCTGGCGGAATATTACAGGGATATGGGGTATCATGTGGCGATCATGGCAGATTCCACTTCCCGATGGGCAGAGGCTTTGCGTGAATTGTCCGGACGTCTGGAGGAGATGCCAGCAGAGGAGGGATTTCCCGCTTATCTGGCTTCCAGACTGTCTGCTTTTTACGAGCGTGCCGGAATGATGGAGAATTTAAACGGAACTATGGGCAGTGTTACGATAATCGGGGCGGTGTCGCCTCAGGGCGGAGATTTTTCAGAGCCAGTGACTCAGAATACCAAACGTTTTGTCCGCTGCTTTTGGGGACTGGATAAGAGTCTTGCCTATGCCAGACATTTCCCAGCGATTTCCTGGCTGACCAGCTATTCTGAGTATTTGGGAGACCTAAAGTCCTGGTATTCGGAACATGTGGACCGGAAATTTGTGGAAAGCCGCAATCAAATTGTGTACCTCCTTTCTCAGGAAAGCAGCCTGATGGAGATTGTTAAATTGATTGGAAGCGATGTGCTTCCAGATGACCAAAAGCTGATTCTGGAGATTGCCAAGGTAATCCGTACTGGTTTTCTTCAGCAAAATGCATTTCACAAGGATGATACCTGTGTTCCCATGAAGAAGCAGTTTAAGATGATGGAAATTATTTTGTATCTGTATCAGAAATCCAAGGCGCTTATTTCCATGGGAATGCCCATGTCTGTGTTAAAGGAAGACCCGATTTTTGACAAGGTAATTGCCATCAAGTATGATGTGCCAAATGACCAGCTTCATCTGCTGGATGACTATAAAATACAGATCGACCGTTTTTATGATGATGTTGTGGAGCGGAACGGATGAACATAACCTTTTGTTTGTTACAGTTCAAACGATGGGGATAAACAGAATTTTGGCAGGAGGTAAAAATGGCAATAGAATATTTGGGATTAAATGCGATTAATGGTCCCATGGCAGTGCTTGAGGGAGTCCGGGACGCAGCTTATGACGAGATTGTGGAAATGGTCACAAATGACGGCAAAAAGAAGCTGGGAAGAATCATTGAGGTCAGCGAGGACCGGGCAGTGATACAGGTTTTCGCCGGCACAGAGGGGCTGTCTCTGCGGGGCGTTCACACCCGTCTTACGGGACATCCCATGGAGCTTGGCGTTTCAGAAGAGATGCTGGGGAGAACCTTTAATGGGATTGGCGTTCCCATAGACGGGCTGGGAGAGATTATTCCGGAGAAAATGCTGGATGTGAATGGAAAGCCTTTAAATCCAGTGACACGGGAATATCCCAGAAACTATATCCGCACAGGTATTTCTGCCATTGACGGGCTGATGACTTTGATTCGGGGCCAGAAGTTGCCGATTTTTTCCGGCAATGGCCTGCCTCATGATCAGCTGGCAGCTCAAATTGTGCAGCAGGCGTCTTTAGGAGACGACGATTCCGGGGAGGAATTTGCCATTGTGTTTGCGGCTATGGGAGTAAAACATGATGTGGCTGATTTTTTCCGCAGAACCTTTGAGGAAAGCGGCGTGGCTTCTCATGTGGCAATGTTTGTGAACCTTGCCAACGATCCGGTGGTGGAGCGGTTGATTACTCCCAAGGTGGCCTTGACTCTGGCAGAGTACCTTGCTTTTGAGAAGGGAATGCATATTCTGGTAATTTTGACGGATATGACTTCTTTTGCCGAGGCCATGCGGGAAGTGTCTTCCTCCAAAGGGGAGATTCCTTCCAGAAAGGGTTTTCCGGGATACCTTTACAGTGAGTTTGCGGCAATTTATGAGCGGGCAGGGATTGTTCAGGGGATTAATGGTTCTGTGACTCAGATTCCGATTTTGACTATGCCCAATGATGATATTACGCATCCCATCCCGGATCTGACCGGATATATTACTGAGGGACAGATTGTGCTGGATCGAAGTTTAAATGGCCAGTCGGTGTATCCACCGATTCATGTTCTGCCCAGTTTGTCCCGTCTGATGAAGGACGGCATTGGGGAGGGATTTACCAGAGGAGATCATCAGTCTGTGGCGAATCAGTTGTTTTCCTGTTATGCCAAGGTGGGAGATGCCAGAGCGCTGGCTTCTGTAATCGGGGAAGATGAGCTGTCGCCTTTGGACAAGAAATATCTGCAATTTGGAAGAGAGTTTGAGCGGCGTTTTGTGGGCCAGGACCCTTATGACAACCGGAATATTATTCAGACCTTAAATATTGGATGGGAGCTTCTGCGGCTTTTGCCAAGGGAGGAACTGGACCGAATTGATACGAAGATTCTGGATCAGTACTATAAGGAGGAGTCTGTATGAATCCCAACACGTTTCCCACAAAGGGGAACCTGATTCTGGCGAAAAACTCTCTTGCCCTTGCCAGCCAGGGTTATGAGCTGATGGATAAGAAACGGAATATCTTGCTGCGGGAGTTAATGGGTTTAATTGATCAGGCCAAGGAGATTCAGCAGGAGATTGATTCTACATTTACAGCTGCATATGGGGCATTGCAGAGGGCGAATATTGATTTGGGAATTAATTTTGTGGAGGAGACTGCGTCGTCGGTTCCTGTGGAGGATTCGGTCACAATCAGAACCCGGAGTATTATGGGAACCGAAATTCCTCTGGTACGCCATGAGCCGACTGCCATGAAGCTTTCTTATGCCTACCACAGCACCAGCGAGGCTTTGGATGAGGCAAGGCTTCAGTTTGAAAAGGTAAAGAATCTGACGATTCGGCTGTCTATGGTGGAAAATTCCGCCTACCGTCTTGCGGGAAGCATCCGCAAGACTCAGAAGCGGGCCAATGCGCTGAAAAATATTACGATTCCTGTGTATGAAACCTTGGTGGCGGATATTACCAACGCCTTGGAGGAAAAAGACCGGGAGGAATTTACCAGACTGAAGGTGATTAAGAAAGGAAAAAAGGGATAAAAGCTTTGGAAAGCTTTATCCCTTTTCCAGTGTCTTTTTACGTGAAATGCCATGGATCAATTTCATGGCAGCAAGTCCGGCGGCGGTTCCGATTAAAATTCCTCCCAGTACGTCGCTGGGATAGTGAACGCCTACGTACAGCCGGGAAAACGCCATCAGAGCTGCCAGAAGAAGGATGCTGCCTCCATATGGCCGGGGCAGCATTTTCCAGCATACGGTGGCTGCGGCAAAAGCAGCGCAGGAGTGGCCGGAGGGAAAGGAGTAGTCGCTTTGTTTGTTTACCAGGAGTACCAGGCCGTCTATGACTTCATAGGGGCGGATTCTGGCAAACAGGGGTTTGAAGAGAACATTTGTGACCAGAGCGCCAAAAAGCAGAGCCAAAAGTACCGTGGCGCCAATTTTTTGTAATTGGGGACGAAGAAGCAGGTATACCGTCAGTAAAATCCAGATATATCCGGCATTGCCTAAAAGGGTAATGGTTTTCCAAAAGGGAGTCATCCAATCTTGTCGCAGTGACTGAATCCACATTAAAATCCAACTGTCTATCTGATAGAAAAATTCCATAATTTCCTCTTTTCCGACGCTTTTTGCGTCATTTTGACTGGTTTTCAAGGCATGTTTTATAGTTCTTCTTTTCCCATTGCAGTGGGTAGATTCCATTTATATTTTCTGGCTAAAATTCGAATCAGAACGACCAGCAATGCGCTGAGAATCATGGCAGGGTCATTTCCAATAAAATTCAGCAGATTTACATAACATACGGCTCCGGCAATGGAGGCGCAGGCATATACATGTTTTTTCAGGATGGCAGGGGTTTGGCCTGCCATGATGTCCCGAAGGAGTCCGCCGCCCACTCCTGTAATGGTTCCTAAAAAGATCATAAGGAAATGGTAGTTTCCAAATCCGGCTTCTATGGCGGTGTCAATGCCCACTACAGTAAATGCCCCCAGTCCCACAGCATCTAAAAAGTTCAGAATGCGTTCGTAAATTTCAGATTCCAGCATTGCTAAGGTGACTTGATGAGACCTTACAATGGCGAATAGGATCAGGACAGACAAAAATGCAATCCATACATAGATTGGATTGACAAATAAAGTGGGCGGATGGATTCCGATGATCAAATCCCGGAGCATTCCGCCTCCTACGGCTGTGGTGACGCCCAAAACGATAATCCCTAAAAGGTCCAGCTGTTTTTTGATCGCCACCATGCCGCCGGAACAAGAGAAGGCGGCAGTGCCGATGATTTCAATAAGAAAAAAGACAGTAAGGTTGTTCATTGGTATGGCCTGCTTCACTTTCTATGGGTGAAATCTTAAAGTTTCTGGTATATTGTAACATAATTTAGCAGAGAATGGGAAGAAAAAATCTTGGAAAAAATTTTGTCATGTAGTAAAATAAGTAACAGAAAGAAGAAAGGAATTTGTTACTATGAAAGTGATTTATAACCTTTTGGGAATTACATGCGCATTTGCTTTGATGATTCTGCTTTTGATCACCTCCATAGAAGCAGTGACTTACTGGACGCCAGGTTATTATGAAAAAGAATATACAAAACATCATGTGCTGGATACGGTTCCTATGGAGATGGAAGATCTGTTGGATGTGACTGAGGAAATGATGGCATATCTTCGGGGGAATCGTGATGATTTGCATGTGTTTACCAAGGTAAATGGTCAGACCAGAGAATTTTTCAATGAGCGGGAAATTGCTCACATGGAAGATGTGCGCGGTTTGTTCCTGGCGGCAATCGCAATCCGTAGAATTTGCCTGGTTGGAATTGTGGGAATCCTGGTGTTTTTTTATGTCAGGAAAGGAGAGACAAAAGGAATCTTGCCGCGTGCCATCTGTGTGGGAACGGGATTGTTCTTTGCTTTGCTGGCAGGGTTGGCTGCATTGATTTCCACAGATTTCACGAAATATTTTGTGATTTTTCACCATATTTTTTTCAACAATGATCTGTGGATGCTGGACCCAAGGACAGATTTGTTGATTAATATTGTCCCGGAACCTTTTTTTGTGGATACGGCTGCCCGGATTGGTATAACTTATGGGATTAGTGTGTCAGTGGTGTTTTTCCTATGCCTTGGCTGTATTGTTCTCACGGGGAAAAAGTCTGGCAGAACCCGGGCATAGAGGGATTCTTAATACTTGTAACAAAGTTGTAATATTTTTTTCTTTACTTGTGCGGAAATATCCATTATACTATAGGATATGTTTCTTTATCGTGCCATTTATGGAGAATTTATATATGACTTTATTTAACAGGAAGAGAATCGTTTCTTTCCTTTTATGTCTGCTCCTTTTTGTTGGCCTGCTTGACCAGCCTGCAAAAGCTGCACCTCCCTGGCCGGACGGACCTTCCATTCAGGCGGAGGGCGGCATTTTGATGGATGCCAATTCAGGAGCGATTCTTTACGGAAAGAATATTCACGAAAAGTATTTTCCCGCCAGTATTACGAAAATTCTGACGGCCCTGATTATTATTGAAAATTGTGAAATGGACGAGGTTGTGACTTTTTCTCACAATGCAGTCTATAATGTAGAGGTGAACAGCAGTAATGCCAATTTGGAGGAGGGCGACCGGCTGACGGTGCGGGACTGCCTTTATGCCATGATGCTGAAATCAGCCAATGAGGCGGGAAATGCGCTGGCAGAACATCTTGCCAGTTCTACGGAAGCATTTTCTACGATTATGAATGCCAAGGCAGCAGCCCTGGGATGTACGGATTCCCATTTTAACAATCCCAGCGGATTGAATGATCCGGAACATTATACATCTGCTCATGACATGGCATTGATTGCTCAGGCAGCATTTCAAAATGAGATTTTTGCGCAGATTGTCTCTACTCTTTATTATGATTTGCCTCCTACGAAACGAAATCCAGATGGACTTCGCATTTATCCGGGACATCAGATGATAAAAAAGAACAGTCCTAATTTTTATCCGGGGGCCATTGGCGGTAAGACCGGTTATACGTCCCTTGCAGGCAACACGCTGGTCACTTGTGCCAAACGGGATGATATGCAGCTGATTACGGTAGTGCTAAACGGTCATCAGACCCATTATAAAGATACCAAGACAATGATGAATTTTGGTTTCCGAAATTTCCGTTCCCTGGATATAACGGAGTTTGATGACACTTATACTTCCATAGAGAATGATATGACTGTGGCAGGGCTTCCCATAACAGATCTTTCGGTCCTTGGAGTCCAGAGAAACCGCAGGATTACGTTGCCTTTGAATGCCGAGTTTTCAGATACGGTTTCCTCGATTTCCTACGATCTGCCTCCTAGCGCTCCTTCGGATGCTGTGGCCAGGATTTTGTATGATTATGAAGAGAGGAATGTTGGTTCCACTTATTTGATTGTAAATAAAGAGGAACCAGAACCGATTCAACCTTTGTCCGATAACACGAGTCATTGGGGGATGGAAGAGACTTTGGCGGGGGAGATGAATGAGGAGATGGAAGAGACCGCATCGGATGACTTTGGAGTGATTGCTCTAAGTGAGGCGGATTTAGAACGAGATCTTTTAAACCGGGCGGTTCCGGAAGAGAAAGAGGATACCATCCCCCGGATGCAGATTCATGTTCCGGCAGCAGTATGGTGGATTTTGGGTGTGGTTTTGGCTCTGGCTGCTGGATATGGAGTTCTTTGTGTAATGAGGATGCGCCGCAGGATCGAATATGAGGAGCGGAGATTTCGCTATAAGCGCCGCCAGCAGCGTCTTCAGGATATTGGTATATCTGGGGATGAGTTTCAGATGCTTTTATACCAGAGACGGCAAAGGACAGGGTTTGGCGGCCCGAAAAGAAGGAGAACAAAAAGGCGCAGGTAACACAGCATTCGCTGCCTTTTCTCAGGAGACCCAGAATAGGGCAGCGAATGATGAATGATTTTAATTAGGAATTTGCCGTTTTAAAATGAAGTCTACTGCATGGGATTCCAGTATGTTCAAATGAGCCAGTTTATTTCGGGAGTTTCGGTATTGTTCCAGTTCTGAATACTCATTTGGATTTACTGGAATCGTTCCGTTTCCGGCCAAATATAAAAGGGTGCCAATCTCAACATCTTCTGGTTTGTCAACCAATTCCCCATAAGAATTGCTGATGGGCAGAGCGCTGCCAATGACATCATAATATTTTTTAATAAAATAGCTGCGATATTTTTCAATGGCAGGAAACACATGTTTTAGCTGGGTTTCCCATATGAGTTTTTTTATTTCTTCATCGGTTTTGGAAAATTCATAGGATTTTCCGTCACTTCTGTATTTTTCTTCCTGAATGTGGTGGATCACAGGAATGGGATCTTCCAGGAATTGATTTCCCATATGAACGCACTCTGCACAAAGTTCCACATCTTCCCTGCACAGGGTGGAAACCAGTTCCGCCAGATAGGGGCGCAGATAATCTTTGCAGTTGTTTTCCGTGGCGGCAAGAGCACAGAAGGCAAATTTATCATAGGCTCCGATGTTTTGGCTGAAAATGATTTTTTTCAGCCCTTTTTTGGCGTTTTGGGCAAAACTTTCCTTGTGGATTTCCAGTATGAAAATGGCAGGCGTTTTGTTGGTGACACTTTTGCTGTATTCCATAATAAAATTCAGCCATTCGTCATATTTGGATTCAGGAACGTCCGTGACCCATATATATCGGTCGTTTAAGACCGTATCTTCACATTGGCCTAGAAAGGAGGCGTAGGTCATTCCGTAACGGTAGGAAGTTCTTCTTTCCTCGCTGCAAAAGCGGTTGAGAAGGTAAAGCCCTGCTTCTTCCTCCGGACCGGAAATGATTTCAAAGGAGTTTTTTGGATTTTCCAGTTTCAGCTGATCTTCCACCAACTCCACCAATGTATTGCGCCAGGGGACATTTTCTGGCAGAGAGAGGAGAATACTCTTCCCCTCCACTGCAGTACGAACAATATCTTTCATAAATTTATGAGCTTTTGTAATATGATTCCACCAAAGTTTGTCCACGTTAATCCTCCATATATTTAAACAGTTCGTCGTCAATTTGCTGAATGGTTCCCATCATCTGGCAGAAGCTATGTCTTGCAAATCGGTATCGGCCGTCGCCGGTATGCTGCAATACATTAAGTTCACACATTTCTTCCATTAATGCGGTGATTTTTTCTACACTTATGGAAGAAAGCTTCCGAATCAGAAGGGTCCCTGCCAGTGTAAGCAAATCCTGGGGATCACAACTGTTTTTTGATTTGTTTTCATGGTAGTGATGAGCAACTAACAGGGCTATTATGTAATAATAATCGTCATCGCCTACTTTCAATGTAATGAAAAATTTCTCCCGGATGCCTTTTTGCAGCGTTTGGTCTGCCAGAACTTTTTTAATATGTTCTTCCCGCACATAATAAGGGGGCGTCTTACTTTCCGAATATCCGGCATAGTTCTTTTTCATGGCCTCGATCAGTTTGGTGCAGTATAACTGAATCAGTCCGGGAAAATAGTTGGTGGTTCCGAAAATCGTAGAGATCAGCACTTCTGTTTCATTGTCATCTTTCGGAAACCGAAACCCAAGATAGGAAAGGGGAACCTCCAAAAGTTCTCTGGCCTCAGTAGACTTAAATGGTTTTACGGTCAGGGAATCTAAATGGGTTAATACGCCGTTGTTATTTAAAGCAGCCGTTTGTTTAAACCGGACAATATTGCGCAGACCTGCCACGACGAATTTAAAGCGGCCTGAACCGATGGCCTGAATATCTTTCAATGCATTAAATGGTTGATAATCAATGGTCTCACAACTTTCAATGAAACTATCTGCCTCATCAATCATAAGAAGGAAATAGGGAATTGGTTCTTTGGTGTCTCGAAGCCGGTTTTTAATATCTCGGGCAAGTTCATTCCAGTCTTCTGTAATATTTTCGGTTTTTAAGATTCCTTCATCATACAGTGCTTTTGAGATTGCGGTTGCGGTTTTCTTGTAGTCCTTTCTCCAAGCGTTTACAATTACAGCCCGGTCTCCATTTTCGTCCATATCAATATTTTTTTGGGCCATGCGCAGCAAAGCAGTTTTTCCCAGCTGCCGTCCTCCATAGACAATGTTGACTCCTGTGGGAGATTCAATTTTTTCCAGTTCTTTTTTTCTTCCGATAAAGATTTCCTGGGGCATAACATCAGCGGATTTATCAATATAAGGCTGATAGGAGGCAAATGGCATAATGACTGCCATCAGCATTCGGTTGACTGCTGTCTCTGTGTAATGTTTTGCCAGGTAAAATATGGTGATTCGGTCTATTACAGCAAATATTTTGCCGTTCAAATCGGTTTTGGTCTTTCGCGCCAGGGTCCGCCGGTCTGCCAGGGTTAAGGCATAATCCAGAAGAACAAGGGTGTTTTTGGCATTACCGATTTCTTTAAATGTATCAATCAGCCGTGAGGCATCGGACTTTCCAAAGATACACACCACCCGGAACCCGTTATTTTCTGCTTCAGAGCCAAAGGCAGAAATGGGATGTTTGTAATTGTTTTTTCGGCCATTTTGCGGACGCATCAGTGTTACGAGATAACTTTTCATCTTGCCTTGGATTGCCGGATCTTCCTTTACAAGGTCTGGATGAAATCCCAAAGCAGTCAGCAGAGAGCGAAGCATGGCATCGCCTACGCCAAATCCTCTTGGCCAGTTTTCCAGCAATCGGCTGGCCCCTTTTGTATCTTTGTTGATCTGATAAGGGGAGAGCAGCGATTTCAGTGTCGCCCCGGAATTGGCGGTTTTTCTGTAATTGATTTCGTATTCATTTAAAAATTCCGCAAGGTAATCGGTTTGGTGCAGATCCACTTCTATATCCAGATCATTGGTGAGAAGCCGATTTAGTAAATCTTCGGCAGCAGCATAGTTTTGCTGCCGAATCCGGTCCCGGATGTGGGAAACGGCATCACTGGTTAAAGATTCTTTCTTCCATTTAGGGTTTTCCTGTAAATAGATATTTAAGTTCTGTTCTAATTCAACTGCCCGGGCCTGGGCATCTTCCCGGATTCGTTCTTTAAAGGCAGTCAGTATTTTGGCAAAGAAACCATAGTTTTTCGTATCGTTGGCCCATTGATACCAGGCATCCATAACCTGAATCATGGTCTCTTTGCTGTTTTCAACCGTATTGTCGATTTGACCATAGCTTTGGGCCAGCTCCAGGTCTTCAATAAATTCACTGCGTTTGTGAATCATATCTTTCTGCGGATAAACGGCCGCTTCCTCCAGGGAAATGGACAGAAGTTCATGGTTTGCCAGAGGAATTTTTTGGGTTTTTAAATATTTCAAAATAAGTTCTGCAGAGCCATAGTCGTCTTTGCCGTTTATGATTTCATTCAGCCGTGTATCCCAATCCAGTTCCTTGGACCGATAATGGTCAAGAATGCGGTTTTGGACAGAAAAAGCAGGCAATTCTAAAACATCATCCAAAATCGGGAGAAAATTGTCGTCTAACAGGACTTTGTCGTTTTTCAGGAAAGGAATGTAAAAATATTTATGGCTTCCTTCTTTGTAGTCACCGTTTAAACGAGCTTTCATTTCCTCCAGGGTTTCTATAAGGATTCGATTGCCAGCCATAGCTGGCAGAGAATCGGCCACAGGCTGAGAAAGCTTTTTAAGTGCGATTTCAATATCATTTAAAAGAGGACTACGGATTTTTTTGTATTCCTGAAGAGCCGGGTTATCTTCATTGGTGATTGTGGATTTTATCAAAAATACATAGTTGCACAGGACACGGACAATTTTATTGACTCTTTTAAAAAGGTTCATTCGAAGACTGCCCATTAAATCAGAGGTTTTTTTCACAAGCCTCATGTTTTGCGCCGCCAGTTCCCAGTGACTGTCTAAAATTAGGTCGATTTTTCCAGAATCAATATTATCCTCACAAACGTCGGTTTGGTCTTTGATATAATGTTGTCTTAAGAAATCTTCCAGCAGATCCGTCATACTTCGGTCGTCGTTTATGACAATCTGGAGATATTCGCTCAAGTCGCTTCCAGAGCCAACCAGCAGTTTTGCGGTTTCAATGAAACGCTTATGGGAGGTGTTTTCTTTTAAGGCTCCGGCGCTGTATTGGTCGTAATAACTTTTGGCTTCCCTTCGGTTTTCTTCCAAATAACCATCAAAGGAAGCTCGTTCTTTTTCTCTGTAATCTGCGTAGCAGTCGATTCCGGTGTGATAGTGAATCTTAAACTGCTGCAAAGTATATAGAATCTGATCCAGGACCGGCTCTTTTTGTAATATACGGTTTCCGGAAAGCATGGTTTGAAGCTGCTGTAAGGAATAGTCGTAATTGAACTGGTTTAAAAAGTAATTTCGTATCCCGGCAGCGATTACATAATAATCGGATAAAGGATTTTCGTCACTGCAAAATACGTTGAAAATAGTATCCGATCTGTAGTTGCATCCATTCATCGGATCGTTTAACGCATAGGCTAACTGGCGGTAAACGGTGTCGTAATATGGGATATGTTTGGACAGGGCTTTTACGTAAGCGGTGGCACAGTAAAATTTTTTGTCGGCCAGCATTTCTTCATAAATGGAATCATAAGTCTCTTTTTCGCTTTCGGAGAGAGGGCCAGTCAGACCTGGGGGCTGTTTTGGCTCTGGATAGGGAATCACCAGAGTGTGTTCTGGTTCCGCAGCGGTTGCAGCTTCATCCTTTGCAGTTTCCTTTGAGTCTGCTTTCGTTAGGTGGTTTTCATTTTGATCGACTTTATTTTGGTCGATTTCATTTGAGTTGGTTTTATTTTGGCCGATTTTATTTGGAGTAGTTTCATCTGAACCGGTTTCTTCTGTAACGGTGATTTCCATAGACTCCTCTTCTTCAAATGCCATATTTTCTATTACGTTTTCTATATCGGCAAGGCAATCGGTTGCGGAATCAAACAGGGAATTATCTGAATACTCACAGTACCAGACAGGAATGGGGGCATCGGATATTTTTGCAATCCATTTTGCTGTGGCACGTGCAGTTTCGCGGGTGAAACCGATTACAATATACAAATCATCTTTTTTGTTAATTTGCTTCATATATTCATAAAACTCTTTAAATTGTTTTGGATCATCGGAGGTAATACCTAAAAACAGGATGTCTATGCAATCGATTACTTCCGGAAAGCCTATAAAAAAGTAGTCGTTTCCGACACAGGTGAATCTTTTGTAAAATTCATATTCCGGGTCTAAGGATAATGTTTTGCTAAAAGCGCTCTGGCAAAGCATCCGGTTAATGGCAGAGTTTGCTTTGTCTTCTATATAATATTTTTCAGAAGGAGGCGCAACTTTTTTTCGGCTGTATTTTCTTATAAATGAAAAAGCATCCTGCAGGGTAAACAGCTTATCTCCTTTTATGGATAAAACATAAAATTCTCCGGTATTTTTTACGGTGTATTGCTTCAAATAGCCGGATTGCCATAATTTTTGTGTTACAAAATCATAATAACCGATTTCTTTATTTTTCCAGATGGCAATGGATTCTCTGGAATAGCCAAAACTTTCATATGCTTCTGTCAGACAGTCAATTTTTGTAAAAAAGATTTCTTTTGGTTTGGTAAATTCATTTTTAAACTCTTTTACTCTCGGTTTTTCCGATGCTTTAGGGGACAGGTGGACTTCCAACAAACTTAGGTCTTCTTTGGTGATCATTTCTTCTGGATTGTGGATTTCTAATGTTTTCCAGATAGTTTCATCTTCTGCCGGAAGGGAGTGGGAGGAAACTTCGCTTTCCGTTTCACTGGTTGTTGGGAATGGGCTGTCTTTGGCTGGGGAGACGGATTCCTCGCTGTGGTGATCTTCAATGAGAGGAAGTTTTCCTTCTTGGCTTTCCTTATCCTGCTGGGGATGAACAGGTGTATCAATTTCTTTTTCGGGAAGGAATTGCTTTTCCTGTATTTTGATGAAGTTATCTTGGGGAAAGCATAGTGTTTCCGGTTCTTTGTTGTTATCTTGGGGAAAGCATGGTGTTTTCGGTTCTTTGTTGTTATCTTGGGGAAAGCATGGTGTTTCTGGTTCTTTGTTGTTATCTTGGGGAAAGCATGGTGTTTCTGGTTCTTTACTATTATTTTGAGGAAAAAGCTGGTTATCTTGTTCCAGGTTGCCTTCTTTGGGAAGGAGGTGGTTTTTTTGTTTTGTGTTATCTTCTTGAGGAACGCAGCATTTTTCTTGTTCTGGGCTGTGTTCTTGAGGAATGGAGGTTTTTTCCTGTTGTATGTCACTTTCTTTGGTAAGAGGGCAGATTTTATGCTTTGTGTTATTATCTTGAGGATCGGAGAGCTTTTTTTGCTGCATGTTTTGTTCCTCAAGGGAGGAGAACTCTTTTTGTTCGATGTTGAGTTCTTCAGGAAGGCAGGGTTTTTCTTGTTGTATGTTGCCCTTGTTGGAAAACGTGTGATTGCCTTGTTCGGTGTTATATTCTTCAGAACAAAAGGGGTGTTCTTGTTCTTTGGCAGACGCTTCGAAAGCAAAGGAGATTTCCTGGTCTTGGCTGTGTGCGCTGGGATATTCCGGCTCTGTCTGGATGGGGTCCCAATCATTTTTTGAGAAATCGGAAACGTTTAATGTTCCAAACTGGATTTCTGCGGCAATTTGGGATTCCAGATAAGGGGCCATCTTATATAGGCGGGAAAATCTTTGCATTGGGTCTTTTTCTTGAAAGGCATCAAACAACTGTGTGTAGATTTCGCAAACCTCCTGCATTTGGGGTTCGTCCATAATCATAAAATTAAGCGAGGACAGAGTGCGCTTTCTTTTTTCCAAAAGAGTTTCTACGGATTCATCTTCTGAGTGAAGAGCCATAAAAAAACGGATGGATTCCTGATATTTTTGGACAGTTTCCGCCTTTTTTCGGTATTCTTCTAATCGGGTGCGGGCTGCGTTTATGGTAGAAGGCAGCGGTTCTGTGAACAGTGCGGTAAACTGTTTTGAAAATTCTTCCTGAATGGCATAAAGCTCATTGAGTTCGGACTGGATTTGGCGATTTAAAGAGCCGGACAGAAACTCTCCGCAATGAATACGGCTGCTTAATTCCAGAATTTTATCTTCAATATTCAAAGCAATATGTTCAAGGGTGATTAGAATTTGCTGAAGATTGTTTAGTTGTTGGAGATTCAGCATAATAGAGGGTTCCTCCTTAAATGGTTTTGGTTGTCTGCAAATTTTCTGGTTTTTCGTGCTGTTTTTATAAAAAGTATGAGATAATTATATCATCTCTGGATATGTTAAACAATGATGAATCTGATTTTTTGTAAATTCAATGGAATGCTTTGCGGTAATTTCCATGGACACCTGATACAGCTTTGTGTTATACTGATGCTGAATTTTTTTATCAAATTATTTGAAATCGTGTGTATCGTTTGCTTGATGATTTTTCTTTTTTGCCAAAACTGACCAATCTACGGCGGCTTGGTGAATCAATGGGGAAGGATTACACAGATATTCCATTGGGAAAACGGGGGTTCATAATGAGTGATGTAATGAAATTTTCTGACAGAGAAGCATTCCGGAACTGGCTTACGGATCATTGCATGTCAAATGTTGGTGTTTGGCTTTTATTTGGAAAAGCTGGCGGGCCGAAAACAATTAAGGCAGGAGAAGCCCTTGAAGAAGCTCTTTGCTTTGGATGGATTGACGGGCAGATGCAAAGTATTGATGAAAAACCTATAAGAAATATTTTTCTATACGCAGGGAGAAGAGCAAGTGGTCAGAGAAAAATAAGACATTGGCAGAAAGCCTTGAAAAACAGGGACTTATGACTGATTTTGGCAGAAAGAAAATCGAGGAAGCCAAGAAAAATGGCCAATGGTATGCTCCAAAACCTGAGGCGGTTACAGAGGAACAAATTCAACAACTTTCAACACGATTGGAAGAGTATGAGCCTGCTTATACCAATTGGATGGCTATGTCCTTATCGGTTAAGAAAACCTACACGCGGGCATATTTTGACGCAAAGACGGATGCTGGACGGGAAAAACGAATTGCATGGATGGTGGACAGGCTCAATAAAAATTTAAAACCTATGTAATGAATTTGACAAAACTTTTTCGACGTGTTTGTGCCTTGGAATGGAATGTGAAATTTAGAAAATCTGGAAAAAGTCTGTGTACCATATATCCCAAAGAAGGATTTTTTACTGTATTAGTTGTGATTGGAGCCAGGGAAAAAGAAGCGGTTGAAGCTATTCTTCCAGAATGCACAAAGGAAGTAAGAGAAATTTACAGGAAAACCAAGTTGGGAAACGAGCAAAAATGGCTTATGATTGATTTGGAAGATCAGGGAGAAGTGTATGAGGATATTTTCCGTCTGATTGAAATTCGTAAAGGATAAGGAGTATGCAGACCGCCTGCAAGGAGCAGGTGGTCTGGTTATTTTATTGTAGGCTTTAGCCTGTTGAGCATGTAGGAGTTTTTCGCTGATCCGAAAAACGGAGACATGCGAAACAAAAAACCACCCGCTATGCGGGTGCGCGACAGAA
>QXWR01000048.1 GCA_009911065.1 Clostridiaceae bacterium | reverse complement strand
TTCTGTCGCGCACCCGCATAGCGGGTGGTTTTTTGTTTCGCATGTCTCCGTTTTTCGGATCAGCGAAAAACTCCTACATGCTCAACAGGCTAAAGCCTACAAGAAAAAGGAGAACGTCATAAGACGTTCTCCTCACCGAATCCAGTGAATCATTCCCTTATCATTTAGATGCTTCACAAACGCCAGCAAAAACGGAACCCCAAACATTCCCAAAAAGCCTGCAAACTGCAATCCCACAAGCATCCCAGCCAAAGTCAGAACCGGATGAAGCCCCACCTGCTGCCCAACCAGCTTCGGCTCAAGAATATTTCGGATAATTGTGATAACCAGATACAGCACCAAAATCCCCACTGCCATCTTCCAATTGCCGTTTACAGCAGCAAATATGCCCCATGGAATCAGAACGCTTCCAGTGCCGAGAATTGGAAGAATATCCAGCACCGCAATCACCATGGCGATCATTCCAGCGTAAGGAACCTTAAGAAGAGCCAAACCTGCCCAAAGTTCCAAAAAGGTAATGAAAAAAATCAACACATAGGACACCAGACATTTGAACATGGTCTTTCCAAAATATCCTTTTGCCTCATATAAAAAAGCCTTCTGCCTTTCTGGTATCTGCCTTAAAAGAAATTGGCTGACCTGTTGAAAATCCATAGTGAGAAAAATTGTTGCAATCATCATAATGACCAGATTCATAAAAATACCAGGAATCCCTGTGGCAAGTCCAGCTGCTGCCGGGAAAATAATGTTTGAAAAAAACACAATCCCTTCTTTGAACGCTTCCAGGATACTATCAAAACTAATATCCAAAAACTTCAACCCAGAGGGGTCTGCCAGAGAAAACCATTCTCCTGCCCAGGTAAATCCCTCTTCCAAAACAGGAACAACAAAATCCTGAAAAATTACAGGAAAAAACGAGACCAACTGCCCAATCCCGGAACAAATCCATATTCCGCACCAGAGCACAATCCCTCCAAGAATCATAAAAAATGCCAGAGAAAGAAAAAGAGAAGCCGCCGTTCTTTTCCATTTACTCTCACCCCCTAGAAGCCGGACCGGTTTATCCAGCAAATATGCCACCCCATAAGCTGCCAC
Source organism: Clostridiaceae bacterium (assembly GCA_009911065.1). Taxonomy (GTDB): domain Bacteria; phylum Bacillota; class Clostridia; order Lachnospirales; family Lachnospiraceae; genus Brotaphodocola. The sequence goes on along the minus strand of QXWR01000048.1, from coordinate 34,391 downwards.
AAAAGGAAGCAGCACTGGAAACAGATAATGAAAAACTGCATAAATACAAACTCCGACAATACTCCAATAAAAAAAATTAATAAGAAACGCCTTTTTTCGTTCCATGGGTTTTCTTCTATCCTCCCTTATGTTCTCTTTCCTGTTTCAGTCATTATAAACTATGCTGCTACAGGATAGTCAACCGGATTTTTCCCCCACTTTATCTCCCATCTTAATCATGGTTTCTCTCTTTTTTTTCGTGTTTATCAGAATTTCCTCCTCTACCTTTATGGCATTCTTCTGAAACAGCAAAAGGACGGTGGAACCACCAAACTCAAACATCCCCTTTTCCTGTCCCCGGAAAAACGTACCGTTTGCCTTGTGATTTTTAATGCGTCCAACAAAAAGAGCGCCAATCTCCATCTGAATGACCTTCCCAAAGTTCTCTGTTTCCATCACCGTATATTCCCTTGCATTTTGAGCATAAACCTGGTATTGCTGCAGGGCAATGGGACGAACCGTGTGCAAAATGCCTTTGATTGTTCGGGAAGAAACAATCCTTCCCTTATCTATGTAACAATATCGATGATAGTCATCTGGCGTCAGCCGAAAGATCAGACAGGTTCCATCTGCAAATTCTCTGGCAAGAGCCGGATTCTTCAACAGATGTTTCACATCATACACGGAATGTTTGATTCGAAAGATCTCACTTCCATTCATCTCATAGGCAGTCAGCTTCCCATCACAAGGTGCAGGCACATGAAGGGGATTCCTGGAAAATGGCCGGACTCCTTTTCTTGCTTTTCTTGTAAAAAAATGATTAAACGACCGATATTTTTCTGCTTTATAATCCTTTAAGCAGATGGAATGGTTTTTTATAAACATGGGAACCCACAGAGAAGAGATTGGGCTGTCCATGACCAAACCTGCGGCTCTGGAAACTTCGGGCTTTGTCAAAAATTTTAGCATCACTCTTCCTGCTATGGTATGATACAGAAAATTTACCGCCCAGTTGTCTTTTTCTGAAATAGCAATCGTATGATAACTTAACTTATTACTCACCAAATCAAAACCCCTTTAATAATAAAATATAAATCACAATGGAAAGACCTACCGGACAAAGACCGATCATATATCGAAGCTTTAGCTTAGGAATCTTTACTTTCATCACAAAAGCAAGAGACAACAACAATAGCAGTTTGTTGTAAACCCTCCACAGGGGAAAATTCCAGTACATACACGCCGAATAAACTATAGGAACAATGAGAGCCACGCTTGTTACTGGCAGCCCTTCATAATATTTCCGTTTCTCGTCTTTCCTTTGAAGCTCTGCTTCCGTAACATTGTAGTAAGCCAGCCGAATCAAAGCAGCCAAAACATAAACCGATATGATTGTCACAATCCGGGCGGCTCCAAAATAACCAGAACCAGAAACAGAATAACCAGTAAAGATTGCATATCCAATCACAGCCGGAAGAATCCCAAAACCAATAATATCGGCAAGGGAGTCAATCTGAATGCCAAATCCCTTCTCCTGGTCAGTCCGGTCCGCCATCCTTGCCACAGAACCGTCAAACATATCGCAAATGCCCGAAACCATCAGACACACCACCGCAATTTTAATATTTCCATTTAAAGCATTATAGATACCAGCAGCTGCTGCTATTACACTGAAATAAGTCAGTATTACCCAATAACCATAAAAGCCTAAAATCGGCAGTTTCTTCATATTACTTCTCCTTTTGTTTTTTCCGGACCCATTCTTCACCCGTATCCCATGATTATACCCCTTTTTCTCAATCCGTTCAACTGTGTTTCGCATTTTCTTTTTTGTATATTTTGTCCAGTTTTCCCTGTCCTGAAAAAATAAGCTTTTTCATCCTCTTGACAAAATCTGTTTTCTTTTATATACTTAGTTTACTAAGTGATTGGAGGCAATTATGACAACTCAACAACATGCCGGACGCTGGATCAGCAAACTGTCCAACAAGCTGCGAAGAAAGATTGACGGATTCTCCAGCAAGGGAGAATTTAGCGGCTCGCAGGGAAAAGCGCTGCATTTCATTCTGACACAGACCCAGGATATTTTTCAGAAAGACATTGAGGAAGAATACAGCCTACGCCCTTCCACTGCAACAGAGCTTTTGAAAAAAATGGAACAAAACGGCTTAATCTACCGGGAACCTATGGCAAACGACGCAAGAATGAAGAAAATTGTCGTTACCAATAAAGCCCTTCAGTACAAAGATCTTGTGACGAAGAATATTCTTGGTCTGGAAGAAGAACTTACAAGAGACATTCCCAAAGAAGATCTTGCGGTTTTCTTCCGCGTAATGGAAAAAATGCTTGAAAACATTTCCTAAAGCAATGGGATTTATGTCAGCCAGCGCCAAAGCATGTTTGAAAATGCTTTCTGTTTTGCGGCGCTTTTTGCCCAATTACTTAGGAAACTAAGACTTTACGTGCATCACAAGATGCACAGAATGGAGGAAACATGAACACCCAAAACGCAGATTACCTGAAAGGGAGATTATTCCCGATGATTTTAAGATTTTCCATCCCAGCTGCAGTCTCCCTGCTCATAACAGCCATTTACAATATTGTAGACCGCATCTTTGTGGGCAATTACAACGGAACCTCTGCTCTGGCCGGCTTGTCGGTCTGCTTTCCCTTATCCTTTATGATGGTGGCCTTTGCCCTCATGTGCAGTGCAGGCGGCGCTACCTTTTTCAGCCTGTTTTCCGGTCAAAATGATACGGATTCCATGAACCGGTCTTTTGGCAATGCCTTTGTGATGGTTTGCTTTTTTGAAATTGCCCTTACGATTCTTCTGCTTCTTCTTCCAGATTTTCTGTTAAATATATTCGGAGTAACCAAGACCTCCTATCCTTATGCAATTTCTTATTATAAAATTGTAGCCCTGGGCTGTCTTTTTCAGGGATTGTCCATGTTATTCTGCGATTTTGTCCGGGTCTCTGGAAAACCTTTTTTAGGAATGTGCGTCACAGCCATAGGCGCTGTTGCCAATATTGCCCTGGATGCCCTTTTTATCATCCTTTTTGATTGGGGTGTTGTGGGCGCCGCAGCAGCAACGGTAACGGGACAGATTTTATCTGCCCTGTTTGGAGCCTGCCTTGTATTTGGAAAGAAAACGCAGGTACAGATTTCAAAATCCATCTTCCATCTGGACAAGAGATTATGCGCTCAGATTCTTTCCTGTGGTTTTTGTTTCTGGGTTTCTCAGATCTCCATGGGCTTTATCAGTCTGGTCTATAACAGCCAGTTGGGAAAGTATGGAGGAGACATTGCCATCAGCGTTTATGCTGTAGTTTCCAGCATTATGACGTTTGTGATCATGCCTGCCAGTGGTATCAGCCAGGGGATTCAACCGATTTTAGGCAATAATTATGGTTCTGGCAATCACAAAAGAGTCATGGATACCCTCTGGCTGGCCACTCTTTTTTCTGTGACCGTGACCTGCTTTATCTGGTTGATTGTAATGATTCTACCAAAACAGATTCTTGCTGCTTTTGGAGGAACCCAGGAAATGTTTCAGATTGGAGTTACTGGCCTGCGAATCAATTTCTGCATTACTCCCCTTTTGGGCTTTGTAATGCTGGCCACTACCTTCTTCCAGTCCATTAACCGGCCAAATCCATCCACCATAATCACCCTGTTAAGACAAGTGGTTTTCCTGGTTCCCTTCATCTATCTCTTTCCTGTATTCTTTGGCATCAACGGAATTTTTATCGCACAGCCAATCAGTGACGGCCTTGCAACGCTCTTATCTCTGTTTCTGATTTTCAAAGAACAAAAAAGAATGTCGCTTTGACATTCTTTTTCGTTTCACTCTTTTATTTTTCCGGCTGCTTACGCCTCCAGAATCTTCGCCGCATCCTCCAAATATTTTCTAACCGGCAGATGCTGGGGACAATGCTCCTCACAAAGCCCACATTTTATACAATCCGACGCTTTATTGCTCCCGCCATTTTCTGTCTGTTGGGCATATGCCGTTCTGGCCGTCGGTATCTGTCCCTTCCCAAATTTGCTGATTCGGTTCAACAGCTTAAAATAGTCAGGGATGGGGATTTGATTTGGACAGTCATCCACACAGTAACGGCAGGCAGTGCAGGCAATCCTCTCCTTTTCCTTAATCACTGCCGCAGCCTTGCAGATCGTCTCCCTTTCCTTCTCCGACAGTGCATTGAAATCCTGCATATAGCTGACATTATCCTCCAACTGCTCCTCATTGCTCATGCCGGATAAAACCATAACTACATTTTCCAGAGAAGCCGCATACCGAACCGCCCAGGAAGCCACTGACCGATTTGGGTCTGCTTTCTTCAACAGATCTTCTGCCTCCTCTGGCACATTGGCCAGTAAACCTCCTTTAACCGGCTCCATCACAATAACTGGCTTTCTAAATTTTTGACACACCTCATAGCATTTTTGGGACTGTACCTCCGGGTCCTCCCAGTCAGCATAGTTAATCTGCAGCTGAACATACTCCATCTCTGGATGACGTGTCAGAAATTCCTCCAGCACATCGGCTGTATCATGGAAGGAAAAACCCACATGCAAGATCTTTCCCTCCGCCATCTTTCGTTCCACAAAGTCAAAGGCGCCTATGCGCTCCGCCAACTCCAAACGTTCCTTGTTCATGGCATGAAACAGATAATAGTTAAAGTACTCCACGCCGCAGCGCTCCAACTGTCCGGCGAAAAAATCTTCCAGCTCCTCTGCTTTTTTAACAATGAAAAAACTAAGTTTGTCTGTGATGGTATAGGCATCTCTTGGAAAACGTTTTGCCACACACTCTCGAAAGGCAATCTCACTGTACCCGCCGCCATGATAAGGAACCGCCGTGTCAAAATAGTGAAAACCAGCCTCCAAATATCGATCCACCATCTTGCAAACCCTCTCATAATCAATCTTTGTAGTGTCCGCTGGGTCTGTAAGGGGCAAACGCATAAGGCCAAACCCTAGTTTCTTTGTATTCATAATTTCCTCCATTCTATGGTACGAACTTTGTGATGCAAGCAAGCCCTTCTTCCCGTCCAATTCATATTCATCGTACCATAAATACCATTTGGAAGCAATCCTATTTTCCCCATAAATCCACATTGTCTGACATCTCTTTTGTCTATCGTAAATCTTCCTCTTGTATTGGTTATGGCAGCCTCCATCTTTCGCCTGTTGTGGATTATGTCCGGTTCCCCATCCCTTTTAAAACCCAATTTCTTCCAAAAATTTATTATAAAAACTTTTATTAAATGTTTTATAAAACTTTTTCATCTATATTTTTTGCCGCCAAATTCCCAATGATCTGGTGGTTATCGTTCACGAGACGGAGAAAACCGTTAAATTGCTGTTAAAAATCTTAACATTTTTATAGTGACAATTTCTTATTTTGTGATACAATATTCCCATACGCTTGGTTTAACCTTGCGAAAATACCAAAAATTTTCACAAAACCGACGATTGGAGAAATTATGAATATTATCATTATCGGCTGCGGCAAAGTAGGCTTTGCCCTGGCGGAGGGCCTGACCCTGGAAAACCATGATGTCACCATCATCGATTCCTCTGACGAACGTCTCCAGGACGCAACGGAAGAGCTGGACTTAATGTATGTTGTGGGCAATGGCTCCAGCATTAACACCCTTTTGGATGCCGGGGCTGCTGACGCTGATCTGATTATCGCTGTCACTGGTTCTGACGAGCTGAACCTGCTGTGCTGCCTGATTGCCAAAAAGCAATGGGACTGTCATACCGTGGCCCGGGTCCGCAACCCCATATACAATAAGGAAATCGAGCTGATAAAAAAGAGCCTTGGCATTTCCATGATCATCAACCCGGAATTAGCTGCATCTGCAGAGATTGCAAGGCTGCTTCGCTTTCCCTCTGCCATTAAGATTGACACCTTTGCCAAAGGCCGGGTAGAGCTTTTAAAATTCCGGATTCGTCCAGAGTTTCAGCTGGATCAAATTTCCATCGCTGAACTTCCCCACCGGGCCAAGTGCGATATTCTGGTGGCAGGCATTGAACGAGGAGAGGAAGCTTATATTCCAAATGGTACCTTTGTACTTCAAAACGGAGATCTGCTTTCCATCATCGCCTCTCCCAAGAACGCAGCGGCATTTTTCCGCAACATTGGTCTTGCCACCAACCAGGTGAAAAACTGTATGATCGTGGGAGGCGGCACCATCGCCGTATATTTAGCCAGACAGCTGCTGGACATGAAAATCCGGGTGGCAATCATTGACAAAGATCAGAAAAGATGCCTTGAGCTGAATGAACATCTTCCAGAGGCGGTAATCATTCATGGAGACGGAACCAGCAGAAAGCTGCTTTTGGAGGAAAATCTGGAAGGTGCAGAGGCTTTTGCCGCTCTCACCAACATGGACGAGGAGAATATTATGCTGTCCCTTTTTGCCAGAGGACACTCCAAGGCCAAACTCATCACAAAAGTAAACCGCATGTCCTTTGACAATATTTTAGACCAGCTGGATTTAGGCAGCGTAATTTATCCCAAGTACATTACCGCTGACTACATTCTCCGGTACATCCGGGCCATGCAAAATTCCATTGGCAGTAATGTGGAGACCTTATATCACATTCTGGACAACAAGGCAGAAGCCCTGGAATTTTCCATCACAAAAAGCTCTCCTGTAGTAGATGTTCCCTTAAAAGACTTAAAGCTGAAAAGCAATCTTCTTTTGGGATGCATCAACCGAAAAGGCAAGATTATCATCCCCAGAGGAAATGACACCATTCAGGTAGGCGACACGGTGATTGTGGTCACTACCCAAAAAGGACTGGATGATATTCAGGATATACTGAAAAAATGAGGATAATACTATGAACTATCGAATTATACTGTACATAATCGGGTGGGTCCTGAATATTGAAGCAGCATTTATGCTGCTTCCTGTTATAACCGGAATTTTATACCAGGAACCTGCACTTTGGGCTTTTGCCGCTGCCGGAGCGCTCTGTCTGCTTTTCGGCGTCTCCCTTACGTTTAAAAAACCAAAGCGTCAGTATTTTTATGTAAAAGAAGGTTATGTGACGGTTGCATTAAGCTGGGTCGTATTAAGTATTATGGGAGCTTTGCCTTTTTTATTTTCCGGCGCCATCTCCCATCCCATTGATGCACTTTTTGAGACGGTTTCCGGCTTTACCACCACAGGAGCCAGCATTTTACCTGCTGTGGAAGATCTTCCCAAATGTGTCCTTCTCTGGCGAAGCTTCACCCACTGGTTAGGCGGCATGGGCGTACTGGTATTTTTGCTTTCCTTGTTAAAGCTTGCCGGTGGTTCTCACATGAACTTAATGAAGGCAGAAAGCCCTGGCCCTTCCGTGGGCAAGCTTATGCCCAAGGTCCACTCTACAGCAAAGATTCTCTATGGCATTTATATTGCCATCACGGTGACAGAATTTATCGTGCTCTTAGTCAGCGGCATGACCGTATTTGACGCTCTGACCACTGCTTTTGGAACTGCAGGAACCGGAGGATTCGGCATTAAAAATGACAGCATGGCCAGTTACTCCCCCCTGATTCAGGTTGAAGTGACGATTTTTATGATTCTGTTTGGAGTCAACTTTAACTTTTATTTCCTGCTTTTATTGCGAAAATGGAAACAAGCCTTTGCCAATGAGGAGGTATGCTGGTATTTTCTGATTATTTTTGCATCCATTTTGTTAATTGGCTGGGACATTCGGGGACTTTACGGAACCTTTGGCACTGCCATCCGGGAATCTGCTTTCCAGGTAGGGTCCGTCATCACCACCACAGGCTTTGCCACTGCAGACTTTAACCAATGGCCCATTATATCCCGCACGATTCTGGTGATGCTTATGTTTATCGGCGCCTGTGCCGGCAGTACCGGAGGCGGAATTAAGGTGTCTCGTTTTATCATCCTGATTAAGTCCTCCAAAAAGGAACTGCGCCAGTACATCCATCCCCGGCAGATTCATAAAATCCGTATGGACGGCAAACCAGTGGACCGTGAAATCGTCCAGAACATCAACGCATTTATGATCATTTATGTGCTGATCTTCGCCTTTTCCGTTCTGGCTCTTGCCTGCGACGGCCATGATTTGATCACCAACTTTACAGCAGTGGCCGCCACCTTTAACAACATTGGACCTGGATTGGAGCTGGTAGGACCTTCTGCCAACTTTGGCTTCTTCTCTAACCCGGCAAAGATGATATTAATCTTTGACATGCTGGCTGGAAGGCTGGAAATCTTCCCTCTTCTTTTGCTGTTTGTCCGGGATACCTGGAGAAAGTTCTGAAAAAACATTCGTATTTCATTGAGGGAGAAATATAAAGTTCAGAATTTTTATTTCCGCAAACAATCAGGCAAGCAATCAGCCGCAAGCATGACACACTCCAGAACATGTCATGCTTGCGGCGAGGTATTCGACTTCTAATTGGATGGAAGACACACAATTGACAATTTTACAAAAAGGGAAAAGGGAGAATGGCAAAGTCCACAATTTGCCATTCTCCCTTTTCCACTCTCTCTAATTGGATTTGCGGTCAATATATTCTGTGCGAATTTTCGAATACACAAACCGCTGGCTGTGATACAGTCCATAATACCCGGACAAGGTAAAACTGACTGCGATTCCCAGCACAAAATAAGGCATCGCCTCAAATCCAAACAATTCAAAAGCCATAAACATGGTAGAAACCGGACAGTTGGTCACGCTGACAAACAAACACACCATAGCTGCCGCTGTACAGATTCCATAAGGCATCCCAAGAATCCCGGACACCACATACCCAAATGTAGCCCCAATACACAGCGTGGGAACAATCTCGCCTCCCTTAAAACCAGCTCCCAAGGCCACTGCCGTAAACAAAATTTTCACCAAAAATCCATATACTGGCACCATTTCCCCTTCAAAGCACCGCTCAATCATATGGAGTCCGCCTCCATTGTAGTACCGGCTGGAAAAAATCATAGTCAGCATAATGTAAATTCCGCTTCCCACCAAAATCCGCACATAAAGGTTTGGAAAATGGTTCCGGTACCACTCGATGGCCTTGTGCATGGACTGGCACAGCAATATCCCCACCAAAGCGCACAATATCCCAAGGAGAACCGTCATGGCAGCGCCATAAAGATCAAACTCCGGAATCGTCCCAATGGAAAAATGTTCCGGCACAAGCCCCAGACGCCCGGATATAGCTACGCCGATAAAAGAGGAAAACAGACAGGGAACCAATGCTGCATAATACATTTTTCCCACGCTGACCACCTCCAGGGAAAAAACTCCGGCAGCCAAAGGGGTTCCAAACAAAGCGGAAAAGCAGCCGCTCATACCGCACATCACCGCAACCTTCCGGTCCCGGTCATCCAGCCGAAAAATCTTTCCGGTCAGGTTGCCCATGCTGCCTCCCAACTGCAGGGCTGCTCCTTCCCGCCCTGCAGAAGCACTGACCAGATGGCTTAAAATCGAAGATACAAAAATCAAAGGCGCAGTGATCACCGGAATCTCCTCCTGGGAGGAAATGGACTCTAAAATCAGGTCCGTTCCCCGGTTCTTCTCCTGATGCTCCACCTGATACAGCCAAACAATCAACACGCCTGCCACTGGCATAAAAAACACCGTCCAGGTATAACCTTCCCATATTTTGGTTGCAATGATCACCCCATGTCCAAAGGCGCTGCCAATAAGTCCGGTGACAATTCCAATCACTGCGGAAAGAATCAGCCATTTCACAAAATACTTTACATTCTGGGCCAAAGGCGTTTCGCTCAAGTATGTCCACATAACTGCCTCCCAGCTTTCCCCTACATACCTTTGGATTTCACCAGCTTGGGACGGTAGCCTGCGTCATTTAAGGCCTGAACAATCTGATTTTTATGAACGGTTCCCTCTGCCTCCAAAGTAATCCGAAGCTCCACCGCTGCATTCCGGTTGATGCTGATAAACTGGTTGTGTTCCAGCTTGATCACATTTCCCTTGGCCTCTGCTAACAGAGCCGAAACCTTTGCCAGTTCTCCTGGTTTATCCGGCAAAAGCACGGAAACTGTGAAAATACGGTCTCTTTGAATCAGCCCGTGCTGAACCACAGAAGACATGGTTATCACGTCCATATTGCCACCGCTTAAAATGGACACAATTTTCTTTTTCTTTACATCCATGTGCTTTAAAGCTGCCACTGTGAGAAGACCGGAATTTTCCACCACCATCTTATGATTCTCCACCATATCCAAAAATGCCACAATCAGCTCAGAATCTTCAATGGTAATCACACCATCCACATTTTCCTGAAGATAAGGAAATAGCTTGTCCCCTGGTCGGTGAACGGCTGTGCCGTCTGCAATGGTGCTGACCTCTGGAAGCGTCACCACCTCTCCTGCCTCCATAGAAGCCTTCAGACAGCTGGCTCCTGCAGGCTCCACGGCAATCACCCGAATCTTCGGATTTAACAATTTGGCAAGAACCGAAACACCAGTGCAAAGGCCGCCGCCGCCAACGGGAACCAATATGTAATCCACTGTGGGAAGCTCCTTAATGATCTCCATGGCAATGCTTCCCTGTCCTGCCGCCACATCCAAATCATTAAACGGATGGACAAAGGTGTAACCATGTTCTCCGGCCAGCTCCTCTGCATGATGACATGCCTCATCAAAATCATTTCCAAACAAAACCACATCCGCCCCGTAATTTTTTGTGCGGTTAATCTTAATAAGAGGCGTGGTGGTAGGCATTACCACCACTGCCTTAATTCCCGCTAACTTGGCCGCATAAGCCACCCCCTGGGCATGGTTTCCTGCAGAAGCCGTAATCAGGCCTCTCTCCTTCTCCTCCACGGTCAAAGTGCTGATTTTATAAAATGCTCCCCGAACCTTATAAGCCCCTGTATACTGCATGTTCTCCGGCTTAAAATACACCCGGTTTCCCGTCTGAGCTGAAAAATATTCACTGTACAGAAGCTTCGTCTCCTGAGTGACCCTCTGCACCACCTCCGAAGCTTCCTCAAACTTCTCTAAAATCAATTCATCCATCTCCAACATCCTCCCTTATTTTTCATTTCTCTTCCCTCCCCTTTGTGGGTAAGAAGACACTTGGCTTTGCACCACAAAGGGGAATATGTCTTTTCTTACTTTCTCTGAAACAATGCCTCCACAAACTCCTCTGAATGAAACTTCTGCAAATCTTCAATCTGTTCTCCAATCCCCACATACTTTACCGGAATCCCCAATTCCGACTGAATCGCCACTGCAATTCCTCCCTTTGCCGTTCCATCCAGCTTGGTAAGAATAATCCCCGTAATATCTGCCACCTCCATAAACTGCCTTGCCTGAGACAACGCATTTTGGCCGGTGGTTCCGTCCAACACCACCAAGGTCTCCCGGTAAGCCCCCGGAAACTCCTTATCAATAATCCGGTTAATCTTTTTCAGCTCCTCCATGAGATTTTTCTTATTGTGCAGCCGCCCTGCCGTGTCGCAAATCAGCACATCTGCCTTTCGGGATTTGGCTGCTGCCACTGCATCATAGATAACGGCTGCCGGGTCCGATCCCTCCTGCTGGGCAATAATCTCCACACCAGCCCGGTTGGCCCACTCAGTCAGCTGTTCAATGGCCGCCGCCCGGAACGTATCCGCTGCCCCCAAAATTACCTTCTTCCCGTCATCTTTTAAAAGTCCGGCCAGCTTTCCCACGGAAGTAGTCTTCCCCACTCCATTGACGCCGATCACCAGCACCACAGAAGTCCGGTTTTCAAACTCATAAGCATTTTCCCCCAAATTCATCTGGTTCTTTATGGAATCAATCAGCAGCTGCCTGCACTCTCCCGGCTCTTTAATGTGCTGCTCTTTCACCTTCTTCCTTAAATCCTCCATAATGGACATGGTAGTTTTAATGCCCAAATCTCCCATGATCAGCGTCTCTTCCAACTCCTCATAAAAATCCTCGTCAATCGCTGAAAATCCGCTGAAAATCGAATCCATGCCAGACACAATATTATCTCTTGTCTTTGCCAATCCCTGCACCAGACGGCTGAAAAATCCCTTCTTTTTTTCTTCCATCACCATTCTCCTTATCTAAAAAATTTTCAATCCCCGTCTTTTGCCACATCCCTTGAGATACATTATCCCTGCCTGTTTTCAGACACGCTCCCCTACCCCTCCAACTCATTTTCAATCAAATTGACAGACACCAGCGCAGACACGCCCTTCTCCTGCATGGTAATTCCATACAGCCGGTCTGAAGCCACCATGGTTCCTCTCCGGTGAGTAATCACAATAAACTGGGTATTTTTAATCAGTTTATGTAAATATCCTGCAAACCGGTCCACATTGGAGTCATCCAAGGCCGCCTCAATCTCATCCAGGAGACAAAAAGGCGACGGCTTTAAATTCTGGATGGCAAACAGCAGGGAAATGGCAGTCAGGGCTTTCTCGCCGCCAGAAAGCTGCATCATGTTCTGAAGCTTTTTCCCTGGAGGCTGGGCGATAATCTGGATTCCAGCTTCCAAAATATCTTCCTCCTCCATCAGTTCCAGGGTTCCATGGCCTCCTCCAAACAACTCCTGAAAAACCCGGTCAAACTCCCGGCAAATCTCCCCAAACTTTTCCTGAAACTGCCTCCGCATTCCAGTATCCAGTTCCTCAATAATCTGCAAAAGCGTCTTTTCCGCCTCCACCAAATCGTCATGCTGAGATTTCATAAACTCGTACCGCCCGGAAATCTCCTTGTAATCTTCAATGGCATTCACATTCACATTTCCCAAAGCCCGGATTTCATTTTTCAGCTCCTCAATGCGGTTTTTGATTTCTCCCACAGCAATCAGTTCCATATTCCTTAGGGAAGTCGCTGTGGTAAACGTCAGCTCATACTCAGTCCACATATAATTGATCTGGCCTTCCAGCTTTTCCTCCAGTTTTTCCTTCTGGCTCTGAAGCCGGAACAAATCCTTATCCAGCCGGTTGCTGCGCTCTGCCAGTTCCTCCCGTCGGGTAAAAATCTCCTTCTGACGTTTCCCCCGCTCTTCCCTGACGTTTTCCAAAATCAAAAGCTCTTTGCTAAGCTGCTCCTTCTGGATCGTAAATGTTTCAATCTGAGCTTCCAAATCCTGAATCTGCTGCTTTTTCCCCTCAATCACCCGGTCCGAATCACCGGTTCCAGCCACAAGACCTTTCAACTCTTCCCCTAAACGCCGTCCCTCTTCCTGAACACGGCGAATATTTTCCATGACAAAATCCACCTGCTGCTTTAAACCTGCCGCCTGTAAACGGATTTTTTCTGTCTCATGGGCAATGTCTTCTCTGGCGGTTCTTGCTGTCTCCATCTCCTCTGACAACCGTTCCAGCTTTTGATTCACCTCTTCGTTTTGAGCCAAAAGAGCCTGGGACTCCTTTAAAAGTCTCTGACGGTTTGTCTCAATATCCCGAATCTGGCCTTCCAACTGACTGTGTTCCAGTTCCAGATCTCGAAAAGAATCCCGGATTTCCTCTTTTTTATCCTTCAGCTGGCCCATATTGATTTCAATGGTATTTTGGTTTAACGATTCCTGGTGCTGGTCTTTCTTTACCTTCTCCAGTTCCTCTCTGGCTTCTCTTAAAATCCCCTCGTTGAAAGAAAGCTCCTCCTGAATCCGTTCCGTCTGCACCAAAGCTTTCTCACAAATGGACTCTAACTCCTCAATCTCTCTTTTTCGCCCTAAAAGATTGCTGGAATTTTTAAAAGCTCCTCCTGTCATGGAGCCGCCAGCGCTTAAAAGTTCGCCCTCCAAAGTGACAATCCGAAGGGAATAATGGTATTTTTTAGCCAGTGCTATGGCGTGGTCAATGGTGTCCGCCACCACCACCCGCCCAAGAAGATATTTTGCCAACACCTGATACTCAGACTCCACCTTTACCAGATCGCTGGCAAGCCCAATGACTCCTGGCTCTGTCAAAGCATCCGACTGGGCAAATCCATCCCGCTTGCCAATACTGGTTAAGGGAAGGAACGTCACTCTGCCGTATTTGTTCTTTTTCAAATATTCAATCAGCTGCTTGGCCGTCTGTTCCGTGTCTGTCACCACATTTTGAATGCTTCCTCCAAGGGCTGTCTCAATGGCTGTCTCATACTGTTTCTCGGTGGTAATCAAATCTGCCACCACTCCCCGGATTCCATGAACCCGGTCCCGTACCTCCATCACCCGGCGAATGCTGTTTCCATACCCTTCATACCGCTCCGCCAGGTTTCGAAGGGAATCCAGTCTGGCCGCAGATGCCTGGTACTGCTGCTGTCTCTCATTCAGATTCCGGGACAGACGGCCCACCTCCTGACTGCAGGTTTCCATCTTTGTCTCCCATTCATTCTGAAGGCCCAATAGCTCCTCCATCCGCTTTATGGAAGCATCTAACTTTTCCTGTTCTGCCTGAAGAAATTCATCCTGAACCGACTCGTCGCTTTTAAACCGCAAAAGCTTCTGGCGCACCTCTAAAAGCCGCATTTGAACTTGTTCTGCCATAGCCTCATACCGCTGTTCTTTTGCGGTCAGAGACGCCTTTTCATTCAGACTGTCAATGATTCTTGCCTTTCCAGCTTCCATCTGCTGCTCCAAAAGCTGAATTTTCTGATCTTCCTTTAAAAGCCTCTCTTCCGCCTCCTTTAGCTTTTCCTGGCTTTCTTTTGCATTTTCCCCCATTCCGGCGCTGTCTGCCTCATATGCGGCAATCTGCCTTTTCTTCTCCTCCTGCTCTTTTTCAATGGCCTGGATTCGGGCCTGAATATGGTCCGCATTCATCCGTTCAGTGTTAATCTGCTCATAAAGCACATCAATCTGGCCTTTGAAACTGCCCTTTTCCATCTCAGTCCGGTTTAAAAGCTCCCGTTTCTCCAAAATATCCTGCCGCAACTTTTCTAACTCTTGTTCCAGACGGTCATAGGAAGTCTTCTCCTCCTCTGACTGACGGGCCGCCTCTTCCATATCTCCTGATACGATGGCGCTTCTTTCTTCCACCTGCCTTACCTGACTGCGGATTTCCTCCGACTCAATCAAAAACAGATTCACATCATAGATTTTCAGCTGTTCTCTCAAGCTTAAATATTTTTTCGCTGCCTCTGACTGACGGGCCAAAGGTCCCACCTGCTTTTCCAGCTCTGCCAGAATGTCTCCCACACGCACCAGATTTTGTTTTTCATCTTCCAGCTTTTTCTGGGCTATGGCTTTTCGCCGCTTAAATTTGACAATTCCCGCCGCCTCATCAAACAGTTCCCGCCGGTCTTCTGGCTTGCCGCTTAAAATCTTGTCAATCTGGCCTTGACCAATGATGGAATATCCTTCTTTTCCGATTCCCGTGTCATAAAACAGCTCGTTAATATCCTTTAACCGACAGGCGCTTCCGTTAATCCGGTACTCACTTTCTCCGGAGCGGTACAGTCTTCGGGCCACCGTCACCTCATCATAGTCAATGGCAAGCTGATGATCCGAATTGTCCAAAGTAATGGCCACATAGGCAAATCCCTGGGGTTTTCGCAGCTCTGTTCCGGCAAAAATTACATCCTGCATACTGGCGCCTCTTAACTGCCGGATTCTCTGTTCTCCAAGAACCCAGCGGACCGCATCCGCCACATTACTTTTACCGCTGCCGTTTGGTCCCACAATGCCTGTAATCCCATTGTGAAATTCAAAGGTAATCTTGTTGGCAAAGGATTTGAAACCTTGTATCTCTATGGTCTTTAAGTACATATATGCTCCTTAAGCTTAAGTATTCCCCGATATGCCGCCACCTGTTCCGCCGCCTTCTTGGTTCTGCCTCCTCCTCTGCCGATCTCCCTGCCGTTTAACATGGCCCGAATCTCAAATACTTTGTGATGGTCTGGCCCTGCTTCCTTTAAAATCTCATATTCCAATACTTGTTCCGTTTCCATCCCCTGTACGATTTCCTGCAGGATAGTCTTGCTATCATAAAAGAGCTGCTTATGTTCCAAATCGTTTAGGACAAACTGATGAACAAACTCTTTTGCACTAGCAAAACCACCATCCAGGTAAATTGCCCCAATGAGGGCTTCCATGGCATCGGATACCACCGAATCCCTTTGCCTTCCCCCGGTGATCTCCTCCCCTCTGCCAAGGAGAAGATAGCCGCCAAGATCCAGTTCGGAAGCGCAGAATGCCAAGGTAGGTTCACACACCACGCTGGCCCGGATTTTCGTCAGTTCCCCCTCTGGCTTTTCCTGATAGGAATGAAACAAAAAATCACTGGAAATCAGCTCTAACACAGCATCTCCCAAAAACTCCAGCCGCTCATTACAGTCTTTTTTGTCCACGCCATGTTCATTGGCGAAAGAACTGTGCAGCATCGCCTGTCTTAAAAGTTTGCGGTTTTTAAACTGGTAATGAATCTTCTTCTCAAGTTCTCTTAAATCCCGATTCATAAAACCCTCCTTTCAAAAAATCCCAGAGCGTGTCTGAAAATGCGTTCGGTACGATGTGCGTTCTCCTTTGTGGGAGTTTTGGGCCAAAGAAACATGGCGCAGAGAGCTGCGTTAAGTGAATGCAACCCAAATATACCGCAAAGTGGGACGTGCATCGGACGAAAAGCAATTTTCAGACACATTCTAGGGAAAGGCAGCTGTTACTAGAACGCGCCCCTTTCCTCCCTCGTCTCAAGGAACCGTTCCTCAAGTCAACGCATTTTTAATCTGCTCTACTGCATCCCCCACTGTGACAATCTGCTCTGCTGCATCTGTGGGAATCTCAATGTCAAACTCCTCCTCAATTCCCATAACAATCTGGAAAATGTCTAAAGAATCCGCTCCCAAATCTTCTACAAACGTGGTATCCATGGTAATATCCCCAGCTTCCACATTTAAAACCTCTCCTATAATGCTCTGCAATTTTTCAAATTCCATAACAATTTCCTCTCCTTATTTTTTAACGATCCCAAAAACTGTGCTCCATGAATCTTTCTTACACTTTCAGACTTTCCTGAATCTTTTCATTAATCTTTTGTTCCTTAAAGGTTACACACTGAATAATGGAATTGCTCACCTCTCTGGCGCCGGCGCTGCCATGGGTTTTTACCACCAGCCCCTTCAACCCTAAAAGAGGCGCTCCGCCGTACCTGGATGCGTCAAAAGCTTTCAAAGTTTCCTTTAAGGCAGGCTTCACAAGCAATGCTCCCAGCTTGCTGCGCAGGGTACTCATCATCCCCTTTTTCACCATGGAAATCAGCGTTGCCCCGGTTCCCTCATAAAGTTTTAAAATCACGTTTCCAGTAAATGCCTCGCAGACAATCACATCGGCTCCCCCATGGGGAATCTCCCTTGCTTCAATGCTGCCGGTGAAATGAATGTCCGAACACTCCTTCAATAAAGGAAACGTATCCTTTACCAGTGCATTTCCCTTTTCCTCCTCTGCCCCAATATTGACAATGCCGATTCTTGGCTTTGAAATGCCAATGACGTGTTCCATATAAATGGACCCCATACGGGCAAACTGCACCAGATGAGACGGCCGCGCGTCCACATTGGCTCCGCTGTCCAAAAGAAGGGACACGCCCTTTTCCGTGGGAATCAAAGCGCCAAAAGGCGGGCGCTCCACGCCTTTTAACCTTCCCACAATCACCTGGCCGCCTACTAAAATCGCCCCTGAACTTCCTGCTGAGACAAAGGCATCCGCCTCCCCGGATTTCACCAGATTCATGCCCACTACAATGGAAGAATCCTTTTTCCGGCGCACGGCATTCACCGGAGGTTCGTCCGTCTCAATCACCTCAGATGCAGGAATCAACTGCACCTGCTTCTTTGGGTAGGTGTGTCGGGACAGCTCCTTTGTCACTGCATCCTCCTTGCCTACCAAAAGCACCTGTATGTCCGCACGATGGGACACTGCATCCACGACGCCTTTCACAATCTCACCAGGCGCATTGTCTCCGCCCATTGCATCTACTGCCACTTTTACCATACTGCTCTCCTCTCCCGCTTTACCAAACATGCTTTTCTTTCACTACTATATTAAATATTGTTTTATAAGTCAATAAGAAATATTTTGCGTATGCAATTTATGCTCCCATATTCCTTAATAAAAGTGTTATAAACTCTTTTCCTGTACCAGAAAAACAGGATAGTCACGCCATAAAAATCCGCCCCAGGAAATAGTTTCCTTAGAGCGGATTTCATGGATTCCTGCAAAACAGCAAACCAAATTATTCTATTTGTATGGGGTATTTGGCTCCATTACAATTCGGGCAATATGAATGGTAAGATACAACAGCTCCTCCCTGGGAATCTCCTCTTTTAAGGTTCCCCGAATGTAATCGCCAATCTTTTTGGCACAGCCATAGCTTTCCGGCTGGCCCGAAGCAATCTGTTCAAAAATCTCCAGCTGGTTTCCACAGAGCATTTTGTGCTCTAACACTCTCTGAAGAAAAAACTGCATATGGGTCACAAACCGGGTATAATGGATGGAATCGGTCTGAATCCGGTTGGCAAACGTGTATTGAACAATATTAAAAATATCTTTCAGCATCCGCACTGCCTGCATGGTCTGCTCCATGTCCGGATTTTCGGTTTTTGCATTTACCAGATGAAAGGCGATGTTTCCTGCCTCCTCCTCAGGAAGTTCCATCTGAAGCCGCTCATTTAAGCAGGCAATCATCTTTTTCCCCAAAGCAAATTCCTCTGGATAAAACTGACGAATCTCCCATAAAAGCCGGTTCTGCAAAAGGATTTTTTTCTTTTGCCGTTCCAGGGCAAAAATCAAATGATCAAAAAGAGTAATGAAAACTGGTTCTTTCAGTTTTCCTGGCATGGCCTCGTCTGCCAGCATAATTGCCCAGTGGATTGCTTCCCCATATTCCTCTGGAATCCCTTCCAACATCTGCTGCCAGCTGCGGACTTTCCCTGCATCCTTCAAAGCAAAAATCTTCTGAATATTTTCCTCTTTCAGTTCTCTTCCCACCTGATTGGAAAACCGTAACCCTCTGCCCATTACAATACATTCGTTTCCGTTGGAATCCTCCACCAGTATATAGTTATTATTCAGAATTTTCACTACCTTCATGGGATTCCCCCTTCGCTATCTTACCGTCTGTCTTACAGACCGGCCCCATTTTCCTCAATTACCTTTTGATACCAGTAAAAACTGTCCTTTTTCATTCGCTTCATTTCTTTTAAATCAAACTCATCCCGGTCCACATAGATAAAACCATAGCGCTTTTTATATCCTTGATGAGTGCTGACTACATCCAGCGCTGCCCATGGACAATACCCTATCACTTCCACCCCGTCTGTAATGGCCAGACGCAGAGCTTTTAAATGCTGCCCGATAAAATCAATCCGGTAGTCGTCATGAACTTGTCCGTCTTCCAACACATCCGGAGCGCCGATTCCATTTTCCGTAATCAAAACCGGCAGATGATACCGCTCATAAACTTTCCGCAGCGTATACCGAAACCCGGAAGGGTCAATGACCCACCCATACTTTGTCTTTTCTACATAAGGATTGTCAGCTGCCCGGTAAACTCCGGTTTCTCCAAGCATGATCTGCTGGTCTCCGGCTCTGGCCGACACATCCAGGGCATCTCCCCGGCTGGCTGCAATGGCTGCTGTTGAGTAATAATTCATGGCAATTAAATCTGGTCTGGCTCCTTTTAAGATCTCTTTGTCTCCTTCTTCCACTTTGGGAGCCAGCCCTCGGTCCAAAAGATACTGCCATGCCAAAGGATGATACCATCCAAACACCGGAACATCTGCAAAATTCCAGCATCGAAGCACCTCCCAGTTGTGGGCTGCAATGGCATCTTTGGGATTGCAGGTCTCTGGGTACATGGCAGCCAGATTCAAAGCAGGACCGATTTTGCTGTCCGGACAAAGTTCATGGCACAGCTTCATAACTCGCGCCTGTGCCAGCATCAAATGATGATTCTGCTGATACAGCTCCTTTTTGGAAGGCAGTTTTCCCCCTTTTGGAAGGCCAATGGCCCCCGGATGGAGAATCATGGTGTTTTGTTCATTGATGGTCAGCCAGTATTTGACCTTTTTTCCAAATTGCTCAAAAAGCACTTTTGCATATTCCACAAACGCCTCAATGGTCTCCCGGCTACCCCATCCGCCCTTTTCCTCCAGACAATAGGGAAGGTCAAAATGATACATGGTCACAATCGGTTCTATATTGTATTTGCGGCACTCATCCATCACATCCTCATAGTGGCGGATTCCTGCTGGATTCACCGGTCCGGTTCCCATAGGCAGGATTCTGGTCCAGGCAATGGAAAACCGGTATGCTTTTAATCCCAATTCAGCAAACAAGCGAATGTCTTCCTTATAACGATGATAATGATCGCTTGCCACTTTAAAATCCGCATACTCTTTGGGATGCTCGTATTGATCGATGATAGAGGGGCTTTTTCCGTCTTCATCCCAGGCGCCTTCCACCTGATAGGCTGAGGTGGAAGCTCCCCACAAAAAATCACTGGGAAAGGGTTTTTCCTTTTCATAAAACATATTATACTCCTTCTTTGATCGATTCTCAATGGATGGTGTAAAGAAGATCTCCCGGATTCACATGGTCTTTTGCCTCCACATCCAGAGATGTAAACTGGGTCATATTTGCCACCAAAACCGGCGTGATGGTGTCATATCCTTCCTTTTGAATTGCCTTCTGGTCAAAAGAAATCAGCAAATCTCCCTTCTTGATTTCACATCCGGCATTCACATGGGCAGTGAAATATTTCCCTTGCAGATTCACCGTGTCAATTCCAATATGAATCAACAGCTCCACACCATCCTGACTGGTAATTCCAATGGCATGTTTTGTCTCAAACAAAGCTGAAACCACGCCGCTGACTGGTGCAAAGACTTTTCCTTCCTCTGGAAGAATGGCCACTCCATCCCCCAATATTTTCTGTGAAAATACTGCATCATTTACCTGCTCAAGAGGAACCATCTGTCCCTGAATGGGAACTGCCACAGATCTACTTGGATTTCCATTTTCTGTATCTTTGCTGTTTGCTGTTTCTTTGCCATTTTCAGTCCCTTTTTTGTTTTCTCTTTTTTGGTCATCTGCTCTTTCCAGGTCGTGAAATTCCCTTTTTCCTTCTGTTTGATTCCTATTTTTTTCCTGTCCTTCTCCATCCTCAATGCCCATCACCCATGTAGCGGCAAACCCAGCGGCAAAGGACACAATACATGTAATAACAGCATGTACAATGTTCATGGGATTTTCACCAATAAACGCTGGCAGCGCCGCCAGACCGGGAGACACAAAAGCATAGCGGACCAGACCGGAAATACCAGCATAGATTCCTCCCACACCGCCACCAATCATAGATGCAATCAGCGGTTTTTTCAAAGGCAGAATCACGCCATAAAGACAAGGCTCTGTAATTCCCATAACCGCAGTAAAGCCAGAAGAGCTTGCCAGCTGTTTCAGCTGCTGGTTTTTGGTCTTTAAGGCAACTGCCAAAGTAGCGCCTCCCTGAGCTATGTTGGATGCCAGCATACCGGGACCATTTACAATTTCATAACCCAAGGAAGAAATCTGCACCGTTGCTATTGGCGTCATGGCCCAGGCTGTGCCGGTAAGCACCAAAAACGGCTGAAATGCTCCCATTAACATCGGAAGCAGCCAGCTGGCTCTTCCATTAATCCAGTTGGCTCCTGTCTCAAGAAGAGAATTGAGGAAGCTTCCAAATGGACCAATGATAATCAGTGCAATGGGCGCTGAAACAAACAGAATAATCAGCGGTTTTAAGAAAAACTTTATAATGGATGGGGTATATTTCTCCGCCAGTTTTTCCACATAAGACATAACCCAAACACTTAAAATAATCGGAATCACTGAGTAGGAATAGTCTACCAGCATGACAGGAATGTGGAAGAAGTCCATAACTTCTCCGGCTCCCACAAGTCCTGACCAGGTAGGATGAAGCAAAGCGCTGGCCAAAGTCATAGCCAAAACCGGATTGCACTCAAATTTGATTGCAGCGCCGTAAGCCAGCAATACTGGCATAAAATAAAAGGCGGCATCGGAAATCAAATTTAACAATACATAGGTAGAACTGGCGTCATCCAATCCTGCAAGCACCAGAATGGATAATACCGCCTTGATCATACCACCGCCAATCAATGCCGGAATCACGGGTGTAAACGTGGTGGAAATCACGCTGATGATGGTTGTAATGATGGAATTTTTTTCTTTTGACTCGTTTCCTGCTCCCCCGGAATTACCCATTCCCTTCCCTGCTGTGCCTCCCATTTCATGAATCAATACCCGGTAAGTGATAGGAACGTCATTTCCCACCACCACCTGGAACTGTCCTCCCTTTTCCACAACGCTGATTACGCCGGAAGTCTTTTTGATGGACTCCTCATCCACTTTGCTTCGGTCGCAAAACTCGAAGCGAAGCCTTGTGGCGCAGTGGGTCAGCTTGCTGATGTTGTCCGCCCCTCCTACCAGAGGAAGCAAGTCCTTCCCCAGTTGTCTGTAATCCATATACAATCTCCTTTCTTAGGCGCTCTTTATGTGAAACAAAAAAGACCACAACAAAAATAACGTTAGATAAACGTATTCTTGTGTGGTCTTGCCTGCATCACCAGTAACAGCCATCTGTTTTCAGTTGAAAGTAGTCTAACATACCTTTCTGTAAAAGTCAAGTCTCAGCCTATTTATCTTACATCAATGCCTGCCCCGCCTTCACCTGCTTCTGATAAAATTTGGAAAAATCAGGGGCGGAAAATCCTGCTGTTAAAATCACCATAGTAGTGGTATCAATATTTTTCTCTGCCATTAGCTTTTGATCAAATTCCACAATCGGCTCTCCTGCCTTCACTTTTTTCCCCTGTTCTGAGAGAACTTTAAAACCTTCGCCGTTAAGAGCCACTGTGTCCAGTCCAATGTGGACCAAAAGTTCTTTGCCGCTTTTGGTGCGCATTCCAAATGCGTGGCAAGTCTCTGCCAGCATCGTAAGCTCCCCGTCTATAGGAGCACACACCGTTGTACCATTAGGAATCACAGCAAAACCATCTCCCAACATTTTGGAGGAAAATACCTCATCCTTTACTTCCTCCATAGGAATGCAGGTACCGTCAACTGGAGAACATACTGATTCATTTGGTTTTGAAAATAATCCGAACATTTTTTCTTCCTTTCTTTTTTCCGGTCAAGGTTTACAAAGCCTGCCATCGTTCTGATACAATGTTATTTTGACATGTATGGAAATATAATACCTTGTTATTGTCTATTTTGTCAATATCAAAATCAAAAAAAGAAATTTTATTATCATTATTGCACAATTTCTCCCAAAAACATAACCATCCGCCCCTGTATACAAAAATGGCCGGTTGGGGAACCGGCCATTTCTAAGGAGAAGGTATTTCGTTTTATGGGATGTAGCAAAAACTATATAATGTATTGGGGGTACGCTCAATATAATACCATAGAACGGTCCAAAAGTGTTCACAAACTTCACAAATTTTCGCCACTGTTTTTATGTATTTTTCACAACAACTTTCCGTCATTCTGCATGATTTCCAGCCATGAAAGCCTTTTATCCTTTTCTCCCATCTTCCTTCTAATGCTGCATAATTTCCATGAAAAAACAGAAACTATTCTTCAAAGATACAAACAGCCATTCCCATACAGAAAGGAACAAACGGCTATGAAAGATGTAACAGCAGAACTTTTTATGGAAAATGATGTTCGGAAAACCCCAAGCGTCAGCCAGATTACCCGGTTAAGCATGATTCAGAACCGTCTTCGGAAACTGGAAGAGAAACTGGATTCCAGCCAGCCAATCCTCACTTTTGTAGTAACGGACGATCTGACCTTGGTGCAAAAGGAATCCGGAACCATTCAAACAACCCTGGAACTAATTGGATATTACAACGAAACTCATGTGATCAACCTGACTGCCAGCCCCCGCCAAAATGCGGTTGTTATCCGGCTGAAAAAACGGCTCAGAGAAAAATGCAATTAGTCTGTACGAGTGCTGACGAAAACATCATCCAGTCAGCACTCAAATGCCGCCTGCGTGGTCTGTTTTTCTTTCCCATACTGGAAAAGCTCCAAAAACTCGGAATAAAACATTCCCATTTCTTTTGGCTGTACAGGACAGATGACCTTCTTGCACTGATCGATCAGTCTTTTCGCCTGCCCCATCGTCTGTGGACGAATCTGGCAAAAGGCTGGCTCCCACACTACTTTTTCAGCCAGCATCCGGGCTGCTGGATAATCCAAATCATTTTCCCACAAAATTCCAGTGGCAAAGGGAACTCCCTGACGCTGCAACTGCCGATAAACAGCGGTTCCTTTTCCATTTCCCCCTATGACAAAAACCAATGGCTCTCCCTTTGCAGCCTGAAGTTCTGGCGTCCCGCTCCACTCTCCGTAATCTCCCATGGTAATTTGATACAGCTCCCGAATGTATCCTGGTGTAAAAATCTCCTTGGGAGAACCAAAACGGTGAATCTGATTTTCCTTAATACAGGCAATCTTATGAGAAATCCGTTCCGCTAAATCCAGTTCATGTAAAGACAAAATCACAGAAAGTTTCTGTTGTCTGGACAATTCCTGAAGAACCGACAAAAATTCCAGCTTATGGCGAACGTCCAGAAAAGAAGTAGGCTCATCTAGCACAATCAACTCCGGCTCCTGACTCAATGCCCGCGCCAGCATAATCCTTTGCCGCTGACCGTCGCTTACTTTTTCAAAATCTTCTCCCGCTAACTCCTCTCCATGAACCAGCTTGAGGGATTCTCTTACGATTCTATGATCTTCCTTTGACAAAACCCCAAATGTTCCGGTATAGGGATACCGTCCTGTCTCTACCACCTGCTCACAGGTCATACGCTCAGGGTGAATCCGCTCGGTCAATACCACGGACAATTTTTTGGAAAGCTCCTTTGCTCCCATCCTGCCAAGATCTTTTCCATCCAGAAATACAACCCCGCCCAAAGGCTTTAACTGACGGATTATACTCCGCAAAATTGTGGTTTTCCCTGCTCCGTTAGGACCGATTAGTGTAAGAATCTCTCCTTTTTTCAGATGTATCTCTATATGTTTCACCAAAGGATTTCCCTCATAGCCAACTGTAAGATCTCTGGTATAAAAGTAAAAGTCTGAGTTCATCTGTTTTTTCTTCCCCTTTATTTTCTTCTTCTAACCATCAAAAGCAAGACCACCGGAGCGCCGAACACTGCTGTCACCGTGCTGATACTTAACTCCACCGGAGCCAACAAAATCCTTGCCAGCCAGTCACAAAACAAACAAAACACAGCGCCTCCCAAAAAGCAGGCTGGTATCATGAATATAGGTTTTCCTGTCCCCACGAGACTTCCTGCCAGATGGGGAACCGCAATGCCCACAAAAGAAACCGGTCCAGCAAAAGCAGTCACACAGGCGGAAAGAATGCTGGAAAGAACTACCAAGACCACTCGAAACCTGGAAATATCCACCCCTAAATTTTGGGCATAGGCTTCTCCCAGTTGATAAGCTTCCATAGGCTTGGACAGCAAAAAAACACAAAGAAATGCAGGAAGAATCACGGCTGACGCTGCTGCCACATGTTCCCATCCAAGTCCGGAAAAACTTCCCCTGGACCAATTATGCAGGTTCACAAGATCTGCATCTTCTGCAAACGTCACAAGAAAGTCTGTGACTGCGGAACAAATATAGCCAACCATTACCCCTCCAACCACCAACATGGACATCCGGTCCACCACCCTTGACATACAGACCACACATCCCATGGAAATCACAGCCCCTGCAAAAGCCGCTGTGATTCTCCCTCCAAACCCCAGTTTCACAGACCAGACTCCCCCGAAAATCATAAAAAGGGAGACCAAAAGCTTTGCTCCCTGGGAAATTCCAAGAACAAATGGTCCTGCGATGGGATTATGAAAAAATGCCTGGAGTAAATATCCCGACAAGGCAAGCCCTCCTCCAAGAACTGCTGCTGCCAAAGCCCTGGGAAATCGAATCTCAAGAACAATATCCCCATTTACGGAATCCTGTCCATAACCACGCAATATCCCAATCACTTCCCCCAAAGGGATGTTTACGCTTCCTGCGCAAATATTTACTGCCAGAAACATAACCGTCAGTACAGCCAAAACCGCAAATGCCGCTTTTTGACGCATTCTAATTTTCCTCCAAATCGTTTTTGTTGTCTTGTTTGTCGGTCATTTTCTAATTTTTTCCCACTATTGTTTCTTGAGCTTTTATCGCTATTTATTATTTCTACTAGAATATTGTCCTTTTGTTCTCATGCTTATATCGTATCTTATTTGGTCAGCCTGTAAAAATAGGTAAGCTGCTCCTCCCTGCCCTGGAAAATTTCATGTAAATCAAAAAGAATGGTTCCCAGCTTCATAGACGACTGATACAATTTATCCGTAGTGCAGAACACGTTTCCTTCTTTCACTGCCTGAAATTTTTTCATAAGCTCACTTTTTGTCGTCAGCTCATCCATAGAATGGAGTTCCCCGTCTACAGTACTGTTGTAAATTAAAATATCCGCGTCTCTGGCCAGTGCGTAAAACTCCTCCAGCTGTAAAGTTTCTGCCTGATTTTCCCTGTCTTCCTGTCCTCTGTCTGGATAAATGTATTCTCCCCCTGCCATTTCCATCATCTTTGCCAGATAATCAGAAGGCTTGCGCATATTTACTTTCCCGTCTAAGGTAATATAGAAAAATGCCACGGTTTCTTTTTTAGTTTCCTTTTTTCTTTCTGTTACATTTCCTTCTGCCTCTTTCCTTATCTCCTCAAACAGGGCAGCCTGTTCCAAAAATGCCTGATCCGCTGCCTCTTTTTGTCCGGTCAAAAGTCCATATAGCCGGACCCATTCGCTTCGCCCCAAAGGCTCTGGTTCTTTGCTGGAATAATCCACCAATACCGGAATCCCTAACCGTTCCAGCTGCTCCTTCACTTGAGGCGTATGATCAATCATAGTATTTTCAATCGCAAGTCCACATTCTTTCAAAAGAAGCAATTCATAATCTGGAGCCGAATATTTTCCGGCATAAAGAATCTCCCCTTCCTCCATGGCCTTTCTAGCCTCCTCCAGATGCCAGCTTTCTCCCTTCAAACTGCTAAAACCAATGGTTTTCAGACCTTCTATGGAGAGGAACATATCCATAACCCCAGACGCTGCCAGATAAATATTCTGAATCGGCTGTTGAATCACTACCATATCCTCTTCTATCTTTTTCGGCACAGGCTTTCCCTCAGGAATCAGCAAATATCGGCCAACTTCTCCAATTCTAATTTCCCCATAACCTCCCTCATAATAATCCACAGAAAATTCTTTGGCATATTGTAAATCCATACTATGGGAATAGATCAGCTCTGAAAAATCTTCTTTTTCGGAAAATTCTCCTTCCCTTTGGCTGTCTTTTTCTGTCAACAAATCCTTTGTCTCTCTGCTTTTGTCTTCTTCACTCATGTTTTTCTGATTCCCCGAACCGGTCTGGATACTGCATCCCGCCAAAATCCACAATAATATGCTGCACACAAAAAACATCTTTTTTCGGTTCTTTTTTCTCTCTGGTTTTGTTTCCATGGACGCTGCTTTTTCCATTTTTACCCCTTTCCCGTTTCTTCATTGTCAAAGCCGTTATTCCAGTTCTCCCAAAGCCTCCTTTACATGGTTCACATAGATCTCCTGAATCTCCTTCAATTCCCCAAGCCCCTGAAACAGACATTCCACCTGGTATCCCTTTGCAGTGAGAATCGATTTCCAGGAATCTTCTTCCTCCCCTGCCATATCGTTGTTGGCATGGTCGCCGCACACCACCATCAACGGAGCCAGCACCACGTTCTTGTAGGCTTTTTTGTCTTCCATTGATCTTATCACGTCTTCCAAAGTTGGCTCTGCTTCCACAGTTCCAATAAAATAATTTTCAAAACCTTCGTTTTTCAAGGTCTCCTGCAATTTCCCATATATCTGGTTGGAATCTGCCTCTGTGCCATGGCCCATATAAACGATGGCAGTCTCCCCGTCATCGTAACTTTTTGTGGCATCGGTAATGGCTTTGGACACCGCCGTAAAATCGTCATCTTCCATAAGCAGCGGCTTTCCCATGACAATCTTTTTAAAAGAATTTTCATATTTTTTCAGTTCTTCTACCACATCCTGATATTCCAGCCCATCCATCAAATGAGTGGGCTGCACCACCAGATTCTCTATGCCGTCTGCTGCCATCCGCTCCAGAGCCTGGGTCACATTGTCCACTTCCAGCCCATCCCGTTTTTTTAGTTTATCGATAATCATTTGCGCTGTAAATGCCCGCCTCACCTCATATTCTGGAAAAGCATCGCCAATGGCCCGTTCAATCGCTCCGATGGTTTTCTCCCGGTTGTCATTGTAACTGGTTCCAAAACTTACAGCTAAAATCCCTGTGTCGGAGTTTTTTTCTTTGGCTTCCGGATTTTTGGGGGCAGGTATTGTTTCTGGCAAACTTTCCCCGACATCTTTTTGTGTTTCCGTTTTTTCCTCTTTTGGAACTTTTGTCTGACTTTCTATTACATTCTCCGATGTTCTGCTTCCTGCTCCGGCTGCTGTGTCAGCGGTATTTCCACATCCTGCCATACACAATGCAGTCATCAAAGTACATACAAATACTGCCCGTGTTCGTTTTTTCATATTGCATCCTCCTCGTTGATTGAATAATAGTGACATGGCTATCCAAACTCAACCATATACTTTCTGCAAAAATCCCACGGTCAAAAGTTACTCGGACCAGACAAATTTCATACATTCCTGTCAACTTTTTGCAACACAAAAAGAAGGCCCAAAAAGAGCCTTCCTGTATCCAAAAAAACGCTGCATGCAAAACACAAATGCATCGATGCCTTTGTTGGACTGACTTTCACAGGAAGCGCCAACATACCAGATCAAGCAGGTTTCCTGACTTACGGCTTCCAATCCCAGGCTGCTTTTTTCACAACGCCAGATCAGATATCCTGCGCCTTCTCATGCTCTCGCACAATGACATTATGCAGGACTTTCTTCCGCTCACAGTGACCGGATCGTCCGGGACTCTCACCCGGTTCTCTTTTACCCGACTTCTTAAAGTCGGCACTTGACCTTTTATGAAGTTATGGTTTATGGAGTAATTGTAATGACAAAACCAGGAAATGTCAATATCCAATCATTACGGTCTTTCCTTCAAAAGCGAATCCATAACTTCGTATCCGTTCCGAACAAATCCCTTTTGCCTCCAAAGCTGTTCTATACTTCTTTTCTTCAATCTGTTTTAATGCTGCTTTCACGGTATCTTCCAGTGTTTTTTCCCTCCTCGGATTATGCACTTTAAATTCCAGAATAATCGCCGGATCTTTCCTTTCCTGAGGCTCTAACATCACATCATACCGGCCAAAGCCGCTCTCTCGGTTGGAGGTAATTACATACCGACCTGCCAGCTCTACCATCAATCCAAGTACAAATCCATGGTAGAATCGCTCTGGCTCTGCTTCCTCCAAAGCGCCTTTTCCTGTGTCAAAATAGCTGAAGGTCTTCATAGCCACCTGATTCATATAATGGTTCATAGCTTCCACATCATCTATAAGCAATGCCTTGATAAAATTGTTGTAAACGGAATAACCTTTGGAAAACCATTTCCGTATCATTTTTCGGAAAATGATGTAAACCTCTTTATTTGTTAGTTCTAACCCATATTTTTCTATTCCATCCTCTTCCTCACAAAAGTGACTTCTCACCTTTAAGTATCCCCCGGCCAGCATGAAACTCCATATGGCATTTTCATCCTCCCCTAATTCATTAAAAACAATCTGTTCATCCAGCTCAACCAGAATAAAATTTCCCTTTAACAGACTTTCCATTGCAATTTTAATTTCCCCGCTCCCTTCCTGAACCAGTTTCCCCATCAGACGGTTGCTGCTGGTGTTTGCCCAGTAGGCAGATAATCGCCTCTCATCCAGATAATTCAGAATCGACCAGGGATTATAAATATCCTTCTTTTTTCCAAAAGTAAATCCATCATACCAATCCTGTACGGACTGTTTCTGTTCTGATAACCCATATTCTTCCAAGGCTTCCCACACTTCCTCCTGGGTAAATCCAAAACAGGTCGCATATTTTTCCGAAGTAGTAGTCACCACCTTTAAATTATTTAAGTCCGAAAAAATGGATTCCTTACTCACCCTGGTTATTCCAGTCATAATCGCCCGGTCAAGGTCTGGATTTGTCTTAAATGCTGCATGAAACAATCCACGGATAAATCCGGTCAGTTCTTCCCAGTATCCACCAATATAGGCTTCCTGCAGCGGCGTATCATACTCATCCAGCAGAATAATCACCTTTTTCCCATAATAAAGAGATAAATATTTTGACAAATGTCCCAGGGATAAGCTGGCTTCCACATCTCCCATATCTGCTGATATTCGGTGGAAAAAATCTTTATCCTGAGGAGACAGACAATCCCCCTCTAACAAATAATTGTGTCGGGAATACAAATCGGTCAATAACTGACAGATTTTTTTCCGCACATTCATGTAGTTCGTTTCCTTTACATTGGCCAGGGATAAAAAAATCACTGGATAAGTTCCCTGCAGCTGTCGGTACTTCTCCTCCTCCCATATGGAGAATCCCTCAAATACCTCTCCCTTCCCGGCATATTCCACCGAGAAAAAACGCCTTACCATATCCATGGTCAGAGTTTTGCCAAAACGCCTTGGGCGGGTGATCAGCGTTACTTCATCATTATTTTCCCACCACTCTTTTATAAAGCTGGTTTTGTCCACATAAAAACTATTACTTGTAATCAATTTCTCAAAATCCTGAATCCCAATTCCTACTGTTCTAGTCATTTTTCTATTTCTCCCCATTTACTTCTGGCAAAATACTCCAATATGAATCTCAAGTGCAAAAAGTCCGTGATCCAATAAGAACCTTCTTCCCCTCAAATCCAAAGCCATATTCTCGAATCTGTTCTTTCGGAATCCCTTCTGCCACTAAAGCGGATTTATAATTTTTATCTTCAATCTGCTTTAAAGCCGCCCTCACTGTATCCTCTAGGTTCTCTTCTTCATCAGGGTCATAAACTTTAAATTCCAGAATAATCCCATCATCCTCGTTTTTCCGGGGCTTTAACATCACATCATATCTTCCAAATCCGCTTTCCCGATTCGACGTAATCACATATCGGTCATATAATTCCACCATAAGCCCTAATACGAATCCATGATAGAACCGTTCTGGTTCCGATCCTGACGGACGATTTCCGGTATCAAAGTAGCTGAACGTGGTCAAAGCAATCCGGTTCATATAAGCATTCATCTCTTTCATATCGCCTTTCAATAATGCCTTAATAAATCCATTATATTCCTTCACGGACCGCCCAAACCAGTCTCGTATCATCTTTGCAAATGTAATGTGGACTTCCTTATTGGTTAAACTCAGTTCATATTCTCCTACCCCGATTTCTTCATTGAACCGATAATGGTCCGCTTTGAAATATCCACTTGCAAGAAATAGACTCCACACAGCATTCTCGCTGTACTCCAACTGGTTGAAAACAATCTGTTCATCCATCGTTGTACAGAGTTTCCGGCCTTTCAAAAGGTCCTCCATAGTTTCCTTTATCGCTGAGCTTCCCTCTTGGATCAATTTTCCCACGAAGTTGTTGCTGCTGGTATTCGCCCAATAGCTGGATAGCTTTTGCGTTTTAAGATAATTGATGATGGACCAGGGATTATAAATCTCCCTTTTCCGGCCAAAAACAAAACCATCATACCATGCTTTAACCGAATCTTTTTGAGCAGACAAGCCATATTCTGCCAATGCATCCCTTACTTCCTGCTGTGTAAACCCAAAAGAATCCTCATATGCATCGGATGTTGTTGTTATTACGGTCAAATTATTCAAGTCAGAAAAGACCGATTCTTTACTGACCCTTGTAATTCCAGTCATAATTGCTCGAAAAAGATAGGGATTGGTTTTAAAAGTTGAGTTAAAAAGGCTTCGGATAAAAACGGTCATCTCATCCCAATAACCGTTCACATAGGCTTCCTGCATGGGGGTATCATACTCATCCAGAAGAATGATCACCTTTTTTCCATAATAACGGGAAAGGTATAGGGAAAGCATTTTTAATGAAAGGGTAATCGTACTGTTTCCAGGATCAGAAGAAATTCTACGAAAATCTTCCTTTTCATCTTCTCCCAAAACATCACCGTCTAACAAAAACCGATATTTTCCAAAAACCATTTTTATAATCTGACAGATCTTTTCTTTCGCTGCAGAAAAAGATATTTCTTTCACATCAGCAAAACTAAAAGAGATCACTGGATAAGTCCCTTGAAGCTCTTGGTACTTTTTATCATTCCATATAGAAAGGCCGTCAAAAATCTCTCCTTGCCCTCTGTATTCTATAGAAAAAAAACACTCCAACATGTTCAGATTTAACGTCTTACCAAAACGGCGGGGACGGGCAATCAAAGTAACCACATCCTGATTTTCCCACCACTCCCGAATGAACTCAGTCTTATCCACATAAAAACATCCGCTTGCGATCAGTTCGGCAAAATCTTGATGTCCAATACCGATTATTCTTGCCATAATTGTTTATGCCCCCTTTCTTCTATATATAGTATAACAAGTTTTCCTAAGCAATTCAATGTTAAACGAGCGTATATACAGAACTTTCATAAACGTAAAACCATTCGCCTAGTATTTTCTACAATCCTGTGTCATACTTGAAGGAACTCAAAAAACTACTTAGTTTTTCAAGCAGGGCTACCTGATGCTGGGCCTCAACCCGTTAGATCCCAAGATCAAAGAAGTCCATCCCGCAAAGATCAGTTGCTGTCAGGAGAAGAAAGGCTGAAGGAAAAGAAGTCCTCGATCAAACCGCTGGTGGAGGAGTATTTCGCATGGGTAAAAGAACGGTTGGAGGACGAAAGCTGCCTGCCAAAAGGGAAAACAGCCCCGGGCCTAAAGTACAGCGTAAATCAGGAAGCATATCTGAAAGTATTTCTGGAGAACGGAAGACGTCCCGATTGATAATTCGGCATCAGAGAGAAGCATCCGGACGTTCTGTGTGGGAAAGAAAAACTGGGTATTGATAAACTCGTAAAGGATGCGCATCCCGGAGCTGATGAATACCGTGGGAGTCATAGCCGCAAAAGACCTGGAACCACTAGCTGCCATGGTCAGAGAGCCTTCCGGCCAAATGTCATAAAATACTCCGCTTGGAAGCGGCGCTTTTTATAGTGGGGCGGATGGTTTTACGTTTACGAACTTTCATAATTTAGAGATTACAAGTTCACAGAGCAGAAAAAACTGGACCAAAACAGTCTTACAAGCGAGCTTGACATCTGTTTTGATCCAGTTTTTTCCTATCGGACTTTTATTTCTCCACAAAATGTTTCCGAACATGAACCACCTTATACTTCCCTTCATGGCCTTTTAAATAAATGGTCAAAAGTCGCTCTGCCAAAAAGCCTATGTATCGGTTCTGATAAGGGTCTTCTTTCTTCTCACAATGGCTTTCACAGTACGCTAAGATGGGAAATAGCCAGCTGCAGTAATCATCCACAATCTCCTTCCTGGCAAAAAACATATTGTAGCCATAATAGTAGATTCCCTTCTCCACCTCTTCTGCCGCTTTCTGATACTTTGGTTGGAGAATCCTAATTGCTTCCATCATAATCTCCCAGTCCTGTTTTACATGGTCCTGACGGTATACTTCTTTTACTGATGGAAAGTTCAAGATTGGAATGGTCACTGCCACATCCACCTCGGACTTGCACAGCTGGTCTAGCAAATCTTCATTTAACTCAAAATGTCGTCTGTAGTGGCAAAGTCCTGCATATTGGGAAGAGGTGTTTTTCCAAATCCAGTAGAGGGCTGTCAGCTCACAGTATTCTCTGTTTTTTTCTGAAATATGGTCCCCTGTGTTGTCTCTCACTTCACAGATTCGCTCCCCAGTCAAAGCTGCTCCCACCTGAATGGGAATCTCCCAGGAATACCGATGAAGATCTTCCTTTAACTCCCGGTCCACATGACATTTGGCTGTGTAAATGCAGACTCCTTGATTACGATTTTTCCCTGCTAGAGCGCTATTCCCACCTGTCGGCTGCCCAGTTTCTTTCCCAAATTTTTCATTTCTACCATTGGATTTCGGTTTCTTTTGCTGTCCTTTTGTTCCTTCCCCAAGTTCCTTTTCTTTTCCTCTGATTTTCTCTTCCTTCGTCTGATTTTCCGTTTCTTCTTCAAATCCCTTATCCTTGCCTATGAGTTTTGGTTCCCCTGTCTGCTTTCCACTCTCTTCCCCAAACTCCTTATCCTCGTCCCTGGGGTCCGCTTTCTTTGTCTGCCCTTCCGTCCCTCCCCCTAGCTCTTTATCTCCATCCCTTATTTCCGGTTCTTTTATCTGCCTTTCAAGAACCTCCTCCAATTTCCAGTACTCTTTCTGGTTCTTCTGACA
>QXWR01000047.1 GCA_009911065.1 Clostridiaceae bacterium | reverse complement strand
TCCGATACGCTGTCCTCTGTTTCCTCTGGGTAACATTCCGGCGTATGCTCGTGGACGCACTCGGTCACTTCAATATAGCAATCTTCTGTGTGTTCGTGGCCGCATGGCGTTCCCGGCGTTTCTTCCGTATAGCCGCAATCGTCCGTATGCGCAGCGTGGTGTTCGCACAGCCCGGTTTCCGGCTGTCCTCTGTCTGCCACCGCATGAACCGGAGTTCCTGACATGGTGACGATCATCACCGCAGACAGCAGGAACGCCAGCGGCCTCCTTAACTTGTTTCTCATAAAATGCCCTCCTGATATTTTGAAAAATGTATGGTTCCCAATTCCCTGTGCTTACAGGCAGTCTATTTCCATTCCCCGCCAGCAGGCGGGCATCCTCTGCCACGAATCAGTTTTTCCTGCCATGAGTTTCCTTACCGTCTCCCTGAACCGGGATTCCGCAAGCGGGCGGACGATAAAGTCAAAAATGTGCGTCCGTATCGCAACCCCCGCAAAATAGGGGTCATCCGTAATCCATATCACCAGCGCATCGCCAAACCGCTCCCGGTAAGCGCAGACAAGCTCCATCCCCTGCGCGCCATCCACGCCTACCACCACAATGTCGTACTTATGTTCCAGGTGGTAATGCCCGTCCATGCTGCCCTGCGACACACGCATTCCTGGTGACTCATCCGCAAGTATCCCTGAAAGCATCCCATATTCCTGCCTGCTCTTCGTAAAAACAACGGCATCCATTCCCGTTCCCTCCTTTTCCCTCCTGTGAAAACGCAAAAAGACCGCCGGGGAGCGCGGCATCCTGCACGGCATGATAAGCCTGCAGGAAATGCCCGCCCCTGGCGGTCCTGGTTCTGATGGAACTATATGTAAAAAGACACGACAAAAGGACAGTATTATCCTGTCTGTCTGTCTGTCTGTCTGTCTGTCTGTCTGTCTGTCTGTCTGTCTGTCGTTAATTATCTCCCGCTGTGCCATGCCCTGTCAACCTCCTTCCGCAAAAAATTCCTATTTTTAAGATAGCGGAATTCCGGTAAAAAACAAGGCTTCTGGCAGGAACGTCAATTTTCTGGCAAGAACGTCAGGGAATTTTTAAATGGGAGGCTGGCAGATTTGAAACTTATCTTCTTTTGTGCTATACTTAGATTGGATTTTTATACGAATTGAGGTGAAACCTATTTTAAAGATAGCTTTAGTGGATGATGAACAGGAATACCTGGACGGGATGGGAAAGCTCTGCAACAGTTTCGGCAGAAGCGCCGGATACCCTGTGGAGGCAGTCCCCTTCTGCAGCGCAGGGGATTTTCTTGAGGCGTTTAGCGGCGGCAGCTTTGACCTTGTGTTCATGGATATCTATATGGAAGGCATGGACGGGGTCGCCGCCGCACTGGAAATGCGTAAGTCTGACAGCGGCTGCCTCCTTGTGTTCCTGACCTCCAGCACAGATTTCATGCCGGACGCCTTCTCCTGCCACGCCTTTGAATATGTCACCAAGCCTTTTTCTGAAAAGCGCATCTTTGACATACTGGCGGATGCCGTGAAAGTGCTGCCGCAGGAACAGAAATACATAGAACTTGCCGCGGACAGGAAAACCGTGCGCGTGTTC
The DNA here is from genome assembly GCA_009911065.1 of Clostridiaceae bacterium. Lineage (GTDB taxonomy): Bacteria > Bacillota > Clostridia > Lachnospirales > Lachnospiraceae > Brotaphodocola. The sequence goes on along the minus strand of QXWR01000047.1, from coordinate 33,968 downwards.
CTGAGTGACATTGCTTCCGCAGCCACAGACGCACATTACATAATGGTCACACTTGCAGACGGCAGGGGGCTGCGGTGCCGCATGACCATGCCGGAATTCATGGAAAAAACAGGCGGCGATGCCCGCTTCATCCCCATCAATAAAGGTATTGCCGTGAATGCCGAATTCATCCTTGAATTTAAAAACGGATGCTGCGTCATGGAAAGCGGAGCCAGGTTCCCGGTCCGTGTGCGTGACAGTGCCAGGGCAGAGCAGATGGCAAGCGATTACCATTTTGAGAAAATACGCAGCAGACAGCGGCACAGGAAGGGGGAATGAACATGGATATGCACAGGCTTCTGTCAGCACTCCTGCAGCTGCTGGTCCTCATCCCAGGCGCGGTGTCCTGTTACCTTCCGGCAAAAGGACGGATGCGGTTTACGCCGTCAAAGACTGCCGCACTGTGTGCCGCTGTCCTCCTGCCCTGCGCTGCTGCCACAGCCCTGCTTTACGCACTGTTTTCCATCCACATGAACTGGATGCTGTTCCCATCCCTGGCGTTGTTCTTTTTCCTGTACCGCCGCACGGTAGACCTGGACCTGCCCCGCTCCCTCGCTATTTATGTGGGTGTCTGCGCCATAGAATCCTTCCCGGCACAGTTTGCCTGTTCCTTCGATGCTTTCCTCCATCCTGCATCGGGCGCGGCAGACCTTTCCCCGGAAGCCGCGCTTTTCCAGCTCATGATCTCCCTCCTGCTGCTTGCCGCTTTCTTCCGGCCGGTCACACGGCATTTCACATGGACGGTGAACCGGATTGGCTTCCCAAAAATCTGGTATTCCACGGTTGTGATTTCCGCTGTTTCACTGATCATGAACGTGATTGCCATCCCCCAGTCCTATGCCACCCTCCACACCGGACGCATGTACTGGATCTTCCCTGTGGCTGAGGCAGGCGCGCTCGCAGTCCTTACAGGGTTCTATATCCTGTTCTACCGCGGTGCGGCGCTCATACTGGAACAGGCAGAATTAAAGGAACGCTTCCAGCTGCTTGAGATGCAGTCCCGCCAGTACCATGTGCTGTTAGAACACGTCCGGCAGACTGCGAAGCTCCGCCATGACTTCCGCCATTCCCTGCGACTGATTGCCTCCCTTGCCGAGCAGGGCGATAACGGCAGCATCCGGGCGCACGTAGCGGAATATGAAACCATACTTGACCGGCACGCCATTGCAAATTACTGTAAGAACGCGACACTGAACGCCCTTTTCGGCCATTACCATGAGATAGCCACAGCATCTGGCATCCGGACGGACTGGAGCATCGAACTTCCAGAGCCGTTCCCCTTTTTGGAGCTTGACATGACGGGGCTGTTCGGAAACCTGATGGACAACGCCATCGCCGGATGCCTGACCGTACCGGAAGCCTCCCGGTATTTCTGCCTGACCACACAGGTCCGCCACGGCAGGCTGTATGTCGTTTCCACCAACAGCTTTGACGGGAAAGTCCTGAAAGGGAAGGAGGGATACCTCTCCACAAAAGACAATGGGAACGGGATCGGGCTTTCGGCTATTACCGCGGCTGCTGAAAAATATGGAGGCTCGGCAAAAGCATCCAACAGCAATACAGAATTTTTTGTGGACATAGTGCTGAAGATATAGGGGAGGGTGCAAATGAACACGGGGGTTCACTTTTTCTGGACACATCTGATAGACACCCCAAGCCTCCAAAGTGCGTGGGTTGTCCCAGAGTGCGGGACAACGTGGCAAGCAATGCCCCAGGATAGCCATTCGGCTCCTGGCGCTGCTTGTTGGGGATTCCCCAAGCCCCTTTTGAACACAGAATTTCATTCTGTGGCTGCGCGTTCCTGCGGAACGCTTTTCACCTGCCTGCGGCGGTGAGAAAATACGAAAAAACAGGCGCGTCAGCGGTCCTGCCCCTGTTCCTTTTCCCGGTCATTCTGGCGTTCCTCCCCATATCCCATCAGCCGGTCCACGTTGGCTTTTGCGGCCAGCAGTTCCCGCATTTCCTCGCGGGAGCGCCGGTACTCGGCATAGTCTTTTTTCTTTCCTTCCAACAGCTGGGCATACTCGGCCTGCAAGCTCTTGACGGTGGGCAGCTTCTTGATACCCAAATCGTCAAATGCCTGCTTTGCCGCCTTGTGGAGCAGAATATCCGCTTCATGTTCCGCTAAAAATTTCTTGGAATATCCCGCCTTGCGGTAGGCCGCATAGACCTCGCGGGTTTTCACATAATTGATGATGTGGGTCCGCAGTACGGCTATCTCCGCCATGCGGGTTTCCGCCGCCTTGATCTGCGCCGACAGCTCATTGTGGCGGGTAGTAGCAGCCGCCGCTTTTTCTTCCAAGACTGCGTATTCCAGCAGGCCATGCTCAGTGAGATAGTTCATTGTCTGCGCCATCTGTTTCAGATTGAATACCTTTGCCCAGCGCGCGTAGCCAGCGCCTTTTCCGGCCTGCAATTTTGCCTGAATATCCACCAGAAGATTGACCTTGAGAGTGGGAGTTGAAACCGCGTCTTTTCTGCGGGGCGTATGCTGCTTTTCTCCGGCAAGGACCGCCCGTATTTCGTCTTCACTATATCCCTCGCCCAATTTTTCATCCATGCGGGCAACATTCTTCCAGCCGGGGGCTTTGAGCCGGATTGCCTGTCCCCGGCGCGACACTTCACAGCCCATTTCTGTAAGCAGTTTTAACAGCCCGTCAAAGTCTGCCGGTTTCTGTTCTAATGCCTGGTCAATCATCACGCGGAGCTGTTCCCGGTGGGAGGGCTTCGCCTGATCCCCCAGCCATTTGTTGTAGCTTTTTCCATGCGGTTTTGGGTTCTCTACAATGGAATAGCCGTTCTCAACACAGATGGTATCATTCAGCCGCCGGACCGCGCGGGTGCTGCCCCAAAAGTTTCGGAATTTCCGGTCACAGTTCACATTGACCGCGTTCCAGATGATGTGATTATGGATATGGGATTTGTCGATATGGGTGCAGACCACAAAGGCGTGGTTGCCCTTGGTGAACCGTTTGGCAAACTCCACGCCCAGCCGGTTGGCTTCTTCTGGGGTAATCTCGCCGGGGACAAAGGACTGCCGGACATGGTAGGCCAGCACATCGTCTGCGCCGCGTACCCGGCCAGTGGTGGAAATGTACTCCCGTTTTGCCAGCAGAAACTCGGCGTCGGCTACCCGGCTGTCACACGCAAAGCCGGTGACGAGCCTGCCGTTGTCTGTCTTTTGCGGGTTAGATACATAGTCGATAATGTCACTGACCGCTTGGCTTTCGGTGCGGCCCTTGCCGATGTGCAGCGGCATGATGCGTGTAGTTGCCATGATGGAATCCTCCCTTCATAACAAAACGGCCTGCATACGCAGACCGCTTGTTTCTTTTTATTCACCATTTTTATATCGAATTACCGGAATTTGTTTGACCTTTTTTCCAATGGTCCGGCGTTCTAACGCAAAAACCATATCGCTGGTGCGCTCAAAAAATCCGATGTCCTTTTTCCAGCTCATGCTGCATTTACAATGCTGCAAGCCGATATAACTGCAAATCGTCCCGTCTATCGGGACGATTTTTCATTTTTCTGCCGCAGCCGGGCAGACTTTATTACTGGCTCCCATATTATTCTTCCAGCTTATAAAAGCTGTCCAGGTTCAGCTCCCGTTTCAATTCTTCTTCTGATGGCAAATAAGTAAAATACTTAGACGCAAATATTTGATGATTATCTTCCGGCAGCGTGTATTTTACAATGGAATCTCCTTTGTCCGCACAAAGAACAATACCAATCGGCTGTGAATCCCCCTCATTCATCATTTCACGGGTATAATAATTCACATACATTTGCATTTGTCCTAAATCCTGATGGGTCAGCTTGCCCATTTTCAAATCTATGAGGACAAAGCATTTCAGAATATAGTTATAAAAAATCAGGTCGATGTTATTCCGATTTCAGAATAATATTGATTATTCCGATTCTCTGATTATTCCGATTTTAGCATAGAAACCTTGATATTAACAGTCCCCCCATAAGAAAAAATCGGAATAATTCTAAATCCCCTGCCTAAGTGATTACTCCTTTGTTATGCTATTAAAATAAACCACAGCAAAGGAGGACATATCCATGTCACTATCAATTGATGAAGCCATCAAAAAGGTGCTTTCCTTTTTAAAAAGTATCCCTATGGCTCCTGCAACAGTAAAGTACTACTCTTGCTGCTGTTCGCATGTCAGGGATTACTGTCAGCGCAATGCCTTACAGGAATTCTCATACAAAGATGCGGCTTCTTTCACAGCAGAACAGCTGAAACTGGCTGAAAATGGTAAATTCGGCAAAATCTATGCACTGATCATGCGGAAAGCCGCTTACTATGTGGCAGATTGTTTCGAAACAGGTACGCTTGAATGGAAACGCAACAGGTATACAATAACGGAACTACCTGAAAATTACCAGCAGATTCTTGGTTCTTTTGAGGAGTCTATTTCCGGAAAACTTGCCGAAGGGTCAGTCTATAACATCATTCATGAAATCCGGAAATTCCTGAAGTATCTTGAGAAAGCAGGCTGCCTCACTATCCAGGATCTGTCAGCTGATATCCTGCGTGCATATGTGATCCAAGAGGCTCCTAAACACATGGGCAATTACGTAAACCTCACATGGCCTCTGAAAAAGTTCCTTGCTTATGTCAAAAAGAGCGGCGTTGCCCTCTCAGGAACATTCGATTTCCTTCTGGCAAACCCGGCACCTGTACATGAGAGGGTGCTTCCGGCATTTGATGATGATGAAACAAAGGCAATACTTGAAAGCATAGATACATCAACAAAACAGGGCAGGCGTGATTATGCGGTGGTAATGCTTGCGCTTGACACCGGCCTTAGATGGTCGGACATTGCCAAGATGCAGCTTTCCGACATTTTATGGGAGAAGCGGGAAATCCGGGTGAAACAGGAAAAGACGGACACTCCGCTTACACTTCCGCTGACGCTCCGGGCAGGGACTGCTGTAGCAGACTATATATTAGAGGCCAGGCCGAAATGCAGCAGTCCATATGTTTTTCTCCGCCTCAGAAAACCTTACTCTTCTATGCTTTCATCTGCGTCTCCCACAAAAGACCTCATGGGACGTTACTTCAAGAAAAATGGTATCGAACACCATTTCGGTGATGGAAAGACATTTCATGGGCTCCGCAGGGCTATGGGAACCAATCTCGTCAGGAACGGGACCCCGCTGGAAGAGGTGTCACAGATCTTGGGCCACCGCGATATAAATTCGTCCAGGCACTATATATCCCTCCATGATGAAATGCTGGCTGAATGCTGCATGGACATCAGCATGTTCGCTACAGAGAAGGAGGGGCTGCAATGAAAACAAAACAGAAAACATTTGTATTTGCAAGCCTTTTTGCCGATGACATCCAGGGGATGGTGGAATACAAAGCCGCACTCGGACATAAATGCGAAAGCTATGCCTGGGCCCTGCAGACTTTTGACCGGTACTGCCTGTCCCATCATCCGGATTCCGGCACGCTCACCCAGGAGATCGCTTTTGGCTTCTGTCAGGCCGGGACAGATGGGAAAAACTGCGGATACCGCGCAGGCACAGTCCGGGAATTCGGCCGTTACCTCTCTGCCATAGGGAAAGAGGCATACATCCTTCCCATGAATTTCTTCCCGCAGAAAAAAGCAGACCTTCCCTATATCATGTCAGATAATGAGATCCGGTCATTTTTCGGGGCAGCAGACCGTTATCCCCATGCAGACAACAGCCCCCTGCTCGAATATACGGTTCCGGTAATCTTCAGGCTCCAGTTCGCTACGGGAATGAGGCCGCAGGAAGCAAGGACCCTGAAGCGGGCCGACTTTAATTTTTCGAAAAACACGATATATATAGATGAAGCAAAAGGCCATAGGGACCGCAGGATTGTGACCCTGCCGAATGTGATGGAGCTGTGCAGGAAATATGACGCCATAGCAGAATCCCTCCATCCTGGCAGGACATATTTCTTCCCGTCCCCTGACGGCAGCCCATACACGCATGGCTGGATGACGGAAAAATTCCACAAATGCTGGGAAAATGCCGGGAACAATACATCTTCCAAAAGCTGTACCCCCTATGATCTCAGACATAATTTCGCAACCAGGACGCTCATGCGCTGGGTGGAGGAAGGAAAGGACCTGAATGTATATGCGCCATACTTAAGCACCTACATGGGGCATGTCACTTTTAACAGCACCTTCTATTACATCCACCTTCTGCCAGAGAAGCTGGGTATCCAGAAGTTCATGGACATCCAGGGGATCATCCCGGAGGTGCCGCATGAAAGCTGATGCCTCAAGGGTTCTGGTCCGCAAACATCTCAGACCGTATTTTACCGTGTTTCTACCAAAACAACGCGGCTGCAGTGACAACACCATACAGAGTATACATGACACATGGAACCTGTTCCTCCGTTACCTTTCTGCTGCAAAGGGCATTGACAACAGTCGGCTTGCTTTCTCAGATATCGACCCGGCGGTCGTGACTGGATTTCTCGACCAGATGGAATTCGAGAAAGGCTGGAAACCATCAACAAGGAACCAGCGTCTAAGCTGCCTGAGATCATTTTTCAGATATGCGGCATCCATGGAACCTGTTCTTTATCCTTGTTCGGCAGCACTGGGGGAGATACCCTTGAAAAAGGGGGCTGACCGTTCATATGTCATTGAATTCCTGAGCCCGGAAGAGATGAAATCCCTGCTGGCCGTACCGGATACAAAGACAAGACTCGGAGTGAGGGATCAGTTTTTCATGGCGCTGATGTACGATTCGGCAGCAAGGGACTGCGAGATGCTGGGGCTGAAGCTGGAGGATTTCCATGAAGATAACAATACTGTCTACTTATGGGGCAAAGGCGCAAAGCCCCGGCTTGTTCCTGTTTCAGGGGAGACCACAGCGCTTTTTGTCAACTACCGCAGAAAATTTCATCAGGGTTCAGCCTTACAGGAGCCGTTGTTTTACACGATACATAAAAGGGAGAAGACACCAATGTCGGATGACAATGTTGCCCGTTTCCTCAAAAAATATGCCGATTTAGCGAGAATGGAAAAACCTGACATCCCTGAAAGGATCCATCCCCACATGTTCAGGAAGTCGCGTGCCATGCACCTTTACCGTGCGGGAATGCCGCTGGCCCTTTTAGCGGAATTTCTCGGCCATGAGGATCCAGAAACGACCCGTATCTACGCATATGCTGACACTGAGATGAAACGCAAAGCGATTGAAAAGGCTTCGCAAAATGTTGGGGAAGTCGCCAGCCTCCCTACAGAAAAAGCGTTTTGGGAAGGTGATGACGACATCATCGGGCGACTTTGTAGGGGATACTAATCAAAAAGATTATTCCGATAAAATAACATAGACAGCCTAATTCATGTAGACTGCATATAGATTTCTTAGGCGGTCTATGTTAAAATCGGAATAATCAGAGAATCGGAATAATCGATGAAAAAGTCCTGTCCATCCAGTGTAAACCGCTTTTGGCGCGCCACAAATGAAAAACCGCGTCCAAGCTCTAAAAGAAAGTGCTGAAGGTGGTCGATCAGGGCTTGCTCCAATTCGCCCTCATACACATGGGTGTCCGGCTGAATCTGCAAAAACTCCATCACATAGGGGTCCTTGATAATTTTTTCATATTCCGGTTTTGGCTCGGTAGACTGGATTTCTTTTGCTACAAGTGATTTATCCTGACTCGCTAAAATGCGTTGGTAGTACATGGTGTTGATCTGCCGTTCCAGTTGCCGGACACTCCACGCAGATTTTACACATTCTTCCGCATAGAAAGTCCTTGCCTGCTCGTCTGGCACACGCATCAAAAGCCGGTAGTGGGACCAGCTCAATTCGCTCCACAGTGTGGAGCGAATTGGAAAGGTGCAGTAAAATTGCCGCATATTGCGTAATCCCTGAACACTAAAACCCTTTCCAAATTCAGCAGTCAGCTGTTCAGACAAATATTGCAGCAGCTTCTTTCCATACTCGGCCCGGTCATTTTCCCCACACGCTTTATAAATTTGTTCGCCTATTTCCCAATAGGTGATTACCATAGTGGAATTTACCGCCGCGCTTAAACGGTGCTGCGCGGAAACAATCGAATTGCGGATAGAATGATAGGTCTGTGCCGCATTTTGGTTAATCTGCAAATCGTGATTCAATTTTGCTCCCTCCTTGCCTATGGACGATTATACCACGAAACCACCAAAAAACAAATGCCCCAAATATCTTGCTGTCTTTTTCATAAAAGCTGCGCTTGTTCTCATTGGAGATCGTCAAAAGCCCGCAGTAATGGGACTATGACAATTTAACAGACGGTGTCTGGCATTTTCATAAACCGGATAGAACGCCCTCATAACTGATGGGGAACATCCCCCATTAACTTACCCCACTAACATCCCTCATTAACTTACCTCATTATTGTTTCAGATATTTTACCCGAAAACTTTTCATTTGATTTACACTCGCCGCAGATTTTGCAGTAATGCCCGCGCTTTTTCATTCCGATTCACTGTCCTCTGTCAGAGCATACAAACGGTGGACCGCCCCCATAACGGTGTTCCATTCCAGATCAGCCGCATAGGAAAATTTCCTGCGGTAAGCGGACCAAAGCGCCTGCATCGCATGGCTGTTTTCTACTTCGGAAAACACTTCCTTCGCTTCTTTCAAATGCCCCTCGGTTCCGCGCTTGCGGGCAGTAGCAAGGAGCGCGTGGCGGAGAATATCGGAATCCAGCGATCTTCCATGAAGCCGTTCCAGAATGTAGAGGTCATAAAAATCCCTCATACGGGTGTTTGTTATGGTCCGGGCAATCATTGTTTCCAGCTTTTCCGCAAGTACGGTTTCCAGATTGTACGCCCAAATATCAATGGAGCGTTCCTCCAGCATAAGCCGGAAGCTGTACCGGACTGCCCTTGGCGTAATCACATCCCCGGTAGAAATATCAATTTTCAGCGGCGTCACCACTCCGTCAAAAACAGTGGCCATGCTGACCCGAATCCCCGGATACTCGGCCTCGTCCATGATTTCCGAAATGCTTTTCACCTGGAACTCCACTCCGTCCTCAATGGGGACTGCTATGATGGAGGACATCAGATTTTCAATGTCCTCCACATTCACGCTGGCTCCTCTGACGGTTGCGTCTAAATCCATTGTAGACCGGGCATCCAACCCTACCATTGCGGCAACCAGCATCCCGCCTTTCAAAATAAAGTTATCCCGATACTCAGAAAGGGAAATGCGTTCCAGAAAACGCTCCATCATATAGTTCCGCATCAAAATCTGTGCGTCCGCCAATTTCTCCCTTGCGAGATTGCGGATCAAATCTTTCAGCTGTCTTGCTGTCTTTATCATAATAGCACCTCCAAATACTGCCGTAAAATTTTTTCAACCCGGAACATCCCGGCGTACTGCATCAGCCTCCGCAGGTTTTTCTCTTTCCTGCGGGCATACATTTTGAGCGCCCCTTGAAATATCTGCATCTCCATACTGCTCCGGCAGCGAAGCAGGTCGCAGATGGTTCGCTCCATATCATAAGCCGGAACCGTATGCCCGAAAGGGGTTTGTGCCGTACTCTTTCCGATGCCATGCAGTTCCGGTTTTATGGTGTAGACTAAAACCCCGTCCGCTTTCAATCTGGTCGTGCTGTATCCCCGTTTGACGGTAATAGAATAGGGGGAAGGCTCCCGGTCGGTCAGATCATGGAAAAACAGCGCCGTTTCATGGGAAAAAATCCCCTGGCTGCATCGTAAATGGAGCAGGTACATCCCATCGACCCAGGCATCCGGCGATACATAAACCCCATGTGCCGCCTGTTCCAATTCTTTTTCCTTCACATAGTTGTAAAAAACGGATTTTGGAATCCCCCGTTTCACCGCCTCCGACGTTTGGAGCATACCGCGCTGTCCCTCTAAAATCGTGTCCAGCTGTTCAAACTGTGTCATGCTCTCACTTCCTTTCGTGCTACCATTATACACGATTGTAGCACGAAAGTAAATAGCGTCAAAAAGGAAAAAGCGGAGGAAGGCGCGGCGAAGAACGCCGTTCCTCCCTCCGCAGATGGGGCAGATTGTCCGGTCAGGAGAGTTTGGAAAGCTGGGTCAGTATCTTCTGCACACCGTCCCAAAGCTGTTCTTGCCGCTGGGATATATCCTCCAGGTCAGCGTCATAAACCCGCCCTGTTTCATGCACTTTACGGGTCAGCTGGTTCAGGTTGTTGCTGCTCCGGCGCAGGAGGGACACCAGCTCCTTCAGCTCCGGCAAATCCAGCTTTACCACATAACCGTCCAGGGCCATTTTCCGCAGATAGGCTTCCCGGTTGACGGTTCCAAGCTGGGACATTTTCTGCTCGATCAGAGCCAGCTCCTCCGGGGAAACCCGGAAATTCACCTGTACCTCCCGTTTCCGCTTTGCCGCGCTCATCGTTCCGGTTCCCGTTTCTTAGGGGCGGAGGGTTTGCGTTCCGGCGGCTCCTGCTTGAGTTTTTCCAGAACGGAGCCTTTCTCCGGGGTTTGAAGGGCTTTCCGCGCCTGCTTCACAAACAGATCGGTCAGGCCGGGGTTGACCTTATCCACCACCAGGGCATAACTGTGGCGGGGATCGCCGCCATCCTCCGGCATGGGGATTGTTTTCGCCCAGGCTTTGTTGTCGCGGGAGATACGCCCGTCATGCTCCTTTTTCAGCACCGTATTGGCAAGGATAACCTGCACACGCTCCGGCCCGAACTGTTCCAGCACTTCTTTGACAGCGGCCTCGGTATTCAGACGGTTATCCCCATAGTGGGCGTTAATGGCCTGCTCAATGGCTTCTTTGCAGGCAAGACTGGCTTGCAGGGAGGCGCGGTACTGTGCCATCTCCCCATGCTCGGACGCATAGGCGGCGGAGTGGGGATAAACCGGGGCGGCTCTCTGTTCCTCTTTTGCCCTGTGCATCTCATTCGCCCGTTCCTCAATGCTTTCCCGGATCACATCCATATAGCCGGTTTCCAGCTTTTCAAAATGGCGGTACACATCAGCCAGCGGCGAAGGGGAATCCAGCAGCGCCTGGGCCTGGGCGTCTGTCAGCTCCAATACCTCCATCGCCATCACAATGTCCTCCCGGATGGTGTACTCATAGGCGTGGTTCAGGACCTCCTCTGGGGACTGGCTTTTCAGCCAATCCCGGAAGGTATCCTGTTCAGCGGCCATCTTCTCATAAAGGGCCGTATTCTTTTCATTGCTGTTCATATTATCTTGCCTCCTGTTCCTGTTGTCTGGGTTTCTTTTCCATGCTGCGGGGCGGGATGGGGCGTTTCAGCTCTTCCAGCACCGAGGGCCTTTCGCGCTTGGCAATCGCCGCTTCTGGACGGGACTGGCCCTTGCTGTCCATGTTCAGCTCCATATCCAGCTCCACCAGACGGGCGTTCTTGACCCGCAATTCCTCCTCATAGGGGAAGGCTTTGCCCACTTCCTCCTTTGCGGCGGCCTGCTGCTGGTAAAGGTTATCCAGCTGGACTTTGACGCTTTCCAACCGCTGGGGCATCTGGGAAAGGGCGTTGTCAATCCGGGTCAGGTTGCCGCGCGGGTCCGCGCCCAGGGCGGTACGGTGGGTCATCTTGCCTTTCAGTTGGAGCATATATTCCTTCTGGAAAGCGTCAAAGGTTACAAACATAGCAAATCCCCGGTAGCTGCCGACCTGCACCGGCTCGGAGCCTTTAACCTCCTTGCAGGCGTCCAAAAGGGCGGCTCCGGCGTTCTCTTTGTCGGTGAGCGTATCGCCCCGGACTTCCATGCCGGTAAATCCGTCTGTTGGGTGTGGGTGTGCCGCCAGGGTTTCCATATCTGTTTCCAGGCCCTGGATAAAGCCTTTGTGTTTTTCAATCTCCTCCGGGAAGTGCTTTAACAGCTGATCTTCCAGCCGGTACTGCTTGCTCTGGTGGTCGGCCTTCATCAGCTTTAAGCGGGATACCTCCACATCCAGGTCCATACGCTCCTTGATGCGGGGGTCCCCGGCACACAGGGCCTTGATCTCCGCAAAGGACAGGGCGGTTTCGTCCACATCGTCACAGCTGCGGACCGGTGATTTTGAGGTCATGATCTGGGAGATGAATTTCTGCTTGTTCTCCACCGTCTGCCAGAGGTATGCGTCGAAGGTCCCCTCGGTCACATAGCGGTAAACATGGACCAGCGGGTTCTGGTTGCCCTGGCGCTCGATCCGCCCTTTTCGCTGGGCCAGATCTCCGGGCCTCCAGGGGCAGTCCAGATCGTGAAGGGCCACCAGCAAATCCTGCACGTTGGTCCCGGCCCCCATCTTCTGGGTGGAGCCTAACAGGACGCGCACCTGGCCGGAGCGGACTTTGGAGAACAGCTCCTTTTTGCGGACTTCGGTATTGGCCTCATGGATAAACGCGATCTGGCTGGCAGGCATACCCTGTGCGATGAGTTTCTGCCGGATGTCCTCATAGACCGTAAAGGCCAGCGGTTTCTCCGGCTCTGGAATTGCTTGTTCCAGCGCATGAAGCATCGGGTTATCCAGCGTCTTGGCCACCTTTTTGGAGCCAGCCGCCTGGGGTGTGGAAATGTCGCAAAACACCAGCTGGGTCAGCTTTTCCGGCTGTCCGTCCCGCCAGATTTGCAGGATATTGTCCACGCACTGATTGACTTTTGTGCCGGGTTCGTCCGGCAGCATGGGGTTGATGATTCGCTGGTCCAGCCCCAGCTTGCGGCCATCCGAGGTGATTTTCAGCATATTGTCGGTTGATGGGTCAACAGTCCCCGAATGGACTTTGGCGGCGCGCTCGGAGAGGGCCTTCACCATATCCTGCTGGTGTTCGGTGGGCTTTGCCACGATGTTGTGGTATTCCACCTCCGGGGTGGGCAGGTCCAGCTGGTCGGCGGTCTTGATGTCCGCAACCTCTTTGAACAGGTTCATCAGCTCCGGCAGGTTAAAGAATTTGGAAAACCTTGTCCGCGCCCGGTAGCCGGTCCCCTCCGGGGCCAGTTCCAGGGCTGTCACCGTTTCCCCGAAGCGGCTGGCCCAGCAGTCGAAATGGGTCATGTTCAATTCCTGGAGCCGCTCATACTGGAGGTAGCGTTGGATGGTATAGAGTTCGGTCATACTGTTGCTGACCGGCGTTCCGGTGGCGAACACAACGCCCCGGCTGCCGGTGATCTCGTCCATGTAGCGGCATTTGGCAAACATATCGGAGGATTTCTGCGCGTCTGTGGTGGAAAGCCCCGCCACATTCCGCATTTTGGTGTATAAAAAGAGGTTTTTATAATTGTGGCTCTCGTCCACAAACAGCCGGTCCACGCCCAGCTGCTCAAAGGTAATCACATCGTCCTTGCGGCCCTCGGCCTGCAATTTTTCCAGCCTTGCCTCCAACGATTTTTTGGTGCGTTCCAGCTGCTTGACAGTAAAGCGTTCCCCGCCGCTGGCCTCCACCTCGGCAATCCCGTCGGTAATCTCGTTGATCTGCTCCCGCAGCAGGCGCTCCTGCCGTTCCCGGCTGATGGGAATACGCTCAAACTGGCTGTGTCCAATAATCACCGCGTCATAGTCCCCGGTGGCGATTCTGGCGCAGAATTTCTTGCGGTTGTGGCTTTCAAAATCCTTTTTGGTGGTGACAAGGATATTCGCGGAAGGGTAGAGCCGTAAAAACTCGGAGGCCCACTGCTCGGTCAGGTGGTTCGGCACCACAAAGAGGGATTTCTGGCACAGGCCCAGCCGCTTGGATTCCATCGCGGCGGCTACCATTTCAAAGGTCTTGCCCGCGCCCACCTCATGGGCCAGCAGGGTATTCCCGCCGTACAGCACATGGGCGATGGCGTTTTTCTGGTGTTCCCGCAGGGTGATTTCCGGGTTCATGCCCGCAAACCGGATATGCTGCCCGTCATACTCGCGGGGGCGGATGCTGTTCATTTCCTCGTTGTACTGGCGCACCAGCGTCTGCCGCCGCTGTGGGTCCTTCCAAATCCAGTCCCGGAAGGCTTCCCGGATCGCCATCTGCTTCTGGGCGGCAAGGGTGGTTTCTTTGGCGTTGAGTACCCGGCGCTCCCGCCCCTCGGCGTCCTCAACGGTGTCATAGATGCGGACATCCCGCAGGTTTAAGCTGTCCTCCAGAATCTTGTAGGCGTTGGCCCGGTCGGTTCCGTAGGTGGTGTTGGCGGCTACATCGCCGTACCCAACGGCGTTTTTGCTGGTGATCTGCCACTCGGCGGTGTAGGGGACATACTTGACCTCAATCTTTCCTTGCAGATAGTACGGGGTGTGGAAGGTTTCGTACATGAATTGCTGGATATAGTCTTTGTCAATCCAGGTAGCCCCCAGGCGCACCTCGATTTCCGATGCGTCCAAATCCTTGGGCTGGGCGGCGGTCAGTGCCTCCACATTGACAGAAAAGGCGGGGTCTTTGTCCACCGCCCGCTGTGCCTGCCGCAGTTTCCGGCGCACGTTGCCGGAGAGGTATTCATCCGCTGTCACATAACGGGGCGATTCCCCCTCCGCCAGTGGTTCGGGCAGACGGAAGATCACGCCCCGCAGCTCCTGCGCCAATTCCTCCTGGGTTTTGCCGCTCAGTTCGGCCATGTACGCCATATCCACCTCGGCCTTTTCCGCGATGGAAACAGCCAGGGCTTCACTGGCGGTGTCTACCGAAGTAACAGCCTGATGGGGCTTGATGGTGCGCTTGGTGAACATATCCGCTTTTTGCTTCAGCTGCCCGTCATCGTCAATGACTTCCAGGGCGCAGAGCAGATAATAGCTGGAATCATCGGCAAAGGCCAGCCGGTTGCCCCGGTCATTGATAAGGCCGTATTTTGCGGAAAATGCGTCATAGAGCCGGTTCAATTCGGCCTGTGTTTCACGGATTGCCGCATCTGAAACAAAGCTGTCCATCTGCTGGCCGATGAGCTTCTGCACACAGTCCCGCAGTTCCACCAGACCCTTGATACGGGCCTCGGCGGTAGCGTTTAGGTCAGGGCGCACCATGCGGCTGTTTTCCCGGTAGTACACCGCACCGTCCACAACGGTATAGGAATAGTTTTTTACATCAGGGTCAGCGGGGATGGAGGTATCAATTTCTTCTCCCTCGCCCAGCTCCGGCAGTTCGGCCTCCTGGTAGGTCCCGCGAATGTATTTGATGGCATCGTGCAGCTGGTCGGAAAGTTCCAGCCCCTCAATGGGGGTCACTGTGTAATCCTGTTTTCCGTATTGGGTGCTTTCTGAAGCAGTGCGGCCCAGCACCATTTCCGGGTGATCCAGGAAATAGCGGTTGATGGTAAAATCTTCTTCGGTCTGTCCGGTCTGCGTCCAGTCCGGGGCAATGTCAATCGGGCGGTCCCGTTTTTGCAGGAAAATGATGTCGGATACCACCTCTGTCCCGGCATTGGCCTTAAACGCATTGTTGGGCAGACGGATCGCGCCTAACAGCTCCGCCCGCTGCGCCAGATACCGGCGCACCGTAGAATCCTTGGAATCCATCGTGTAGCGGCTGGTGACAAAGGCCACGACACCGCCTGGACGCACCTGGTCCAGCGATTTTGCAAAAAAGTAGTTGTGGATGTTGAAGTTCAGCTTGTTATAGGCCCGGTCATTGACGGAATACTGGCCAAACGGCACGTTTCCTACGGCTAAATCATAAAAATCCCGCCGGTCGGTGGTTTCAAAGCCCGCGATAGTGATGTCTGCTTTTGGATAGAGCTGTTTTGCGATGCGCCCGGTGATGGAATCCAGTTCCACGCCGTACAGCTTGCTTCCCTGCATTTCCTCCGGCAGCATACCGAAGAAGTTGCCCACACCGCAGGAGGGTTCCAGGATGTTGCCGGTCTGGAATCCCATTTTTCCCACCGCTTCATAAATGGCCTGGATAACGGTTGGGCTGGTGTAATGGGCGTTCAGGGTCGTTCCTCTGGCGGCTTCATATTCCTCCGGGGACAGCGTTGCATAGAGTTCCGCAAACTCCTTTGCCCAGGCGGGCTTGTTCTCGTCAAAAGCGTCTGCCAGACCGCCCCAGCCCACATACCGGGAGAGGATTTCCTGTTCTTCCGGCGTGGCCTGCCGGTTTTCAAATTCCAGTTCTTTTAAGAGGCTGATAGCGTCCATATTGGCCCGGAACTTTGCTTTTGGCCCTCCTACGCCCAGGTGAATGTCGGTGATACGGAAGTTCCCGGCTGTCGGCTGGGGAGGGGTAGGTTCCGGCTCATCAAAGCGCAGCGTATGAATCTCTATATCGTAGGGCAGATGGTTCTGTTCGCCCGGATAACGGGTGACGGGGGTAATGGTGATCTGCGGCTCCGGCTCTGGTGCGGGAGGATTCCCAAAATCCGGCTGTTCCTCTGCTGGCAGTTTACTTGGCTGTGCCGGTTCGTGGGAGAATCCGTCCAGCTCCTGCTGGTAGAGGGCGCGCAGGGCAGCGGCAAGCGGCTCCCAGCTTTCATACATCGCTGCCAGCACCGTTTCATCTTCCCGCAGAATCTCCACTTCCATGCCGTTTGCGGAGGCCCGGTAATCCGCCGTATCTCCGGTTTCCAGCTGCATGGTTTCCACTGTACCGGAAAACCGCTGGGAAAGATGCTGGGCGACAGCCGGATTGCCTGCGCCGCTTCGTAGCAGCGCCGCTATATCCTCCTTTGCAGCCGTATCCAGCAAACCGCCATCCCCGGTCAGGACTTCCCGCAAATCCGGGGAAAACTGGTCCAGATCGGCGGGGAGATAGTCGGTGATGGCGCTGTTACGTGGGTCCTGCCGGATGGCGCGTTCAAACTGTTCTTTGCTTTCCGTCCGGTAAATGGGGTAGGCCAGCGCAGGGTCATTCAGCTGGACATAGCCCTGCTGCAAATCGGTGATGTGGTACTCGGTATCTCCCAGAAAAACAAAATCCCCTACGCCATAGGCCGATGCCAGCGGGTCGCGGCGTTCTTCCACGATGGATGCGGTTTCTGTGGCTGGCGTTTCCTGTACCGGTTCTTTGGCCTGTTCCTGATACGGCTTAAAAGCGCCGGTGTACTCGAACAGCTCATTGCTGCCAGGAAGATAGAGCTTCCCGTTTTCCAGACAGCGGAACACATCCGCTTTGATGCCTCCTGCCGCTGCGTAAAAGGCCGCATGGGAATAAGGACGCCCGGCATTGGCATAAACGGACATCCCCAGCGCATTGTTAGAGATGGTATGCCGCACCACAGTGTTGAAGTCAGAATCTTCTCCCAGCACACCCACCGGCTCAAAATGAAAGCCACCATAAGCAAAGCCGCCTTTTTTTGGTTCTTCCTGGCGGTCTGCGTTTACCTCCTGCGGTTCCAGCCCGGTCAGGAATTGCTCCGCATCTTCTTCTCTTGAAAATGTCCGTACCGTTCCATCGGAGGCGGTATAGTAATCATTGGTCTGATTATCCCAGACAGCAAACGCATCTTCCGGGTCGGGAAACGCATCGCTGGTCATAACAACGGAAAAGCGCGGTTCTGCTTCATCGGCGGCAATCTGCTCCACATCAGCCATGACCTGCTGGATAAAGGGGGCATTGTCCAGCTTCTCCGGTTCTGTTACCTGCCCGTTTACAATGCCGCGCTGGGCCAGATTTTCCCGGATTGCGATAGGGTCTATATCGTCCAGATTGTCCCGTTCAGCCTCTGTAAAAAAGCGGTCCTCTTTGATAAGCTGGGCGATCCGGCGCTGTACCTTGGGCCAGGGCAGTTCCATTTCTTCGGGGCTTCCGGCGCGGACAATAAACAGGTTTGTATGTTCAGGACCGCCGTACTCCCTGGACAGCCATGCGGCGGTATCTTTTTCCCGCCCATGCTCCTTCATATAGCGGACTACGGCCCGTTTGCTGTCCATATCGCCGTTCCATGCACAGAGGGCTTCGTCAATATCGTCCTGGGAGAGAGGGCGCAGAAGCTCATGGAGCTTTGGATAGGTTTCGGCAATCACCTCTTGATGCAGGCGGTGGCGGAACTCCGGCACATCCGAATACTGTTTGAGAAGCTGCATATTACCGGAGCCAAGAACCGCGCGGCGCACAGCGGCGTTACCCTCAATCACAGCGTTTTCATGGTCAGTATGGCCGCAGGCGTTGCGGTATGCCGTATCCTCCATGATGGCGGCGGTCACAACAGGCTTGTACTGTTCCAGCAATTCTTCCAGCGCGGGCTGGGGCGGTTCTGTTTCCGTTTCATGGACAGGAGCAGGCTGGCTCTGTGATTCTACAATGCCCGCCTCGGCCAGTTCCTTTTCTGCCTGGATTTTCTCATACTGTTCCCGTTCTGCTTCGGTCAGATAACGGTCCTTTTGGATCAGGCCGGCAACCAGCTTCACGACCTTATCCCAGGTCAGGCGTACATCGTCACAGCCGTTTTTCTGGTAGCGCAGGCCCTTTCCATCGTGATCTTCGCCACTGTGCGTTGCACCGGACAGTGCGTGGGAGCGTCCGCCGGTTCCGTATTCCTGCCGGAGAAACGCGGTTTTTTCCTTGTCGGTATGGGGCTGCTGGAAAAAGGCATAAATGCGCCCTTTGCCTCCTGCAAAGCTGCTGCCGCCAGAAAGGGCCGCGCCGATCTCATCCTCCGTAATAAACTGCTTAACCGCAGGAACCTCTGCCATTTCAGATGAAAAGGCTTTGCGGGGCAGCGACAGGTCTTTCATGTTTTCCCAAATCTGCTTGGGATTATGATACTGGAACCGCAGCAAGCTCCGGTCCTGCTGGTAGGCAAGCCAAAAGGCGGCGTATTCTTTTGCAACGGTTTGATGGAACTCCGGGCTTTTCAGCTGCTCGGCAAGCCGTTTCGTTTCCTCTGGAAACCCGCCCCCTCTGTTCTGGACAAGGCTGGGAAGATAACCGGATTCTTTGGCTCTATCACTAAGATCGTGACAAAGGTTCCAAAATTTTTCTGCCAGCTGCAACCGCTCATATCCTTCGGCCTCGGCAAGCTCTACATTGGACGCAAATTGACCGGATTCCAACAGCTCGCCAATACGCTCCGCCGCGCCCTCCCAGGAAATAACCTGTGCGGATTTATCATATCGGGCGGATTTTCCATGAGAGAGATGGATTCCGTCCTCACCATACCAGACTGTGATACGGCCTGCATCGGTGGTAAAACCGTTGCCGCCATGATAGAGGGATTGCAGGGCGGCGGCTATTTCCGGGATCGGCTTCTGCTTTTCAAATTCAGCTGTCACGCGCTCCCGCAGACGGTCGGTATTGCCGCCCAGCCGCAGTACATGGTCGATGTCCTTTTGGGCAAAAGAAAAAGCAGAGGACGCTTTCACATTCTCTGCTTCATCAATATTCTGAATCTGTTCCGTTTCGGAAAGAAACAGGTTTAAGGTCAGCTGTTGATAAGTTCCGCCAGCAGAATCTCCTCCGCCTGGGCCTTGCAGCTGTTCATCAGGCCCACCCACTGCATCATGTCGCGGGCTTTCAGTTCCTCGGTCACGCCCGCCGCCTGCGCCAGTTCCGGCATCAGCTGCTCCAATCGGCTGTTCGCGGTCCGGTCGATCTCCAACAGGTGCGGGTACAGCTTCTCGCTCATCAGCAGACGGTTGTAAAGGATGGGCCGGTGTTCCTTCAAGTAGGTTTTCCGCATCCTGCCGTACTTGCCCAGGGGCGTTTCGGGCTGTTCTGTCAGTTGCAGGTTGGGAATCAGATAATCCCCGTTCTGAATGTAAGTTAAGGTGTTGTTCATTTTGCTGGCTCCTTTCTTTGTTGGCCTCTCGCTCCGCGTTTAGAATGGTTACGCCGATCTGCCGCAGCACCTGCTGGTTGATCTGGCTGACCGCCGTTCCCAGCGCCCCAACGGTGGCCGGTGTGTTGAAATCGAAAACCGGCATGAAATCCTCGTGGGTGAAATACTGTTCCGGGGCCAGCCCGCAGCGGGACATCAGGGAATAGGCGATGCTGACGGTGGCAGCGGCTTTGAATTGGACTTCGATGTTAAGTTCATCGTACTCCTCCAAAAAGGAATCGTCAACGATGTAAAGGAAGTCCCGCCCGTTGTCCGCCCAGTATTCCCCGGCCAGCCTGCGGGCGATCTCGGTCAGCTGCCCGCCTAAATCATCGCCGCCCACCCCATACCGGTTTTCCAGCATGGCGGAGATGGAATCTATATGCCGTTCCTCCATCTTCCAGAGCCAGGGTGTGCGGGAGTGCGGGCGGGTTCCGGTGTCGGAGATGTCAAAGACATACCGCAGCCGGGTCCGGTCCCCGGAATCGTCCACCAGGGCGATGCCCTTGGAGCCGCGCCGGACATAGCGGCCCATCTTGTCATTCCACAGGTCATACTCCGCACAGGCGGTAGCGTCCGGGCGCTGGGCGTAGATCATCAGCTGGTCATGGAACGGGTATTTGTAAAGCCTGGAGGCTGTGTCCAGAAACCGCATCCACTCATTCCAGCTGGAAGTGAGCTGCACCGCCGCATGGTCGGCCATCTGTGCGTACATCTGCGCTTTGGTTGCCATTGTTTTCGGCCCTCCTTTCGGGTTTTGGATAAAAGGAAGGGGCGGCACAGCGCCAGCCCCTCCGGTCTGTTGGTTCCTATTCGTCAAAGTCCGGGTACAGTTCCAGACTGTCAAACTCCGCGTCCGTCATGGCGCGCAGCTTATGAAGGGCGCTGTCGGTCAGTTCCATCAGCTCCGTTTCCTCCGGCGAGAGATAGCCGCGCATCTCGGTCAGGCTCTCCATCAGTCCGGCGCGGGTTCCGGTGTTGTAAATGCACATCAGATTCATTTCTTCAAAGGTAAAGTGTCCCATATCAAAGCTCCCTTTCCGCGCTCTTTTTCGGCGCTGTCTTTTTGCTTTCCTGCTTCGGCTGCTGGTGGAGCTGTTCCACCACCGATTTCCGCTTGTCTTGTTCCTCCCGGTGGACAGCCGCCGCCAAATCCATCAGGGAAATCGGCTGGCCGCTTCTGGCCTGCTGTTCCAGCTGGGCTACGGTCGGCTCTTTGGGACCGTTGTTGATGATCCCGTCAATCATGCCGTAATCGTCCTCCATAGACATTTCCGCATTTTTCAGCGGGTTCGCGTCAAGAAAACCGGTGATCTGCTGAAAGCCAAAGCTATCACAGTAATGACAGGATAACGCGCCGTCCCTGCGGATGGCAACGATGTCGCTGACGCTCATGGAGGGGCTGTGATAGTCCCTGGGGTGTTCGTTGTTGAAGCGGTAGAACAGCTGCTCCGCCACAACCTCCGGCGTATCTTTGCCGGAAAGGGGCGCGGTGTAGATCAGGTTGTAATTCTCACGCTCCACCTCGCGCCCGATGGATTGGAGCCAGTCCAGCCCCTCAAAGCGGATTTCCCGCAGGCTGTCATCATCCTTTACCTGATAGATGGCAAAGCAGTCCCCCTCATGAGAGAGAAACGCCTGCTCCCGTTCCTGCTGGCGGTTCAGCCGGTCCTGCACCAGCGCGTCAAAGGCTGGGCTTTCCTCCCATTCCTCGCGGGAAAGGGCGAACACCGTACCGGGCAGCTGGGATTCAAATTCCTCCCGGTCAAAGAGCATTTCCGCGCCGCCCCCGTCCACCACCGCGTACACCGTCAAATCCTGCTCAAACAGTTCCAGCGCCCGCTCTTTGGAGAGGGGCAGCAAGTCCCCGTCCTGATAGCCGCAGTTTTTCAGATCGTCCTCCCGCAGCAAAGGGTCCGGCATCGGGTATTCATCCAGCGCCTGCTCCGGCGCGTCGGGCAGCTGGGCGGCTTCTGCGGCATGGCCGATGGAATCCAGCGCCCGCAGGTTTTGGCTGGCGGGCAAAAGGGCGTATTCCCGTTCCTGTTCGGCGGTCAGCGGCTGGGGGTAGTCGATACAGCCAAAGGCAGTGATGGAATCCTGTTCCACCTTTACCGGCGCGGCAAGTTCAGTGATGGTTTTCCCGTCCATCAAAGGATAGGTTCCCACATCCAGCGATTCCTGGGTAATGTAATAGCGGAACATGGAGGGGTCCTGCTCCGGCAGTTCGGCGGGGATTTTCCAGGAGGGTTCCGGTTCAGGGGAAACCTCTTGATTCTCCGTATCGGCCTGCGGGTTTTCCGGCTGCATGGTTTCTTTTCCGGCGTCCTGCTCCGGCCCGGATTCCAGATCAATGCCGCGCTCCTTGCAGACCTCCTGAAAATGGCGGTCAATATCGGCAATCAGAGTACCGGCGGTCTTGTTGATGGTTTCCAAGCTGGCCCGCAGTTCCTTCAGCTCCTTGCCCTGGCTCCAGTTCGCAATGTACCCAAAGCTGTTTGCGCCGGTCTGAATCCCAAAATATTGGCAGACCGCGTAAGAGATGCTCTCGGCCTCCACCTCCTCAGTGCGCCGGTCCTTTTTATGGTCCTGCAAAAACCGCTGGGCGGTCTTTTCGCCGCCGTTAAAGTCCAGGCCGGATTCATCGGTCAGGGGGAGATACCCTTGCTCCGGCAGTTCCAGCGGCTTTGCGGTTATGACGGAACCGGCGTGGTTGACGATAACCCGTTCCTCGACCGCAACCGGCGCGCCGGGGTCATCGTCGGAACCGCGCAGGTCATAACAAAACAGTCCGTCCGGCAGATCGTCTGCGGCAATCCGCTCATTGGAGAACAGGGCTGGCTGTCCAAACAGCTCCACTTCCTGATACAAGGGCGCGTCCGGGTTGTCCGGCACATCAAAGTTGTGCAGCTTGCTGTGGGCGATCTCATGGACAGCGGCGGAAACGGTCTGCACCTCGCTCATGCCCTGGCGGATGGCGATGCGCTGCTCAATGGAAGAAAAATATCCGTCCGTATCTGCGTCCATTTCCTCAAACGCAAGGGGAACCGGGGCGGAGCGTTTCAGCGCCTCCATAAACGCCTCAAAGTGCCGGACATTCCCGAACAGGTCCGCCGCCAGGGAGGGCAGGGGCTTTCCGTCCGTCTGGCTCACATCAAACACCTTCACCGGACGGAACAGCGGGATTTCCACCTCTTTTTCCTCCATGACCACCCTGCCGTTTGCGTCCAGCATTGGCGCGTGGGTGTCCGGGTCCAGCTTCTGCTCCTCGATTTTCTTCTTATAGGGGGTGGGCGCAATGATGGTAATGCCGCGCTCGCCCTTCTTCACATGGCGCTCAAACTGGTTCTTCCACTTGTTATAGCCAGCCACAAGGGTCGCGTCCGGCTTCTGCATATAGATCAGCATGGTATTATTGACCGAGTAGCGGTGGAACCGGGACATCACCGACAGATAGCGCATATACTTTTCGCTCTCAAACAGTTCCTTGATGTTCTGCTCAATGCCCTCGGTGATTTCCCGCAATCGCTCCCGGTTGGTGGGTTTCTCTGCCATTTCTTTGTTTCTCCTTTCCAAATCTATGATTTTTGTCAGGTGTTCTGCAATCCATGTTTTTTGTTCCTCTATGCCATCCTCCATCAGAAAGTCCAGAAGATACTCCACATAGTCCTTTTGGTGCAGCGCCTCCACAAAAAGGGGGTGCGGCTCATCCTCCGGGGTCAGGGGCGCAAGGCCGGTTTCCCAGCCCCGCAGCAGATGGGCGTAGTCTGCCAGCGCGCGGAAACACCGCTGCTTTGATTCCCGGAACTTCTGCGCTTCTGACTTTTGACGGACATAGGTTTTCTTCGGGGGCGCCTGGCTGTCATAGAGCAGGCCAAAATCCTGGGCCAGTTTTTCCGCCGCCTCTTTGGGGGAGAGGTTATAAAGTCTGGCGGCAAAGTCGATCACATCTCCGTCCGCCCCGCAGCCAAAACAGTGAAAGCGGCGGTCTAATTTCAGGCTGGGCGTCCTGTCATCGTGGAAAGGACAGCAGGCCATGCCGTTCCGCTTTACCTCGATTCCATAGTGTTCCGCCGCTTCTCTGGTACTGATGGACTGCTTTACCGTTTCAAAGACATTCCCGCCCATGCTTATTGACCGGAGGAGGATTTCAACGGCGGCTTATAGCCTGCGGCCCTGGCGCGTTCACTGGCGGCTTTGCGCCGCTTTTCGCTGTACGGCTCCCGAACCGATACGCAGCGTTTGGGGACAATGAAGTTGTGGGCGTCCTTCTTGATGATCTGCTCCGGGTGTTTACCGGCAAGGCAGTTCAGTTTTTTCATCAGCTTTGGGTCATGGGTATAGACTTGGGCGGCAGGCTCCGCCTGGTTGTAGAGGAGGATGGTTTCCTGTTCCAACAGCGACAATTTCATCACGAGCCTCCTTTCCGCTGGCCAAAGTCCAGCTTGAAGTTCACATACTCGCCGGTATCCTCCAAAAGCACATCCGCGTCATAGGTTTTGCCGGTTTTTTCCGAGTAGCAGCCGGTGAGCCTTGCCCGCCCGTCTTTTAAGAGGGCCGCGACAATGGCCTTGGTGGGCTGTTTCTTCTTGGCGATCCACCACTTGCTGTCTTTCCAGATGGCAAATCTGCAAGTTTCGCTTTGGCAGAAAAATCCCTTTTGCGATTCTGTAACCTCACCGCCGCACCGGGGGCATCTGCCTACTGCTTCGCGGGGCGGGGAGAACAGATACTCGGTTCCCTTGATCACCTGATAGGTTGCCGCCAGCTCCCGCAGCATGGCGTAAATCCCGGACAGAAACTCCTCCGGGGAAAGCTCGCCGCGCTCAATCTCGCCCAGCCGGTACTCCCACTCGGCGGTGAGCAGCGGGGATTGCAGCTGCTCCGGCAGAACCGTAATGAGGGAACGCGCGTCGCGGGAGGGCATCAGCTGGACCGTCTTTTTGCTCTTTTTCCGTTCCAGAAAACCGGTGGAGGCCAGCTTTTCCAGAATCCCGGCGCGGGTGGCAGGCGTACCCAATCCCTTGCGCTCGGCGGTATCCGGCATATCCTCTTTACCGGCGTTCTCCATAGCCGACAGCAGGGTATCTTCGGTGAAATGCTTTGGCGGGCTGGTTTTCCCCTCCTTGACGGAGGCATTGGAAACGGACAAAGATTGTCCCTCAGAGAGTTCCGGCAGCGTCTTTTCCTCTGGTCCTTCCTCCGGCTCCGGGGCATTTTTCAGACCGGCGTGATAAGCGGCATCCAGCTTGCGCCAGCCGGGGTGTTTCACCGTTTTGCCCTTTACAGCAAATTCCGTACCGGCACATTCCACAGTAACAGAAGTTTCTTCATAACAATAAGGTTCCGCCACCGCACACAACAACCTTGCGGCCACCAGCTCCAATACCGCTTTCTCACCAGCAGGCAGGCCGGAGAGGTCCGCCCCCTGAAGATTGCGGGTGGGGATCACCGCATGGTGGTCGGTCACTTTCTTATCGTTGATGACCGCCTCCGGGTTGCAGGTAATGCCGATCCCTTTTCGGAACGGCATGGCATTGGCGGTGAGGTTGACCAGCACCGGCAGGCCCTCCGCCATATCCGAGGTCAGATACCGGCTGTCCGTCCGGGGATAAGTACACAGCTTTTTCTCATAGAGATTTTGCAGATAGTCCAGCGTTTGCTGGGCGGTAAACCCCAGCAGGCGGTTGGCGTCCCGCTGTAAGGTGGTCAGGTCATAGAGGGCGGGCGGCTTTTCGGACTTCTCTTTCCGCTGTGCCTGTTTCACCACCGCAGAACCTCCCTGGCAGGCGGTTTTCAGCTCTTTCGCGGCGGTTTTGTCTTTCATCCGCGCCCCCACAGCGGTAAATCCGGGCAGTTCCAGAGCCACCGTAAAAAACGGCTCCGGCTGGAAGGCTTCAATCTCTGCTTCCCGCTGGACCATAAGGGCCAGTGTAGGGGACATAACCCGCCCGATGTTGAGGGTCCGGCGGTACAGCACCGAAAACAGCCGGGTAGCGTTGATGCCCACCAGCCAGTCGGCTTTGGCGCGGCAGAGCGCCGCCTGATGCAGACCGTCATAGTCCGCGCCGGGGCGGAGGTTTTCAAAGCCCTCCCGGATTGCCGAATCCTCCATGCTGGAAATCCAGAGCCGCTTCATGGGCTTTTTGCAGCCCGCCAGCTCATAGACGTTGCGGAAAATCAGTTCGCCCTCCCGTCCCGCGTCACAGGCGTTTACCACCTCGGTCACATCCGGGGCGCACAGCAGCTTTTTGAGAATATCAAACTGTTTCTTCTTGTCCCGCCCCACGCTCATTTTCCAGTCCGAGGGCAGGATCGGCAGATCGTCATAGCGCCACTTGGCATATTTAGGGTCATAGCTGTCCGCATCGGCAAGCCCGGCCAGATGCCCCACGCACCAGCTGACCCGCCAGCCGTTCCCTTCCAGATACCCGTCCTTGCGGGCATTGGCCCCGATTACAGCGGACAGGCTTTGGGCCACCGACGGTTTTTCAGCAATCACAAGGCGCATAATCTTCATCCTCCCATTCTTCCCGCATAGATGTACGCAGCTTTTCCTCAATGCTGTTGTCCTCTGTCAGCATCAGGTCATAGCCGAACCGGTAATCATATCGGTACAGTTTTCCTACCAGATCATTGATGAGGATACGGCAGGCCAGAATGACACGTTTTTTATCCACCTGCATCAGCTGGTAGCGTTGATAATCGCTGTAATAGGACTCCTGCCGGTGTGCGCGGCTGTTGGCGTCCTCCAGCAGCCAGTCTACCGGGTCCTGGCAGCCTTCCTCTTTTTCCCCCTCCATATATTTCAGCAGTTTCATCACCATCGGAAAACTCTGCTCGTCCATGCGGGCTTCTTCTTTCAGATAGCCGATCAGGGCGCATAAAAGCAGGCGGGCCGCTGTCTGTTCCCGTTCCGTTAAAGCCTCCATCGTCTTTGCGGCGTCCGGCAGAAGCCTTTCTTCTACAAAAGTTTCCACATCGCCGGAGTACAGCTGGCGGATGGAATCTATGGACAGCGGGGCGGCTGTGTCGCCATCCATAGAAAAGTCATAAAGGTCGTCGCTCTGTGCAGGCTTTTTCCGAAGTTTGCGTGTCAGGGCAGTCAGAATATCGCCGCCCAGATACACCGCCAGACAGCACAGGTCAAAAACAGCGATGCCTTTTATCAATAAAATAAGATACTTCATTTCCGATCTCTCCTTTCTTTCAGCTGCTTTTCCAGTTCCCGGTGGCAGAATCCCACACAGGGCCTCCCGTAGTTGCCGCAGCCATAGCAGGGGTGGCTTTTGGGTAAAGAAGGAGGGCGGGAAGTTTTCTTCCTGCCCTCCGGTTTCTGTGTCATCATGCGCTCAAAGGGGCTGTCAGTGAAGCGGGTCATTCCGGTTCTTCCTCGCTTTCCACCGGTTCCTCCTCCGCGCCCTCCTCGGATTCCCACAGCTCATCTTCCTCATCGCCGTAGTCGTAATCGTCCAGATTGTCCGGGCCTTTGGTTTTCGGCTTGTTCTTCACAAACTTGAAGTAGTAGAGCGCGCCCCCGCCGCCTAACAGGGCCACAACCAAAAGCAGGACAGCCGGATTCATGCCGGACTTTTTCTCCGGTTCCGGCTCCATTGCAGGCGGCTCCTCCGGTTCCGCCGCCTTGCCGGTGCAGCTTGTCATGGTAAAGGCGCAGACCGGGCAGTTCCGGTTGATTGCGCCTGCCTGACATTTCTCGGTGCAGCTGCAAACAGCGGGGGGTTCCTCGCTGTTTTCGTCCTCCATCAGCGCCATCAGGTCGGCTTCGTCTACCTGGTTGAGAAAATGGACGGTGTTTTCCCCCTCGTCATCCCGGTCCACCAGGATATAGAAGTAGTTGCCGTTTTTGGTGGTAACGGTAATCAGCTGCTTGTTCCCGCCGTAATCGTCCACCAGGGTGGCGTTGCCATCCGGGGTGAGGGGCGGCGTTTCCTCCGGCTGCTCCACCTGTACGTTGGAATCGTTGGTTTCATCAGCCGGTTCCCCGCCGCCGCCCGCATAGGCAGGGACAGAAAAACCGCCCATGAGGACCAGGGCGGTACAAAATGCGGCCAGTGTCC
The DNA here is from genome assembly GCA_009911065.1 of Clostridiaceae bacterium. Taxonomy (GTDB): domain Bacteria; phylum Bacillota; class Clostridia; order Lachnospirales; family Lachnospiraceae; genus Brotaphodocola. The sequence goes on along the minus strand of QXWR01000047.1, from coordinate 6,187 downwards.
GCAATAACTGTTTAGATTTCATCGTGAATTTCCTCCTTTTCCTGGGTGTCTGGCGCAGGCGTTCCCACGCCGGGAATCCCGCCGCCGGACAGCAGCGCGTTCAGTTCCTGCGGGGTCATGCGGACCGCCCGCACCAGCTGGACGATTTGCAGGTTCTCCGCCTCGGTTTTCTGCGCCTCCAATTCCCGCAGCCGGTTCTGGTATTCCGCCAGCTTTTCGCGGGTCTTTGCGATCTCCCGGTCAATCCGGTCGATTTTGTTCGTTGCCATCTGTAACACTCCTTCCCACATGGTTTAGTTCCAGTTCATCAGGCCGTAGCCCTTGATGCACTGGTAATTCAGGTCATAGCTTTTGATTTTGCAGGCGTCGCCGGAATTGCCCTCCACCGTATAGACCCGGCTCCCGTCTGTGCCGATCACAATGCCGACATGGTCGGCGGAACCGTCCAAATCCCAGTCAAAGAAAATGGCGTCGCCGGGGGCGATGTTGGCATATCCGCGTCCGCCCCATTGCCCATGCGACTGGAACCAGGGTACGCCCTGGGACTGACAGCCAGCAAAGCGCGGTTCGCTTTTCCCGGCCTGGTTATAGCACCAGCTCACGAAGCAGGCGCACCATTCCACCCGGCTGTTAAAGCCGTACCAGCTCCAATACGGATAGCCGCCCACGTTTCCCACCTGACGCTTCGCCAGATCCACCAGTCCCGGATTGCCGGGGCGGGTCCCGTTTATAAACTCCACGCCGCTCAAATCTTCGGAATTTCCCATATCCGGGGAACCGCCGCCAAACAGCAGCGGCTTGTTGCCCCTGGTGGCGATATAGACCTGGTACATCTCATATTCGTCCGGGGTGAGCAGTTCCGGCGCAAGGGCGGAAATCTGGGTGTTCACAAGCTCCACATGGAGGATGTAGTATTCATAAGGGACTTCCTCGCTGGTCGTTTCCCCGGTTTCCGGGTCGGTGCTGGTTTCGGTGCGGTAGCGGATTTCCACCTCCTCGGTCAGTGTCAGGACATATTGGAGGTCAAAGACCCGCTGTAACTGTGCCGCCGCGCTCTGGGGCGTGTACTCATGGAGCAGGGCACTTAAATAAGCCGCCAGCTCATGGGGATTGTGGCCGATAGGGTCCAGATTGTACCGGTACTCGTCATAGCCTGGGTGCAGGCTCTCCATGTTGTCCAGTTCGGCTTGCAGTTCCGCCTCCTTTGCGGCATAGTCCGCTTCGGCCCCCAGCATATCCTCGTCTTTGGAGGGATAGGTGGAGCCGGACACCGCCGAGCCGATGCTCTGGGCCAGCATGGAGCAGGAGGACAGGGTATTCATCAGCAGGCAGACCAGCAGAAACAGCGCCAGCGCAATCAGGAATCCCTTCTTGTGCCGCATGACAAACCGGCCTGCCTGTTCCGCTTTTTCTTTGACGGACTTTGCCGCCTTGCCGGTCTTGTGCGCGGTCTTGGCAGTATGGCCTGCGGCCTGCGCCGTATGCCCAGCCGTTTGACCGGCGCGCTTGGCGGCGGCATATTCCTTTTTGATGGCCTGCTTTTGCTGCCAGCGGGAAAGGGGGTTGCTGGCAAGCTGGGGGTTCTCCGCCAGGGACTTTTGGTACAGGGCGTTGATGTTTGCTTTTTCCAGCTTTTGCTCCGCCCTTGCCGCTTCGCGGTAGGGTTTCAGCTTATGGCTGCGGTATCCCTCCCGCACCAGCCGCGCGCTGACTTCAACAGCCTGCTCAGTCTTGTGCGCCCCCTCCACGCCCACATTGTCCTGTTCGGACTTGCGGATTTCCTTATGCGCCCCGGCAAGCAGCGCGTTGGCCGGAGCGCCCCGTACCGCATGGGACAGCTTGGAGGGCGGCTTTGCCTGTTCCTCAAAGGTCAGTTTCGTTGTTTTCTTTCCGGTATCGGGGTCAATAACGGTCTGCCGGACCTTCTTTTTGGGTATCCTGGCCTGCGCCTTGTCTGCCCGGACAGCTGCTTTCTGTGCGCGGCGGATCGGCTTTTCCAGCGCCGGGTCGGTCTGTTCCTCCCTCGTAAAGCGCAGGCGCGGCTCCTTAATCAAACCATTCCCCCAGCATCAGCGCCTCCATCATATAGAGCAGTTCCACATAGAGGCCCATGCCAGCCGGGGTGTGTAAAGGACGGAGGATCAGGCAGGCATAGACCTGTGCCAGCACATCGGCCAGAAGCTCCGCGCCCCGGCCCTCCATAATCCTGCCGCCGGTGCCGGGGGAGAGGCAGCACCAGATTTCCGCAAGGCGGAGCAGGCCCGTTTCCCCGTCACGGTTCAGTTCTGCCGCCATGCTCTCCGCAGTACGGCACTCGCTTACCGCGTCCGCCATCGCCAGAAGCAGCTGGCGGCGCTGAATCTCCATCGCCCGCTGCAAAAACAGCCGGGGATTGTGTTTGATTTTCTGTGCAGTCATGATTGCTTTCCCTCCTTTAATTCCTGTAATTTGGTGGTCATTATGCGGTACAGCTCGGTATCCTTGGGGAACCGGTCGATAAAGGGCAGGATGATGTTGCCGTAGAACAGCAGCCCCTCGCCCTCGCCGGAGTGGGTCACATAGGACAGCTGGTGCGGGGAGATGCCCAGCTGCCTTGCCAGAATCTGCCGGTCGCCGCTTGCTTGGTTGAGCATATATACAAAGTCCGAGTTCTCAAAGATGTTCTCGATTTCCCGGCTGGCAAGCAGGTCCTTGATGTTCTGTGTGATGCCGGTGGGAATCCCGCCCCATTTCCGAAAGCGTTTCCAGATTTCAATGGTATAGGCGGCGGTCTGGTCCTCTTTGAGCAGAAGGTGCATCTCGTCAATGTAGTAACGGGTGGACTTGTGGGCGGCGCGGTTGATGGTGACGCGGTTCCACACCTGGTCCTGCACCACCAGCATACCGATTTTTTTCAGCTGCTTGCCTAACTCCTTGATGTCATAGCAGACAATGCGGTTGTCGATGTTTACATTGGTCCGGTGGTTGAACACATTCAGGGAGCCGGAAACATAGATTTCCAGCGCCGTAGCGATGTACTGCGCTTCTTTTTCCTCCTGGGTCAGCAGAAGGTTATACAAATCCTCCAATACCGGCATATTTTCCGGCCTGGGGTCGTTCAGGTAATCATGGTAGACCAGCCGTACACAACGGTCGATGATGGTTTTCTGGACTGGCTGCAAGCCCTCCTTGCCGCCCACGATCAGCTCGCACAGCGACAGAATGAAATCGGATTTCAAAGACAGCGGGCTTTCATCATCCGAGTAGTCCAGGTTTAGGTCCATCGGGTTAATGTAGTCCCCGGAGGTGGGCGAAATCTTAATAACCTGCCCATGCAGCCGCTCCACAAGGGGCGCGTACTCCGATTCCGGGTCGCACACGATGATGTCATCGGTGGTGAGCAGAAAACAGTTGGCGATTTCCCGCTTGGCGGAAAAGGACTTGCCGGAGCCGGGAGTGCCTAAAATCAGGCCGTTGGGGTTTTTCAGCTTCTTGCGGTCCACCATGATAAGGTTGTTGGACAGGGCGTTGATGCCGTAGTACAGCGCCTCTTTCCCGTTCTGGAAAAGCTCCTGGGTGGTAAAGGGGATAAAGATGGCGGTGCTGGAAGTGGTCAGCCCCCGCTGGATTTCCACCTGGTTTTGTCCCAAAGGCAGGCAGCTCATCAGCCCCTCCTCCTGCTGGAAGTCCAGCCTTGCCAGCTGGCAGTTGTACTTCTGCGCGATGCTGGACGCCTGAAACACGTTGTTGCCCAGCTGTCTGGCGGTGTCCGCCGTATTCAGCACCAGAAAGGTCACAAGGAACATCCGCTCGTTGCGGCTCTGTAAATCCTGCAGCAGCTTTTTGGCCTCGTTTCCGTAGGTAGCCAGGTCGCTGGGAATGATGTCCATATCGTACCCTGACCGGACCGCCTTTTTCTGTTCCTCGATCTTGGCCCGGTCCAGGTCGGTGATTTTGCGCTTGACCGTCTTGATGGCCTTTACCTGGTCTAAGGACTGCACATGGAGGCTGACAATCAGGGAGCTTTCCATATCCAGAAAGTCCGCCAGCATCCGGTCGTTCAATTCCGGCGCGAGAATCTGCACAAAGCTGACCGCGCCGTACTTTTTCCCCATGCGGAACTGCCTGCCGGTGCGGAACTCAAAGGAAGTGGGGGCGATGAAGTCCTTGGTGGAAAGGCCGGAGGGGGCCAGCCAGTCCCACGAAAAGGAAAAGGGAACCTGTTCATCCATGTGGAATACGCCATGCAGCTGGGACAGCCGCGCCCGCCCGTCCAGCGGCTCCGCCACTACGCCCAGCCTCTTGAAGTTGTTGAGCAGGTCGGTTTCAATCCGTTCCAGCCGGGGCTTTGCCGCCCGGATGCTGTCCGCGTCAATGCCGAAGGTCAGGTATTTTGTCTTAATCAGGCCGTTGTTCCCCTTTGCCAGCTGGTTTTGCAGCATCTGGGTGTACTCGCCGCGGATGTTGTCAAAATCGTCCCCCTGGGGCGGGATGGTGATGGACCGGGCAAAGGTTTCCTGGGACGCGGCCAGGTTGAGGAAGGACAGCTGGAACCGGATGGAGCTGTCAAAGTAGTTGAGGAAATCGCACCAGCCCTCGAAGATGGCGGTCTTATCCTCGTTTTGGGACAGCTGGTAATTGATGTCCTGAAACTGAATGGTCTTGGTATAGTAGCAGCCGGTCACGCGGCAGATGCCGTCCGGCCACATCCGTTCATAGGGGATGCTGTCCTGCGCGGAAATCCCCTTCTGGTCAGTGCGGCTGGCGCGGGAAATGGCGGCTTCGATCTGCTTCCGATCCGCGCGGGAGAGCTTCTTTTTCACCGGCATTGGCCCTTCGCCCTCCGGCGCTCTGCCGTTTGTCCGGTTTTTCTTTGCCGTAAACAATGTCATACACCTCCTTGTCGAGTTTGTCCTGCCGCTCCAATACGGCATAGAAGTTGTTGGTCTGGTAGGGGCGCTGCCGGGGCCGGAGAAAGGATACCCGGATCATGTTGCCGATGATCTTTTCCAGCGGCTGGCCGTTCTTCTCGTACATCGCCAGCAGGAAAAAGGGCAGCATGACAAGCATCATGCACAGGGCGGCGGCGCTGTTCCCGGCTGGCCCCCGAAGCAGAAAGAAAAGCGGTACGCCAATCAGCGCCCCGCCGCCAAAGCAGACTAACTGCCGTTTGGTGAGGTTGAAGGCCACCTTTGTCTTGACCTTCGTTAAGTCTTTGGGTACGGGTACATAAGCCATTTTTGCACACTCCTTTCGTCAGTGGGCCTGGAAGATCGCCTTGGCCATGCTGCCGCTCTTAAAGAGGGTCAGGCAGAGCAGGACCGTATATCCCACACAGGACCAGATGGCGGCAATCGTATCTTCGTCAGTGGCGATGTTCTGCACCAGGACCGCGTAGATTGCCACGCAGACCATGATGAGGAACGCCTGAAAGCCTAACGCCATTAGGGAACGCAGGTAATTCTGCCCCATGCCGCCCCATTCCCTGCCCATCATAGCGGCCATCGGGACCGGCGCGACCGAGGTGACGAGATAGATTTCCAGCATACGGCCATAAATGACGATAAAAATACAGATGGTCAGCGCCCACATGGTAAGGCCGATAAACAGGGACTGGAACCACAGCCCGAACAGCGGCCCCAAATCCATCTCCATGAGCCTTGGCTCCAAATCCGCCATCGCGGAGGAAATGTCGATGGAAGCGTCCGCGCCGATGACGCCGGAAGCCTGGGCCACGATGCCCTGGGCCACATCAAACACGCCCATCACGATATTCCAGGTGTTGGTGACAATGAGGATGGCACAGGCGGTCTTGAATATCCACTTGAAAAACACAGCGGTTTCAATATCGTGGAAGTTGTTCTTGTCGGTGATAATCTGAATCAGCTCCAGCGTCATTACAAAGGCCAGGATCACGCCTGCTATGGGGAGAATGACCGTTTCCGAAAGGCTTTGGACCATGCTGAAAATACCCGCGTTCCAGCCCTGGGGCGTCTGCCCGATCTGCCCCGATATGTCCGCCACCTGGTTGTTGACCGAATCGAACATACTGGAAAGGTTGCTCATTATGCCGCCCACCAGCATTTCTTTCAGCCAGGTGGTGATTGCATCCAGCAGAAAATCCATACAGTGTTACCTCCTCGTATAATAAGTTTATAGCCAGTCAGAACAGGCTATAGACTTATTCTTTTTTGATATAGATGCAGGA